>PFBU01000066.1 GCA_002773185.1 Candidatus Magasanikbacteria bacterium CG10_big_fil_rev_8_21_14_0_10_36_16 | reverse complement strand
GGGATGACACTTAAATGTTCAAGAAAAAGGTTTAACACTCGACCTATAGCAAATCTCCGCAAGGTTGTGCGTAATTTTCTTGATTTTGATTAAAATTACTGTACACTCCACCTACTAGGGGGAGTTAGAGGGGGTCTTTCTTTGCATGAGACGTCGTTTAAATTATTTGTTAATAAATATAAATAAAAGGGTTTTGTTTTTTTGCAGTTTTGTGCTATAATTTTAGCAACTAATTTTCATCAATTTTAACCAAATTTTTTATGAAAAAAGACCGCGTCAATTCTTCCAAAGTCGCGGATAAAGGGAGGAAAGAAAATAACAAAATAGATGCTTCCAAAAAGGAAAAGCGTGTTTTGTGGTTTGATGAAATCAGTATTAAGGATATTCCATTGGTAGGTGGTAAGAATGCAAGTTTGGGAGAGATGTACAACAATTTGACTACCAAAGGTATCAGTGTCCCAAATGGTTTTGCTGTAACTTCTTTTAGTTATTGGGAATTTTTGGATAAAACTGGACTTAGAAAAAAAATAAAAGAAACTGTCAAAAATTTGGATATAAATGATATCAAAAATCTTTCTCAAGTTGGTGCCAAAGTTCGTAAAATGATTTTGGGAGCAAGTTTTCCAAAAGAGTTGTCAAAAGAAATCGAAGACTCGTATACTAAATTATCTGAGTCACAAAAATTAAAAAATGTTGCTGTGGCTGTCCGTTCATCAGCTACAGCTGAAGATTTACCAGATGCTAGTTTTGCAGGACAACAAGAAACATATTTGAACGTAGTCGGTAAAAGAGATTTAGGTTTGGCTGTAAAAAAATGTATCGCGTCACTCTTTACTGACCGAGCTATTTCTTATCGTGAGACCAAAGGTTTTGATCATCTTGATGTGGCATTGTCAGTGACTGTACAAATTATGGTTGGTTCAGAATCTGGGGCTAGTGGTGTGATGTTTACGCTTGATACTGAGTCTGGTTTTTCAGGTGTGGTACTTATCAATTCTGCCTATGGACTTGGTGAATATGTAGTCAAAGGCCGGGTTACTCCAGATCAATATTATGTTTTCAAAGAAGGTTTGAAAATGAACAAAAAATCAATTATTAGTAAAATTCTGGGTACCAAAGAAGTAAAACTTGTTTATGGTAAGACAGGTACCAAACAAATGTCTGTACCTCGTGTTCAACAAAATAAATTTGCAATTTCTGATGATGATGTTTTGCAGTTAGCAAAATGGGGAGTAGAAATTGAAACTTATTATGGTAAACACCAAGATATTGAATGGGCCAAAGATGGTAAAATAGGTAAACTTTATATAGTTCAAGCTCGTCCAGAGACTGTCAAAGCCAACAATGACAAGAATTTTATTGAAACATATATTTTGAATAAAAAAGGAAAAGTGTTACTAACAGGTACTTCAGTTGGTCAAAAGATTGGTGCTGGCAAAGTTCGAGTAATAGACAATCCAAAACAAATGAAACTTTTCAAAAAAGGTGAAGTTTTAGTAACCAGAATTACCGATCCAGATTGGGAACCTATCATGCGTATTGCTTCGGCTATTGTGACTGAACAAGGTGGCAAGACTTCTCACGCCGCTATTGTTTCTCGTGAGCTTGGTGTACCTTGTATTGTTGGTGCCAAAAATGCTCGCAAGATTTTGAAGACTGGTGAACAAGTTACTGTTAGTTGTACCAATGGCGATGAAGGTGTTATTTACAAAGAAATGTTACCTTTTGAAGTTCAAAAAACTGAAATCAAGCAAGTGGACAAAACTAATACCAAGATAATGATGAACGTCGGTGATCCTGATCATGCTTTTTCATTGTCATTTTTACCAAATGATGGAGTTGGTCTGGCTCGTGAAGAATTTATTTTTAGTAATTTTATTCGTATTCATCCTTTGGCATTGCTCAATTATGACAAATTGAAAGATAAAAAAGCCAAGAAACAAATTGCTGAGATTACTCGTGGTTACAAGAAAAAATCAGATTATGCAGTGGACAAATTAGCCGAAGGTATTGCTCGTATTTCTGCTTCATTTTATCCAAAAGATGTGATTGTGCGTCTGTCAGATTTCAAGACCAATGAATATGCTACTCTGATTGGTGGCAAAGAATTTGAACCAAAAGAAGAAAATCCTATGCTTGGTTGGCGTGGGGCAAGTAGGTATTATTCCAAAGAATATAAACCAGGTTTTAAACTTGAATGTGAAGCAATCAAGAAAGTCCGTGAAGAGTGGGGACTAAAAAATCTTATTGTCATGATTCCATTTTGTCGTACACCAGAAGAAGGTCAAAAAGTTTTAGACACCATGAAAGAATTTGGTCTTGAGCGTGGTAAAGAAGGTTTGCAAGTTTATGTTATGTGTGAAATCCCTTCCAATGTAATTTTGGCTGATGATTTCGCTCAGCTATTTGACGGGTTTAGTATTGGCTCCAATGATTTGACCCAGCTTACTCTTGGCGTTGACCGAGATTCTGCTCTTGTTAGTCATGTCTATAGTGAAAAAAATCAAGCAGTAGTGAAACTTATCAAAGATGTTATTAGGTCTGCTCACAAACACAAACGTAAAGTAGGCATTTGTGGTCAGGCGCCAAGTGATTATCCAGAATTTGCTGAGATGCTTGTACGTGAAGGTATAGACAGTATTTCACTCAATCCTGATACTGTAATTCCGACTCGTGAACGCATTGCTTTTACTGAAAAGACTTTGGGTCGTAAAGGTAAAAAAACACACAAGACTTATCTTGGGCTTGTTACTTTGCTTGGTATTATTTCTGCTTTTACCATGACTCTTGGAGCAGGATGTAATTTATCACAAAATGTAGAGAACTTTAGTAATCCTGTAGTTCAAGAAGTAACTCCTGCGCAGATAAGAGAAAACGCTGAGAAAAAAGCTTTGGAAACACAACAACAAGAAAAATTACAACTGACTCAGACATTGAATATTGCTGACTTTGCCAACTTTAGTATCAAGTATCCTCAAGATTGGATAGTAAATTATTGGAATGGGGGAGTGACAATTACTGATACCAGTAGTAGTGAATATTTGAGTATTTTCAAACAACTTGTTAGTCATCCAGTAGATGCAAGCAAAAAAATAAAAATAAATTTGGCTGACAAAGAAGCTTTCAAATATACTCAGACTTTCCTAAGTAGTACCAAATCTTTCACAGTTGTGGAAGTAAATATGGGAGATTATGTTTTGGAGATGAATAGTGATGCCAAGAATTTTGATGAAATTTTGGCTACATTTCAATTTACTGACATGACCAATCCTGATAGGCCCCTAACGCACTGGGATGTCCGTGAAAAGCGTGTTTGTGTGCAGATGATGACTTATGCCAGACAAGCTGAAGGGACAATTTGTCAGGCCTTCCCAACGCCGTGTGATGTGCCAGAGGGTTGGAATGTCTGTGACGCGACGTCGTTGTAGTTTGTGATCAATCATATTTAAATTAAATTTTCGTTAAAGCAGTCTCTTTTTTAGAGGCTGTTTTTTATTTTTTGACGTTTTGGATAACACAAATGTTACACAAATCGACACAAATATTTTTATGTCTCCTCCCCTGGTAGGGGAGGTTGGGATGGGTTATTATGGTTATTTCATATCATTTAAATATAAATAAAATGTAGTTTTATTAACAATTTTTTCTTCAAATAATAGCTATATTTAGCTATTTTTTTATATGTCAATCTTGACAAAAAGCCAAAAATGTGCTATATTGAGCTTAGTTTTCCCCAACTTTGGCGTTCTCGAACAAGTGAGAGCACCATCTACCCATTTGGGGAACCCTACACCGTGAGGTCTTCATGTTTCGTTTCGCTCTGATGTCAGTGTTTGCTATCGTCGCTTCCTTTTTCGTCGCTTGCGACGGAGGATACAACAACGATGCTGCGGTGGACGCGTCATCATCGCCTGACATCCGTTTCGCGGATGTAGGCGTCGGCTACGATGCATACACGGACGACGCTCTTCTGTTCTCCCAGCATCGTCAGGGATTCGTCCCAAAAGAAAACAACTTCGAGGAGGAGGGGTGGTATGACCCCGGAGATCCTCCGCTCGAGCAGGACGACGTGGATACTTGGTATGATCCACGGCCGTTATGCAAGAGTGACAACGATTGCCCCGACGATGACGGTGACTTGCTCACCGAGTTCGTCGGATGTGACCAGCAGTCGCACCGGTGTATCTACAAACCGCCCGAAGGGTGTTACACACTCTTTAGTAGCGGTGAGATCCATGGCAACTCTGAAAACCTCGACGGTGACATCCCTGACCCGTCGGTGACTCCTTGGCCGTCCTGCCCAAGCGGGAATTGCCATCACTTTACTTACTGCCCGGGGTGGCGATGGGACTACGTCGATTCCATCAACACCTTCACTGGGCAGTGGGCAACTGACAGGGACAGTTGCCCACAAGGACAGATCGACTACTCGGCGTTCGTCGGCGGCCAAGCCGCTCTCGACGAGGCCGGGTGCACCCCGATCTGCTACGGGTCGTCAAACTACGACCCGGCCTTCAAGAAAGTCTTGACGCTGCAGTGTAGTGCCTACTACCTGCCGCCAGACGACTGAGGGTCTGACACGGCAGGCGGTGGAGCTTCCTTCGGGACGCTCCGCCGCCTCGCTCCACCACACCATTTAAAAGCTTAAAGATAAAGCTTTTTTTGTTTGTTTTCAATTTCTCCCCCTACGAGCGGTAGTGCACACCTTTTTAAGATAAAATAGAAACGTCATTCCGAGCGGAGTGAACGAGGGACGAGTGAACGAAGTAGAGACCTGCCTGCCGGCAGGCAGGAATCCCAGAATCATTGTTTGGAAGATTAGACAGCAAGGGGGTCCCTCGACTCCTTTCAGTCG
>PFBU01000036.1 GCA_002773185.1 Candidatus Magasanikbacteria bacterium CG10_big_fil_rev_8_21_14_0_10_36_16 | reverse complement strand
TCAGATTACTGACAATTTCATGCATGAAATTTGGTGGTACAGCTAGATAATAAAGTTTGTTAGCACAAATTTTCCATTCATCTTCTACTGATTTTACTTTGTTTCCCAAATTTTCAAAACTTTTGGCATCAGCAAAATCTCCTCTGACATATTCAAAAAGTTTCAAAAAATTTTCTACTTGTTTTTCTTGTTTTACAAAATTCATTTCTTGCAAAACAGTAAATATTTTTTTACGAAAATCTTTGTCGCTAATCTCACGACGCGCAAAACCAAGAATTCTAAGATGTTTTGGCAATCTTTTTTGTTTGTAGAGAAAAAATAAAGAAGGCACAATTTTGTGTTCCATCAAATCTCCGGTCGCCCCAAAAATTGTAAAGATTGTTGGAACTTCAGGAATGTTAAATGTTTTATGTTTCATACAAAATTTTTTTTATGTCAAAAAATTATTTCCTTGTCATATTGCCAAATTGTCGTACTGAAAACCACAATATAACAATTGGACAATGTGACAATGGACAAAAATATTAAAACGTTTATACATAAATAATCTAACAACTAAACTACTCGCATTTGTCTATTCTACGATAGGTTTAATCTCATATCCAAAAATTTCGGAAGCCTTTTTACAATAAGCTGCGATACCTTTTTGGAAATATGGAGGATAAGCACCTTGGACTTTTCCAAGTACATAATAAACTATAGCCAAAAATCCAGCATAATTTATCTCTCTTGGTAAAGTAATGTGCATCCTATTCTTGACGGGTCCATAATACTTATTTTCTTCACCAAAACTAATAAAAAGTTCTTTGTCGCTACGTACCACAGTCTTAGCATGCTTACTTTCTTCAAAAGTAAAAACTCTACCAGATACTGCCGGCTGAAACATTTCATCAAACTTGGTCAAAAACATACCTTTCATTTCTGAAAATTTTTCTGGTACCAATAAATAGTACGCATCATACTTAGCAAAATCTTTCTTTATTTCTTTTTGTGTTTTTTTCAAAATGAAATTATAAATATGGGCAGGATCTTCATGAGTGTGACCAAACATCATACCCATATAAGTTGAGGTATTATAGGTATAAGGTTCACGATTTTTTGGGAAGACAAACAAATTTTCTTTTACAATATATTTTTTGGCAGGAGCATTTTCGTTGTTAGTTATAAGAAATGTAGTTATATTTCTTTTCTTTAGTTCTCTCGCAATCAAGATAGCATGTTTACTTCCAGAAGCTGAAATAAGTATTGCACCATCAATTCCTTTAATATTATTGAGCTTGTCTAAAAAATTACTTTCATCAGCAAACACCACATCTCTATCTGAAAACAAAACCCTGCCAGTAAAAGCCGCATTCACACTACCAACAACCAAAGGTTTTTTGAATTTGACACTATATTCTGGCAATTTAGCAGATACAAAAAGTTCCAAAGCCCCCAAAACGGCCACATCCAAGTTTGGAATATTTTTGACAGTAAAATTTTTTAATGTTTCAATGTTCTTATTCATATAAAAAGATTAATTATTACAAAATCAGTATAACATTTTTTGTATAGATTTGTTAGTTGTTGATAAATAGATATTTATAAGAACATTACAAAAAAATAAAGTTATAAAAAACATTTTACTTGTATTTATATTTAAATCATTTTAATACTTTTATGTTTTAATGTTTTTATGACACTTGTCTACACCAATCTATACAAATAAACATTGACAATCTTAATTTAAAAGTATTATACTAAAAATATCTCTGACACTTCGCAAGGAGGTAAAAAATGCGAAAAAGAGAAGGTTCTGAAGAAAATATTGACTTCTCTAAAGTCTGCGTCTGCGGAGGAGAATCCGTGCCTGACTACAAGGCCGGCTACCCCGCGCGACGTTGTGTTGATTGCGACAAGATTTGGTATTTTACCAAATGCATTGTTTGCAAAACTACCCTTGACGAGCGCTTCGCGAAGGAATGCCATGTCTGTCATAAGCTCCACTGCCCAAATTGCGGAAGCTGTGACCCCTCAGGTGTTTGCACCTGCAAAGGGTTCTGCTGATCAGTGACCAAGCCCGTTGCGAAATGCTCGGGCTTCACTGTTTAGAAAAAAATTATCTAAAAACAGTTCAAAATAGGACTGTTTTTTATTTTTAGACCTTTATAATTAAGTATTTTTATAACATTTGTCTAGAAAACTCTATACAAATGTGGATAAACCTGGGGAAAAGATGACCAAAACGGGGATAAGTGCCATATTTGAACCACAAAAAACAAACCATAAAAAAAATTAATCACAACAAATCCACCACTTTTGAACAGTTCAAAACATATTTTTGTATAGATTATTCTATACATTGTGGATAACTCTGTGGAAAAAAGACCTGATTTGGGGATAAAGTACCCACTTTTTACTGTTGTATAGACTAGTTTATACATTTTTTTCGCTAAATTATCACATTTTTAAGCTAATTTAAGTCAAAAACACCAGACTATTGACAATATGTGTAAAAAATGCTATAATATATTTGTGAACATTACAAAAGAGTTTTTCAAATGTCATAAACTAAGTATCAGAGATACTTAAACAAGACACGTGGGAATCTCTCTCACAGCTTAGCTACTGCTTGCACCAATTATAGCCTCTTCGGAGACTATACAAACATAAACAACAAAAGTTTAAACAGGTGCCCTCTACTATAGTAAGTTTTCCTAAAAAGATACTTGCTTGAGGCCTACACCAGCGAGCGGTCGAAGCTTTAAAGTCCCAGGTTTACCCTGGCATTTTCCAAGTTATTTAAGTGTTTTACCCTAAAATATTTAAACAACTTGGACAATACCGGTTCCTAGGATATTTAGAGGCTCCAGCCACCTAAATTTACTAGGGCTACGGATGCCTCTTTTTTTTACTCAAAATTCTGCAAACTAACTTATTTACCTAATAAAATATACAAATATACTAGTGTTACGAATTTTGCTAAATTGGTACAGACCATTAGTATTATTGGTATATTGGTATGTTTAACTATACCCTTGCATTTTTGAGACCTTTGTTATATAATTTCTCCATAAAAACAAGCTAAACAAATATGAAAACTACAAAAATAACTTTAGACCCAAAATTCCTCAAAGAAATGGACGAACTATTACTAACACAAAGAACAAAGTTGGTAGCTGATTTGGAAAAATTTGCCAAAAAAGACCCACACATAGCAGACGAATACAACACCTCTTATTCAGAGTATGGAGATGATGTGGACGAAAACACTCTTGAAGTTACTGAATATTTAGCCAACAAACCAGTAGAAATGCAACTTGAAAAAGAATTAAAAGATGTTGACAAAGCTTTGAAAAATCTAAAAGCAGGTACTTATGGCATTTGTAAATATTGTAAACAACCTATTGAAGAAAAAAGACTACGCGCTCGCCCTACTTCTGGAGCTTGTGTAAGTTGCAAAAAAACTATCACTCAAGAACTTTAATTTCTCCTCAAAAATTTTAATATGAAATCAAACCACTTGAAGATATATTTTCTACTAAGTGGTTTTTTGTTTGTATTTGATCAGATTTTGAAATACTTAGCCTTTCATCATCAAAACTTCAAATTTTATATCCTGAAAACTTGGTTGGGCTGGGAATACTTCCCCAACCCAGGCATAGCTTTTAGTTTACCTGTTCCTCAGGTGGCTATTTTATTACTAACTCCACTTATTTTGATAGCTCTAGCTTATTGGTGGTACAAAAATAAACATAAAACTAATAATTTTTATCTTGGTGTCTGTCTTATCTTTGCTGGGGCAATCTCTAATCTTATAGATAGGGTGTTTTTTTCTATTACTATTGATTACTTTCGTGTTTTAACTTCTGTCATGAATCTTGCTGATATTACAATCATTATTGGGGCAATTCTATTGTTGAGTAAAGCAAACAAAAAGAAAACTTAATCTTTTTAAAAATGAGTTTATTGGATTATTAGTTTAATAGTTTATTAGTACTTCAAAAACAGTTTATTGCTGGAGGGCATTAGATAAATTTCAAACAAAATCTTCCAGCAAAGGAAGATTTTGTTTTTATAATTTACTATCCACAAATAATCTACTAAACCAATATCAGTCAGAGGCTGACCAGCCCCTGACTGGAACTAATAAACTTCTATATGTTTATAAAAATAAATTCGGTAGCTATTTTAGGTTTGGATTGTACACCTATAGAAGTAGAGGTGGATATTTCTGGTAGTTGGCCAGGTTTTCAAATCGTCGGGTTACCAGATACCTCTATCCAGGAAGCCAAAGAAAGAATCAGGACAGCTTGGAAAAATACCAACCTTTCTTTCCCTAATAACAGTAGAATCATCATAAATCTTGCCCCAGCTGATGTCCGTAAAGAAGGCACTGCTTATGATTTACCAATTGCAATTGGTATGTATATTTCTTCTGAGAAATTAGCTTCCATAAATTTACAAAACAGTATTTTTGTAGGAGAATTGGCTCTTGATGGCAGTTTACGCCATACTACTGGTATCCTACCTCTTGCTATTTTTGCGCGAGACCATGGCTACCGAAATATTTTTGTGCCTGAAGCCAATGCTAAAGAAGCGGCCATTATCCACGGTATCAATATTTATCCTGTCAAAACTTTTGCTGAGGTAATCAACCACATAATACAAAACCAGGAGATAAAAAAAATGGAAAATATTTCTCTGCAAGAGTGGTTTGAAAACCCTGTCAACGAACTTGATATGACCTATGTCAAAGGTCAAGAATTTGCCAAACGAGGATTGGAAATTGCTGCCAGTGGTGGACACAATATTTTACTCTCCGGACCACCAGGATCTGGTAAGACTTTGTTAGCCAGAACATTACCATCTATACTCCCACAAATGACAACCAAAGAAGCTATTGAGGTCACCAAAATCTATTCTG
>PFBU01000059.1:8055-12195 GCA_002773185.1 Candidatus Magasanikbacteria bacterium CG10_big_fil_rev_8_21_14_0_10_36_16 | reverse complement strand
GAGCATAATAAATAGCAATGACTAAGTAAGTTGGCCACACATCCTTTAAACCCAGATTTAGTCCTAATTTTTTTTGATTATAAATGGCCAAACCTTCTTCTGTTTCCAAATAGTTGGCTGTACCACGCTTGAAAATTTTGTAATCTTGCAAAGCACCGTTTTCATAACGATAAACATGAGTACCTATTTCATGTATTAACAATGCTTTAAGGTGATTTTTACTACGTTTGGAAGTACTTTTGATAAAAATATTTCTTTTGCGAGGGTCAATAGAAATAGATCTGACATTTTCAGAAGTTCTGATTTTCCAGTTACTAAGTCTATTTTGTTGCAACACAAGTTCAAAATCTTTGATAATTTGTTTGGCACCAACTTTTTTACTCTTATCTTCTTGGATAGGATTGTCTATGAGATATTGTTTGGCTTTTTCCAAAAGAGCTTCATCCACAATACCATATAATTCTTGTGAGGCCTCTGTATAATCAGAAGTACCCACAGCATCCAAAAACTGAATCTTGGAAATAATCTCATCTATCTTTTTTACAAACAAAGGATAGAGCGGATGATTGATATTTTTTGGCAGAGCACTCACCTCACGCAAAAGAGAGGTAAAATTGATATCTGGTTTTTTGTAGATGAAATGTGGTGAAAAATCTTTGGTAGCCAAAAATTTTTTTTTCTCTTCTTGCAAATTGAGCGGTTTGATATACAACAAAATTTTCAATTGTTTGTCAGTAATAGAAAGTTTTTTGTCAATATTTTTAATAATCTTTTCTGAAATAGTCTTGGCAACAGAGACTGTTTTGGAAGAATCAATTTCTTCTCTAAGTTTTGGGTCAATCAAAAAATTATTGAGTGTTTTACCACCAATAATCACTTTGTAAGGATTAGCTGATAAATCAGCTTTTCTAAAAGAAAACCTTACTCTTTCTCCTCTAATTACCACATCAGTATAGCGTGTTAATTTTTCCAAACCTTCTAAGGATTCATCAAATAAAACTTCGTTACTATGTGGATCTATTTTAGTCAAAACAGCAGTATTAGGAGTATTCAAAATATTTATTTCTTCAAAAAGTCCAATAATTTTTTTGTCAGATTTTAGTTTGTTTTTTTTCTCTGGTTTTTTTGGTACAGCACTAAACAAAGCTTTACTCACTTCCACACCCTTTTCAGGACTAGAGACTTTCAAGTCTTCTACTTTTTGTAAACGATGTTTCAAAGGAATCTGATTGGCAATTTGAATTCCCAAACCAGCCCGAGCATTCAATTCCAAAATCTTTACTCCAGTTTTACTAAGCACCAAATCTACTGCCAAAAACTTTACTTGACTAGCTTGTTGGGCTTTTGAAGCTGTGATTAAAATTTCATCCCACATTGACAATTTGATATTACGAATTTTTTCACCATTTGGCAATTTCCTAATAAATTTGTTGTGGTGGACAGCATAATTGGCTTTGCCAGTGGCAATATCAATCCCAACACCTATACCACCCAAATGTAAATTGGCTTTGCCATGAGATTCAAAAGTCGGCAAACGAAGCATAGCCATGACTGGCACATAATTGAAAACAATCACTCTGATATCTGGCAAACCAACTTCTGTAAATGGATACAACTCTTTGTGCGGAAAAAGCATTTCTTCAAAAATAATCTGATCAGAAAGTCCAGAAATAGAATACTTACCATCAAGAATAGACACCATATGCAAATACAAATCACGCCATTGATACTGAGTGCCAGTCACATCTTTGAAAATTAAACCCTTATGTTCTTTGATAACAATAATCCCCTCACCACCAAAACCATGATTTGGCTTGATAACAAAAGTAGCTGGCAAAGTTTTTGGGTTGATATCAGCTAATTCTTTGTGTCTTTTGATAATATTATAAATCTTGGCCACACCAACACCTCTAGCCATCAAAAAATTTTTGGTGTAGATCTTATCATCAGCAAACTTTTTACTTTGTTTGGTATTGTAACGACCAACATAATGGAGATTACGAGCATTCATCCCCAAGATAGCGTTGGCTCTTGCAAAAAATTTCATAATTTAAAAAATAATTTTTATTCTTCTTCACCAGTATGATTCAAAAATAAACTTCTAAATCTAATATATTCACTAACACGAAGACCAGTAAATTTGCCAAGTAAAAACATGAGGAAAATTGGAAACAAGACAATTTCTGGCCAAGAAATAAGTAAATTGTTGAAAGCTGTCCAAACCATCAGATAGTACGACAACAAAACCACAAACAAAGTTTCCAAAACTCCAAAAAAAGCTGACCTCAAACCAGTTTCAAGTTTTGCTTCCATAAATTTTTCTGACAAAGTTGTCATCACCAACATCGGAAATATTGCTCCTGTCAAAGATAAAGATAAATTAAACTTCAAAACTAATGCGATTAAAAACAAAAAGGAAATAGAAATGAAAGATAAATTCAAACCAACTTTGGACAAATTCAATAGCTCTACTTTGTCAAAAAGATATTTAATTATTTGACTAACTACGACTGCCAAGAAAAAAGTAAGTAAACCCAAAGGTAAACCTAAGATATAAAAAGCAATAGTCACAATAATAGGGGTAAAAACTCCAAAAGTATTGATACCCACTACATTACGAAAAAAAATGATTAAAAAAGACAAAAATGGAATAATCAAAATAAGATAAACACTGTCAGCAGGTACACCTTTTTCAATAAAATAATTGACCAAAGTAGTCAAAAAAAACCAACCATTTTTACTACTAGAATCGTCCACATGGACAAACTCTACGCCACGTCCAAAAAGAGATGTCTCTATGTCCCCTATTTTTTTGATACTGAGTATTGGCACTAATGCCTCAGGCCTAGTCAACAAAATATAACTTGGACTAATAATTTTATAATTTTGATATACACCATGTGTAACTACTGGGATATTTCCACTGGTGATTACTGTAAAAAATTTGTTACGAACCAATTCTTTGTCTCCGTCATTCAAAGATTGAAAATATTGTGTAAAAGCTTGTAAACCACGCAAAGACTTAGTATAAAATAAAATTATATCAGAATTTTTGACATACTGACTATTTTCACTAATGAGTTTGACAAGAACATCTTCTGAGGAAAAGCTTTCTTCAAAAGAATTTGGTGATAATACTTGCAAAGCCACGCCTTGTTCTTTGGCCTGTTCTATTATCAGATTTGTTTCATCTTGAGTTTTTTCATCTACAATCATGAGTGCTCTGGTGTCATAGACAAAAATTTCTTTGGTACTGGACAAGGTTTGTCTTTGTCCATTTTCATCTGTATAGGAAATGTCCAATCCTACCTTATAGGTACCTACCTTTGTATAATCATGCACAACTTCAACACCATACTCATAAGCCTGATCACCAAATTTCCAGTAATATGTTTGATTAGTAATATTGTTTGGTAAAACAGATTTACTAGAATCAAAAATTATTTTTTTACCAACTTGGACATAACTGTCAGAAAAAATTATTGCCAAAAAGTTGTTTGTATCCACCACATCACCAACAACCTCAGCTTTAACCAAAAAAGGCATTAACAAAGACAAGGCAATACTCACAAATATAAGAGTTTTTTTGAACATACAAAAATAAATTATAAAAACACCGTAGAAGTTTAATTTTTTGGCCACGATGCTATAGATATGTAAGACCAAAAAGAATCACATATCTTGAAGCTGAGTATAGCAAAAAAAACAAAAAAAATCAAATAAAAAAAGCCTAAAAAATAGACTTCTCTCAATTTACAAAAAAACTTTTATTTTCCAGCTAGTTTTTCATTTACTTTGGTGACTATATCATCCAGATTCATAGCATCCTTAACAACGTAATCATTTACACTCTGCTCAATAATTTTGGAAATATTTTCTATCTCCACCATACCTGTGTTAACATCAAAATATGTACAGCTTTACCCCAATCTCCACTGTGACGAATTTTGGTAATCATTTGGATTCCATCCATCACTGGCATCTTAATATCTGACAAAATAAAATCAGGCTGTTGCTCCAAAGCAATTTTCAAACCTTCTTCTCCATTGTAAACTTCTAAAACATCAAAGCCAAAAATAGACAAAAATGGGAAAAGAAGTTTTTTGTTCATATATATCTAAAATTAATAAAAAATGAGTT
>PFBU01000059.1:3180-8038 GCA_002773185.1 Candidatus Magasanikbacteria bacterium CG10_big_fil_rev_8_21_14_0_10_36_16 | reverse complement strand
TGTTATCTTAGATATTTTATCTGAATACAGGTAAGAATCTGATTAGGGATCCCTGTGCTACCTTTTCTAAATTTTTATTGCAGGCCATCGTGAAGGAAGTTAGAACTATTTTACAGGGGGAGAAGAGGTATGTCTATATACCAAATTTGACGCTATAAACTATGTAAAGTCGTGTGACTCAAAATGAATTTTCAAACTCTCCGTCTTTACAAAGTGAATTATCACGAAAGAAAATAAAACCATAATCGCCACCAGTCGGATAATTCTCATCACACTTTGCATCGCTTTTTGGATTGGGCTCTTTATACCTTATAAAACACTCATTGTCATCTTCAGAATAACGCCACCCTCGTACATTATTCCACTTATCACTTTCCGTCTTATAGATATCCAGACAATCACTTTTCCTTTCTGCTATATATTCTTTTTGCGCTTGATCTTGTGCTTGCTCAGCTTTTTTTTCTTCTAATGATCTCTTTTCTTGCAATTCAAGCATCTGCTGTCTTTCAATGGACTGTTGCTTGCTGTATTGAACAGCATAAAATCCTACAGCTAAAACAATGGCTGAAATTACAATTGCCACAGGGAGCGTTGTTTTTCTTGTCACTTCTTTTATATCCATAAGCAAATTTAATAATAATTTTACTACATTCTTCTGCTCACTACAGTTTGATAGGGTTGCACCACAGACCTGCTTAACCATCTCGAGGGCGTTGCACAATGTCATGTTGTGCGTACACGAGTGAGCCCCAAGGCGAGCCGTGTTGCACAACTTTGCATTGTGCGATGACCGTCATGGATTAGGACAAATTTACTACCCACTGCTACTCACTATATATTTAATCAGTTATTGATTATGAATACAATTATACATTGCTACGCCGTATGTATTTCCATATACACATTCGGCTAACTGTTGTGTTTTTTCCTTGTATAAAGTAAGAATCTTTTCATGCCACAGTGTCAACGCATTCGAGCCAGATGTTGGTTGCGGATTTTCTGCAACAATTTCAGGTAATGACTTTTTATATTGTTGACATTTTGGATCAGTTATTGAACTTGGGGAATTTATCGCGGTGTTATATATTGAATTTGCTTCTTGTGTAGCAAGGGTATCACACCATGCAACCTTTTGTTTATCTTTCTCCTCTTGTTCCTTTTGTTTTTGTAGATTGTTCATCTCTTCTAGCTGATTTGAAATCTTTTCAAGTGAATCATTTTGCAATGCAGGTTGTTGGATTTCAACGGGCTGTACAATGTGTTTCACTGGTTGAATCACTTTCTTTACTGGGTCAACCATAATGGGCTCTTGTTTAACCGTTGTTGTAACCGTAGATGATACAACTGGGTCTGTAGGAGAAACAACTGATTCAGTCGATGATACTTTTGCACTTAATTCTTCAACTTGTCTTTCTAACTCTTCTATTCTATTTGAAGGCTGGGTACAACCTGCACCAACAATCAATAAAATAATTCCTAAAAACAAAAATATTTTAAGCATACTGTAAGAACTAAATTAAATAAAAATAGTTAAACAAAAAAGGGCATCCGATGCGAACACACCTTTCAAGAACCCTTGCGGGTTCCTACAAGCAGTTTTTCGGACACCCATTCCTACACTCGTAGGATGGGTAATCCAAAAAAACCCAATTCCGCAAAGAAATATCTTTGGTTCTAAAAGGTTGTGTTCGCCCTTATAGAATAGCACATAATAACAGAAAAGTATAGAAAAGTCAATGCTTGATTTTATAGGTGTTTTGAGGTAAAATATGGGTATATTAAGATGAAAATTATATGAAAAAAATAGATAAAGAGTTGTTGGTTATTGGTGAAATCATAGAAGCTGTACGTTTGCAAACATTTGGTGACATGTTAAATTTCAGGATTAACGAAGTTGAAGATATTGATCCAACAGAAACCTACAAAATTATAAACGGCCTCTCAAAAAAATATTCATGGTATTTACGGGCAATTCCGCCCCTACATGATCAGTTTGATTTGGAAGATGCTGGTCCAGTAACAATTTTTGATACTTTTACAATTTATAATCCTAGTTTGGATAGTTTAAAATCTCTTAAAGAGATTCTTTTAAAAGAAAAAAATAATGAAATGGAGCCTGTCGTGCAAAAAACACAAACCAAAATTTTAGGCAATCCACCATTGGAGATAAGGGAAGACGAAAATATTTATGAAAAAGAAAAATCGGTGGCATTGATAAAAAAAGGGTCTAACTGCAACTATTATTTTGTGAGAGCTTGTATTGAAAAAAATAATGCAGATGACACAGTAGATATTAAAGACATTTTTGACGATCTATTAAATAAAAAAGATAATTTACATCTAAGAGCCAAGTGGGTAGTATCAAATATGGAAGAACGAATTAAAAGTACTTATCACAATTGCATACGCAAATATCCAAACTTAAAGAAGTATCTTCAAAAGGAAGAAAAAAAATCTAAAAAAATAAAGTGGTTAAGTATAGTATAATCGTTTATTAACACTACACTTTTTTCGGCTTAGATAAGCAAAAATAAACACACGAGATACGTTCGACCAACGTATCTTTTTTGTTTTATCATATCTGTGTTGCAACGAGATAATTTATTAATATGAAACACATATGTCCAAAGAATTGGAATATCTAGAGGAGGAATCTTATTATAATTGCACAGATTTAGGTCTTTGTGCTTTTTTGGTTACTCTAAAATTTGAGTTAGTGGACATAGACAAAACAAATCCCAAAAGGGCATCTTTTATATTCCCTGAATCTGACAGTCTACAACAAGTCATAAAACAATACTGGCCTAGCCAAGAGAGACTTTTTTTTGACAACTTAAAATCACTAAAGAGTAGACTCTATAGCGAATAAATATGTTAAGTGAGGAAATGGTCTCTAAATTTCAACAGCTGTATAAAAAAAAGTTTGGCGAGGAAATCAGCAAAGAAGAAGCATACGAACAAGGTATCAAACTTTTGAAATTGATACAGGTTATTTATAGACCACTTCCAAAGAACCAAATTACTAATAAAAATTAACATTACTATTATGAAATCCCTAGAAAGACGCCATATAAATATCCAAAAAAGAAATCCATACTTATCTTCATACATAAATTTTGCGAAAGCTATAACAGGACAAAACTTTACCCAGCGATCAATCCAATTTTGGTTCAATAAATTGGTGGATAAAGATGACTATTTCCAAAAAGACAAAAAAGACATAATTACTCATCTTGAGAAACTTAATAAACCCATTGAGGACAACATAAAATAAGGGCATTTTCCTCGCCTATTAAACTTAATCACGCTAATGATACATATTAGCCATGAAAATTAAAATTACTATAAATATATGGAATTTAAAACAATAACCGCAAAGGAATATCTAACAAATAAGGGCATTGAATTTGTAGAAAGAAATGGTGAGTTGATAACCAAATGTTTATTCAATGACTGCGACCAAAATAACAATACTAAAAATAGCCACCTGTATTTACAGGCGGAAACAGGACAATATGACTGCAAAAAATGTGGTGAGCAAGGTAACCTCATTACCCTTGCTAAACACCTCGGCGACACCGTAGAAGATATTGCTCTTTATCCACGAAAAACCACGAAAATAAAAAACGTAAAAAAACCTAGTATAAACGCTGATTTGGCAGAAAAGTGCCATCAAGCCATCCCTGACCATATTCAGGAATATCTGCACGCCAGAGGGCTAAATGACGCCCTTGTGAGCCAATACAAGCTGGGCTGGGGTGAGTTTTATGGAAAATTATGGATAACCATACCCATCAAAGATAAAGACGGTAATTTTGCATTTTTCAAATTAAGACAAAATCCTGATAGTAAAGAAAATATTGGAAGGTACAGATTTTACCCTGCTGGTAGTAATGCCACCATCTTTGGTTGGGATATGCTCAAAAATAATGACGACATGATAGTAATATGCGAAGGTGAATTTGATAGTATATTATTATCCAGTATAGGTATACCAACAATTACCTCTACCGCTGGGGCTAAATCCTTCAAAGAAGATTGGATTGATAACTTGAAAAACTTGAAAAAAGTGTATATTTGCTATGACAAAGATAAGGAAGGAGAAAAAGGAGCGGATAGACTTATTGAATTATTAGAAAAGAATTTATCCAAAACAGCGATATACAAAATCACCTTGCCAGAACGCATGACGGATGGAAAAGATATCACAGACTACATCACAAAATACAATGGCAATCCCGACGAACTCATATATGAATGTTCAAAACAAGTAGCGGGTAAATTTCCCATTGATACATCAGGGTTCAAACCACTGACTTCCGAAGATATTATCCGAGTGCTGGGGCTTACGATAAAAAAAGATGAGGAAAATAAACTCATTACGTTTCTTTGTGCGTTGTCCGCATATACGGAACAATCTCAATTCAATTTGAGCTTCAATGCACCGTCTTCTACTGGTAAAAGTTTTATACCTATGGAAGTATCCACATTATTTCCCAATGAAGATGTAATGAAACTTGGCGACTGTTCACCAAAAGCCTTTTTTCACGAACAAGGCGACTATGACAAAGAAACAAATACTATGCTTGTTGACCTATCTAGAAAGATACTTATTTTTTTGGATCAACCCCACAATAGCTTACTCGAACGATTACGTTCGCTCTTGTCGCATGATCAAAAGGAAATGATCTCAAAGATAACCGATAAAAACCAAAAAGGCGGAAATAAAACTAAGACCGTGATTCTACGTGGGTATCCCGCTGTAATCTTCTGTAGTGCAGGATTGGAGATTGATGAACAAGAAAGCACTCGGTTTATTCTCCTGTCGCCACAAACGAGCCAAGAAAAACTCCGCTTT
>PFBU01000059.1:0-3150 GCA_002773185.1 Candidatus Magasanikbacteria bacterium CG10_big_fil_rev_8_21_14_0_10_36_16 | reverse complement strand
TGCCATACAGGAAAAAATCAAAAAAGATTCTGATAATGAAGCATACAAAAAAGACCTCAATGCAAATCCCGAACGAATACTGTTAAAAAAAAGAATTGAGGCAATCAAAGACGAAGCAATAGATGAAATACGAATTGCAAATCCAGAGATAATCGAACAAGAATTTTTCTCCAAACGCTCAAAATTAAAACCACGACATCAAAGAGATATTGGCAGACTTATGGGGCTTACAAAAATCTTTGCGCTTTTGAATGTATGGTTTCGAGAACGAGATGGATCGACTATTGTAGCCACGCAAGAAGACTTTACGGAAGCATTGAAATTATGGAATAAAATATCTGAAAGCCAAGAGTACAATCTCCCGCCGTATGTATATGATCTGTACAAAGATATTATTGTACCAGCGTATGACGAAAAAAACTTATATGGTCTTGCCGAGGATAAAGCAGGAGTCACACGCAAAGAAATATTGAAAAAGCACTATCAAGTATACGGACGCATGTTGCAAGATTGGCAGATGAGACAACAAATCATTCCTATGCTTGAGACCGCTGGTCTTATTTCGCAGGACGCAGATCCTGATGATAAAAGACAGATACTCATTACACCTACAAACCATCTCACTGTTTTAGCTGAAAAAGATATAGTGAGCGAGAGTGGAGGGTAGAAAGTTTTTTACCCGTAAAAACTGTAATGTAATTGGACATATCTATAAAAATACCTGAGGAGAAAATGCAAATTCTCTAATGATTTCGGTAAAATATAAAACCTATGGGAAGATACTACTACGGAGCAAAAAACGAGGCAGACGGCCTCAAAAAAATCACTACCTACAAATTGAAAGAGTGGGGATATTTTGACGGTCGGTGGGCTGGTACAATCACATGGACAAGTAGCTGGAGCGATTCAAAAAGCAGTGTAAGCATTCAAGTACAAACAGGAGACTATGAGGAATACTTAAGGATATGGTACACACAGACAGACTATTCTACCGATAAAAAAACTGACTTTGACTACAAAATCCCTCTTGTTACCACAACATGCAATCTTGGAGGTAAACGCTACTGGTTTCGATGTCCATGGTATGCAAATGGTGTTTATTGTGGCAGACGTGTCGGCGTACTCTATTTGGGAGGGCAACGCTTTGCCTGTCGGTATTGCTATGACTTGAGCTATGCGTGCAAAAATGAAAATAGGAGGTCTAGTTTTTCTCCATTCGGTAAAATGCTTGATCTTGAAGAAAAAATAGCCAAGCTGGAAGACGGGATAACAACCGAATACTACAATGGCAGACCCACCCGCAAATATAAAAAACTCATTGAGCTCAAGCGACGGTATTATGGCTTTGATATGGATAGTGTATTACAAAACATGGAAAAAATGCTGGGAAGATGATATACTAAAAACGCTTACCCAATTCGTACACAACCAAGAAGATTTTTTATTTGTTACCAACAAGGGGCAGTCCTTCCAACAAATATGTCTTCTTGGCATACGAGTTGGGTAAGCGAGGGCTGTCCCTTTTTGTAACCAAAAAATATGAATTACAATGACAATAAAACATACACCTATTTCCTCTATGCCAGAAAGTCATCGGAGAGTGAGGATCGGCAGGTGCAATCCATTGACGACCAAGTAGGCAGGCTGAAAGAACTTGCTAAAACTTTGGGTATAAAAATAAAGCATGTCTACACCGAAGCAAAAACGGCCAAGAAGCCAAACAATCGTCTCGTCTTTGATGAGATGATGAAAAAAATTGAAGCGGGTGAAGCAAATGGCATACTTTGCTGGCAGATCAATCGACTTTCGAGAAATCCCATAGATAGCGCACAGGTACAATGGCTTCTTCAACAAGGGGGGCTAAAATCAATTCAAACAATAGATCGTGAATACAAACCAGAAGACAATGTGCTTTTGTTCAATGTGGAAAGTGGCATGGCAAATCAGTTTATCCTCGACTTGAGCAAGAATGTAAAACGAGGAAACCTTTGCAAAGTGAAAAATGGCTGGAGACCTGGGATGGTGGCTCTTGGCTATTTGAATGAGCTCGAAAACCATACCATCATCCCCGATCCCGAACGTTTTGATCTTATCCGTAGAGCGTGGGATTACATGCTTACGGGTAACTATACTGTTCCACAAGTCCTCACAAAGCTCAATGACGAGTGGGGATTTCGTTCAAAAAAAAGAAAACGAACAGGAGGAAAACCAATGTCAGTGAGTGGAATGTATCGTACTTTCACCAATATCTTTTACGCTGGTGTGCTCGTATACGATGGGGTGGAATATGTTGGCAAACACAAAAAAATGGTTACACTCGAGGAGTATGATCGAGTACAAGAAATTCTAGGAAGAAAAGGAAAGCCAAGACCAAAGAAATATACGTTTGCGTTCACTGGCATGATCCGTTGTGGAGAGTGTGGTTGCCAAATAACCGCCGAGAAGAAAAAGAAGTTTATCAAAAAAACAGGAGAAATCAGATACTACACGTATTACCACTGCACGAGAAGAAAAACAGATGTCGTGTGTACGCAAAGAAAATCCATAGATGAGAAAACCTTAGAAAACCTGATATTTGAACGGATAGATAAACTAGCTATTCTACCAGAATTTTTTGACTGGGCTATGGAGGCTTTGAATCAAGATAATGACAAAGAGATAGTGGATCGTTCCAAAGTCTATGAAATGCAACACAAATCAATCACACAAGCTCAAAAGGAACTGAATAATCTCACCAAAATGCGTTACCGAGAGCTGATTGACGATGATATGTTCATAAAAGAGCGAGATGTATTACAAGGGCAGATCAAGAAACTACAACAAGAGCTCCGTGAAACCGAACAGCGAGCAGAAGAATGGCTGGAACTCACCGAGCAGGTATTTCACTTTGCCAGATATGCTCAAGACCATTTTGAAAATGGAAGCATTGAAGAGCGGAAAGATGTATTGTCTGGTTTAGGTTCGAACTTTTTATTGAAAGACCAAAAACTTGATATTTCAGTACACAAATGGCTGTTGCCGATAATAAACGGCTACAAAACGCTGGAGGATGAATATAAAATGTTAGAACCAAACATTTTTGGCTCAACAAAAGTAAAAACAGAGGCTTTGACCTCTGTCATTACACGTTGGCAGGCGCGGTAGGAATCG
>PFBU01000083.1:5009-5723 GCA_002773185.1 Candidatus Magasanikbacteria bacterium CG10_big_fil_rev_8_21_14_0_10_36_16 | reverse complement strand
TTTTTCAGTCTCTTTGCGACTAATAGCATAAACAATTCCCGAACCTTTCATTGATCCTGCCAGTCGCAAGATCTCTTGATAGCGGGCATTTTTTTTCAAATTATCTCTGACAAAGAAACGCAAATTTGGCCTATCAAAACCACGCACAAAAATTTGTGGATTTTGTAGATCAAGATTTTTTATAATATCGTTTCTTACTTCTGGGGTAGCTGTAGCTGTGAAAGCTGTGACGGTCGGACGTTTTTTTAGAGAATTTATGAAATCTTTTATCAAGCGGTAATGCGGACGGAAATCATGACCCCACTCTGAGACACAATGGGCTTCGTCCACGGCGACAATATCTAAGTCTATTTTTTGGAGTAGATCTTTTAGTAAGCGATTATTGAGTCCTTCCGGAGCCATATAAAGGATGTGGGTTTGAGAGTTTTCTATTTCTTTGACAGCTTGTTTTACTTCTTCCAAATTGAGACTGCTATTTATGAGCACTGCATTGAGACCGCGAGCTTTGAGATTATCTACTTGGTCTTTCATCAGAGCAATAAGAGGGGAGATGACGAGAGTGATTTTTTGTTCAGCCAAAGCAGGAAGCTGATAACACAAAGATTTGCCACCGCCAGTAGGCATGAGGGCGATGACATCTTGTCCAGCGATGATAGCCTGAACTATCTCTTCTTGGCCTGGACGAAAAGCCTTGAAATTGAAGTATTTTTCTAA
>PFBU01000083.1:0-4994 GCA_002773185.1 Candidatus Magasanikbacteria bacterium CG10_big_fil_rev_8_21_14_0_10_36_16 | reverse complement strand
TTGATAATACAATTGAATAAAATAGCCAAGGTATGTTATTATATATGTATTATGCAAACACCCTACAGAAAAGCTGGTAAATACGCCTTGCAAGCTAATGATCCTTATCTTAGTCAAGACAAGATTTTTGAGTTACAGCGAGAATTGGAAAAGTTGTTGAAAAAACGTCCACAAGCGACTTCTGAAGTTAGCCGTCTAGCAGAACTAGGGGATTTTTCAGAAAATGTAGAGTACCAGCTAGCCAAAGGGAAATTGCGTGGTATTAATGGTGCTATATCCAAGATTCAAGTCCAGCTCAATAGTGCTATACTTATAGATCAAAAAGGGGAGAGTGCTACTATTGATTTGGGAAGTGTTGTGACTGTAAAAGTAAATGGCAAAGAAAAACAATATGAAATATTAGGTTCTAGTGAGAGTAAACCTGAAAAAGGTATTATTTCTCACAACTCACCAATTGCTCAATTACTTTTGGGTAAGAAAGTTGGTGATAGAGTAAGCTTGAAATTGAAAGATAAAAGTGTGGAGTATGAGATTGTGAAAGTTAATTGAAATTAATTAACATAAAATAAAAATATCTATTCTGTAGATATTTTTATTTTGTAGATTTCAATTTTATCAAATATAAATTTCCATCTGTGAAGAATTGATCACCAGTAAAATTTTTACCAAGAACAGGGTTCACATTTTTTTCTTTTGAATAATATTTAATAAGTTCTGTATTTTTTAAATCAATAAACAATTTTTCTCTCTCTGTATCAATGTCAGGGCTAATTCTGTGTGTGATACCCCATTTGATACCCTCATCAAAACTAGAGGTACCTACATAAATATTATAACCATCAGCTGTCGTATAAGATGTTTTCCAAAATCTAGCATGGTGGCGTTGTCTGGCATTATTTGTTTCATTAGCTTTTTCAAAACCAAAATCATTGGTTTTGGCATTCCAAAAACTTGGTGTCATAGGTGCTGTTTCATAAGGTTTTTTGAAAAGAGCCGCTTGGACTAGTTTGTACGTATTGTTGATATCAATAATGTCGGCTAACTGCCAAGAAGCACTATTAAAAATTGCCAAGAAATCTTGTTGATTTTTGGCTAGAATTACAAAAGAAATAGGCTCTTGTCTTTGTCCTGTGAGAGTTTCAGTATATTTGACCTGTTCGGATTTGAATATACCAAGTGGGCTGTCTAAGGTTGAATTTGTTAAGTTAATATTTTCAATAAGCAAAGTGGGATGAAAAGACCAAGCTAAGAAAATATAGAAAAAGATAGTAAAAATAATTATTAAATAGCTATATAATTTTGTTTTAGTAGTTATTATTACTTGATTAATTGTTTTTTTACTGAATAGATATTGGCTAATACTAATTCCAATAATCAACCACAAAGCTCCAAGTAAATAGCCTTCCCATACATCACTGACATAATGCACCCCTAAATATATGCGACTAAAGCCAATTAAAATAATAAGAAGTAGAGTAGTAAAGAAAATATTTACTTTGACTCGCCAAGATTGATATTCTCTGATTATAATGTAAGATAAAAAACCAAACAACGCTACAGCAATAGTGGCATGTCCACTTGGAAAAGAAAAAGATTTTTCCAAATAAACAGAAAATTCTGGTCTAGGTCTATGAAAAAACATTTTTCCCAAATAAGCAAATACAGTACTGCCAACTATAGTAGTCAAGAAGGGAATTATATAAGTTCTTTTTTTTGATAGTAATAAGATTGAAGTACTGGCAACCGTGATTAGAATAATAGTCTTAGAAGAACCAAGTACCGTAATCGTCATAAAAAACTTAATAAGTTCACTGTCTCTAAATAATAGCATAAGATTGACTACTCTAATATCTACAAAGGTGATAATTTCGGATTTGATTAGAGATTCCATTGATCCTCCTAGTAAAAAAATAATATAGACAAAAGTTAAAAACAAGAAAGTAAGTGTACGACCAGAAAATTTGTTTTTGTCAAAACGATTGCTCAAAAAAGTGAAAAACTTTTGATGTTTACTCACATATTTTTGTATATCAGTATTTTGTTGGATGGCTAGTTTGAATGATTTCCACAGAGATTTGATTAATTTAAAAATTTGTTTACCACTTTTGATTATAAAATATTTTATAATATAAAAGATAATCAAAAAAATTGCCAAAAGAAGCACAAAAAAACCAGCTCGAGATAGCCATACTTTGGCAGTATCTAGAGACTGAGCAAAAAAGTAGCCAGGTAAAATCCAGAGTAGACTCCAACCAATTGCGCCAAGTATATTCCAGATAGTAAATTGCAATCTTTTCATTTTTACAGTGCCAGCTATTAGTGGGGCGACTTCTTTGATACTTGGTATGAAACGTCCCAGAAAAATACTTTTTGAACCGTGAGTATCTAGGAAAAGTCGGGCTTTTTCTATGTGTTTTGGTTTGATAACCCAAAAACCCTTTTCAAATATTTTGGAGCCAAATTTTCTGCCAATATAATAATTGATATTGTCACCAAGTACAGCTCCAACAGTAGCAAAAAAAATTAGGTCGCCAAGATGTAAGTTGCCCTTGGCAACTAGAGTCCCTAAAATAAGAATGATAGTAGAACCAGGTATAAATATTCCTATACCAATCGTGGTCTCAATCATGGCAAAGAATAGGGCTAGCCAATAGCCCAAAAGGTGTATATTTTCAAAAGTTGGTATTAAGTGATTTATGAGATCCATATTATAGGAGTAGTATAGTACAATTTTTAGTTTTTGAAAAGTTTTGAAAGAAATAAAAAAATCACCGTTTTACCGATGATTTTTCGTGTTATTTATTTGTTAGTTTATTGTTTTGAAACTGTCTATCACTTTTTGCCATTCTAAATTGATGTTATTTTCGTATGAAAAATAATTTATTACAACGTATTTATTGCCAACTTTTTTGTATGAATAAGCCATAGCGCTATATGTTGTGTCATTTCTATAATCTTCAATATTATTCCAGATACTAATTGATCCAGCATAAGATTGTACGCCTGGTTTATCTTCTAGAAAAAGTACTACAGCATTTTTCCAACCATAAGTATCGGCTATTTCTTTATATTTTGTTGGATATTTTATTTGAAAATTGTAGTCAGTGTTAGCGTAGACTTTCCAATTTTCTGTTCCGTTTGTCAAATTGGCTACAGTGAAAGAATTAAGTATTCCACTAGCTTCATCCCATCTTGGTTGAAGTGAATCTATTTTTATATATTGAGATTGACCACCATAATAATAAACTTGTCCATCAGTACCATAGTATTTGGTATTAGCATTGTCTATTTCGGTTGGATAAACACCTATGGATAATATATTATCCCAGCCTGCAAAACCAAACCAAATAGATTTACCACCTTCTTTGTTTTCAGTTGTTTTGGCAGTGTATCCTGCCCAAGTAGCTGGCAAAGTAAGGCTAAAGTGGAATTCTTGGTTAGTGTAAGTAATTGGGCTGGCTGTATTTGTAGTAGTACTATCACTATTTACAGGTTGAGTATTTTCGGATTGTGTACTTCCTGTTGTAGTAGTATTTGTTTCTTCTGTTGAGCTAGTACTTGTATTGTTAGGTGTTATTGGTGTAATTTGACCATTGATATTACAACCAGCTCCCAGCAATACTACTGTTGCCAAGATACTTCCTAAAGATAAGATTTTTTTCATAGATATTTAGCTGTTATCTAAATGAATTAAGTGTCTAAATTTTATCACAAAATGACTAAAATGTCAACCAAAATTTTGTGCTTAATTTTTTTGTATTATATTCGTGTCAATTCGTGTTAAGATTCGTGGTTCTCAATCCAATTCAATTTACCAATATAATCACTTTTACCAATTTCCATGCCATTGTGACGTAAGATATTGTAAGCTGTGACCAGATGAAATAGAAAATTTGGTACAGCGTAGCGTTTGGCGTATTCATCACCAAGTAAGTGTTTACCTGGTACATAAGGCAATTCAATTTTTCTGGTGTCAACTTCGGTAAATTGTTCTGCTTTGACGCTATCAACAAATTCTTTGGTTTTTTTAACACGTTTTTTTTAGTTCAGCAAAAGACTTTTTATTGTCTTCAAATTTTGGAATATCTTGATTGGCGAGTCTAGCAGTGGCACCTTTGGCATTATCACAAGCAATTTGGACTTGCATAATAAAAGGAAACATATCAGGAAAAAGACGGTAGTTTAATAAAAATTCTTCAGAAGATTTTCTATCAGCTGTCACTTTTTCAGCTGAATATTTTTCAGCCCTCTTGAGAATTTGGTACAAGTTTTCAAGCATGATTGAAAAGAGGGGAGCAATATTTTGATAAGTATCTGTATTCATAGTATTTATATATTAAAAATAAAATAACTTTATTATGTAAAGTTATTCTATTATATAAGACTGTAGCACAAGATGCAAACTAAAATAGTATGAATTGAAGTGGATAAGTTTTATTTTTTATTTTGAACAGAATTTTGAACAGAATCATCTTTCTTCGGAATGCCCCATTGCCAGCGTGGCTTTTCACCTTTTTTGTAACAAATAAACAATAATAGAAAAACTGCTATAGCAATCTTGGCAAAAAACCAATCCAATTCATTGAGAGTTGGTTCCTGATTACTAGCACCAAGAGAATGGCCAGTCCACAAAATGAATCCTAAGAAGATAAGGATAATAAACCAACCTTGCCATTTTACTGGCACCCAGCCCCAGCCATAGAGCTTACGTTTGAACCAGAGACCCTCGGGATTGTCTTTGATATAGTCTATATATTTTTTGAACATAAAATTAAGTTTATTCCACCCAAGGCGGATCCACTTTGGGCGGAAAAGTTATAAAGTATTTGATTTATTTTTCTTTCTATTATTATTGTACTCCTAAAATTCTTATATCGTCAAATAAAATAACACTTTTTCTAAAAGTGCTATCTTGGGTAGCCATACATTGTACTTAGACAACTAATTTTTAAGATGTTGAGTCTTGATTGTCAGTGTCTAAATTGAATAGAAAT
>PFBU01000038.1:8836-10925 GCA_002773185.1 Candidatus Magasanikbacteria bacterium CG10_big_fil_rev_8_21_14_0_10_36_16 | reverse complement strand
GTATGGGAATTTGTTTTGTGGGTGAACTTAATATGAAGGAATTTTTGCAACGTGATTTACCAAAAAAACTAGGAAAAATTGTGACAGAAAGTGGTGAAATAATTGGTGAACATGAAGGTCTGGCTTTTTATACTATTGGGCAACGTCATATAGGAGTTCAAAGTTCACAGTCTGGAGTTCGGAGTGAAAACAAACCATTCTTTGTTGTTGGTAAACATTTTGAAAACAATGAACTTATTGTTGGTTATGAAGATAGTGAACTATTGAATAAGCAAGAAATAGAAGTAGAGGATGTAAATTGGATAAGTGGACAAATGCCAGATTTTCCGCTAAAATGTACAGTAAGACTACGCCATAGGCAACCTTTGCAAGAAGTTACTGTTGAGAAAAATGGCGGAAAATATAATCTCAAATTTTTAACTAAACAAAGAGCCGCTACCCCTGGTCAATTTGCTGTTTTTTATAAAGATGGTGAATGCTTAGGAGGCGGAGTAATTATCTAATTTTATGGAATCTGCATTTAATCTTGGTAGTTTTCTTTGGTCGGCTTTGCCAATTTTATTGGTTGTTGGTATTTTACTTTTTTTGGGTTTGAAGTTTTTTAAATAATTTTTTTATGTTTTCTATTTTAAATGAAAATTTATCTAGAAAAGCACGCTTGTCTTATTTAGCTTTGGCTTTGGTAATAGCTTTGGCTTTTGATTTTTTCTTTTGGGATGTGCAAGTGTTAGGCTTAGGTTTCTTTTTGTTTGTCTTTATTTATGTTTTATTGTTCTCAGCCTTTTCGATAATTAATAAACAAATTAGACAAACTTGGGCTTTTGCTCTTTTGGTACCTATTTTTGTTTTGTCTTTGAACATATTATTTTATAACAATCAATTTGTTCGTAATTTTGTACCGCTTTTTGTAGCCATTTTGCTTTTTGCCTATTCTTTTTTATTGACTTTGAGAAATCCTGAAAAAATAAAGTTTGATTTATTTAGACTAAATTTTTTAAGTAATATCAGTAAGGCTATTGATAAACTAAAACAAATTTTTGCTGACCTTAGCTCTCACTCCAAAGAAAAAAATAGTGATTTATACAAAAATGTTTTGATAGGTGTTTTGGTCTCTGTGCCAATACTTTTTGTTTTTTTTGGACTTTTCATGAATGCGGATGCTGTTTTTGCTAGCAGAGTTCACAATTTATTTAACTTTCAAATAGAGCCTTCCATCGTTTTTAGAATTTTTCGAACAATTATCATTACTTTTGCTTTAGGTGCCTTTTTCTATGTTTTGATAGATGTTGTTCACAAATTGAATAAGAGTGAAAAACAAGCTTTGAAAATAGATAAAGCCATAGCTATTGTGATTTTGTCATTAGTCAATTTTTTGTTTGCAACTTTTGTTATAATCCAATTGCGATACTTGTTTGGTTCTAGCAATTTTGTGCTTGAACAAGGTCTAAATTTTGCTGATTATGCCAGACAAGGATTTTTCCAATTAGCTTGGGTCATTGTTCTGTCTGCTATTATCTTACTTATTTTTTATCGTTCAGCTTCTGAACATAGCAGTCATATTGCTTTGAAATTATTAAAAGTTTTTTTGATTTTGCAAGTAGCTGTGATTGCTATGTCAGCTTTGAAAAGAATGAATCTTTATCAAGATGTTTTTGGATTTACGACTTTACGACTTTACGTGGAATGGTTTATTTATTTTTGTGTTGTAGTTTTGACGTTCACTGCTGTTAGTTTATCTATTAATTTTGAATTTAGAAAATTTTTTAATATTGTTGTGATTTTTGGTATCGTAGCTTTGTGTGTTGTTAGTTCAATAAATGTTGATAGAATGATTGCTAAAAGAAATATTGATAGATATGTGAATGAAGGTAAGGAATTGGATGTGTGTTATATACAAAATTTGTCGTCAGATGCTTTGGAAGAATTCAAAAGACTTTCACCTGAAGTTTTCATTGATGAAAAAGTTGATTCGTGTGGACTAAAACATGGATCATCTCATATTGATTCATCTATTTATATGAGGGATAATTTGATGGAAAAATATAAATATGATTCATGGAAAGAATTTAATTTTAGTGTAGATAAACTT
>PFBU01000038.1:6564-8802 GCA_002773185.1 Candidatus Magasanikbacteria bacterium CG10_big_fil_rev_8_21_14_0_10_36_16 | reverse complement strand
GAAATTTGTTATGAGTATGTAGTTTAAAAACAAAACATTATTTATTTAAAAAAATATTAATTAAGAAATGCGTGCAGGATCTACAGATCTTTCGCTCCGCTTCGAGATTTACTTTAATAATATGCTTAACGCACAAGAACTTAGAAAAAAATATTTAGAATTTTTTGAAAGCAAAGGTCATACTGTGATTTCTTCAGCATCTCTTATCCCAGAAAATGATCCAACAGTTTTGTTTACTACAGCTGGCATGCATCCTCTTGTTCCGTATCTTCTTGGTGCAAAGCATCCAAGTGGAACTAAGCTGACAGATGTACAAAAATGTGTTCGTACTGGTGACATTGACGAAGTAGGTGACAGAAGTCATCTGACATTTTTTGAGATGCTTGGCAACTGGTCACTTGGAGATTATTTCAAGTTAGAAGCTATTGAATGGAGTTTTGAATTTCTTACTTCAAAAGATTATTTGGGAATTGATATAAATAAACTAGCTGTCTCAGTTTTTGCTGGTGACGATGATGCACCTTTTGATAGTGAATCTTTTGAAAAATGGAAGTCACTTGGAATTCCTGAAGAACGTATTGCCAAACTTCCAAAGAAAAATAATTGGTGGGGTCCAGCTGGTGTTACTGGTCCTTGTGGTCCTGATACTGAAATGTTTTTTTGGGTTGGCAAAGAAGAATTGCCTCCAGCCGGAAGTAATCCAGGAAATGATGATGATAATTGGTTGGAAATCTGGAATGATGTTTTTATGCAATATTTCAAACAAGAAGATAGAACTTTCAAACCTCTTGAACAACAAAATGTGGATACTGGTATGGGACTTGAGCGTACTACTGCTGTTCTTAATAAATTTGCAGATGCTTTTGAAGTAGATACTCTAAAACCTATTATCAACAAAATAGAAGAATTAAGTGGTAAGAAATATAAAGAATCAGAAGATGTAACAAAGTCTATGCGTGTAGTCGCTGACCATGTTCGTACTTCTACTATGATTATGACTGACGACAGGGGAGTTGCTCCAAGTAATGTGGACCAAGGTTATATAGTGCGTCGTCTGATTCGTCGTGCTGTTCGACATGGTCGAAATTTGGGACTTGAAAATAATTTTTGTGTAGAACTTTCCAAAGTTGTGATTAGTATTTTTGCTGATGTATACCCAGAAGTAAATCGTAATGCAGAATTTGCTTTGACTGAAATGGAAAAAGAAGAAACAAAATTTCGTGTAACTCTGGAACAAGGTATAAAAGAATTTGAAAAATTACTAAAAGGTTTTCAAATGGCTTTGGAAAAAACTGGCCGTACTATTACTGAGATTGCTGGTAAACAAGCTTTCAAACTTTATGATACTTTTGGTTTTCCAATTGAAATGACTGAAGAGTTGGCACAAGAGAATAATCTGACAATTGACAAAGTTGGTTTTAATGAAGCTTACAAAGCTCATCAAGAACTTTCTCGTCAAGGTTCTGAACAAAAATTCAAAGGTGGTCTAGCTGATCATGGTGAAATGAGTGTGAAGTATCATACTGCCACACATTTACTTCACGCTGCTTTGCGACAAGTTTTGGGAAATCATGTAGAACAAAAGGGAAGCAATATTACAGCTGAGAGAATGCGTTTTGATTTTTCTTACAATGATAAAATGACCCCAAAACAAATTCAAGAAGTAGAAGATTTGGTGAACTCTGCAATTGATAAAGACTATCCAGTCAGTTTCTCTGAGATGGCTGTGGAAGAAGCCAAAGCAAAAGGTGCCATTGGTTTGTTTGGTGATAAATACGGCGAGAGAGTCAAGGTCTATTCCGTAGGGGATCCAGAACAATCAGCTTTGGCAAATGCCACTAGTCCTACTTTTAGTCGTGAAATTTGTGGTGGTCCTCATGTGGAACATACTGGTGTGATGGGACATTTTAAGATTATGAAAGAAGAATCTTCCTCAGCTGGTATTAGAAGAATAAAAGCTATACTTGAATAAAATATACAATTTCAAAATTACAAATTACAAATAATAAACAAAAACCAAATTACAAATATTTTTGTGTATTGAAAAATTGTTATTTATTTCACCCAAGGCGGACAAGTTGGAATTTGTTTATTTTTCTTTTGTGTATTATCAAAAATAATTATGCAATTTAAAAAAATATTTTTATACGCTTGGTCCGTACGTCACCAATTTACCAAATATTTTATTGTTGGTATTTCTGGTGTATTTTTGGATTTGTCTACTTTGATTTTTTTTAA
>PFBU01000038.1:5424-6540 GCA_002773185.1 Candidatus Magasanikbacteria bacterium CG10_big_fil_rev_8_21_14_0_10_36_16 | reverse complement strand
TTGGTCTTTCAAAAATAAAGAAATTCCACACAAACAAATTGTGCGTTATCTTATTTTGGCAGGATTTAATTATTTGTTTTCTGTTGGTATGATGTATTCATTCAATCATCTTATAAATTATGATTATCGTCTGGTACGTATTGCGACGATTGCTGTGATGGTGTTGTGGAATTTTTTCTTATACAAATATTGGGTTTACAAAGAAGATGTAATTGTGTAAACTTGATGTGTTATTATTTAATATTAATTTTATGTCAAAACTTACACCAAAAGACCAATATATTATAAATGAAATTAGATCAGTTCTAAAAAATAGAACTGGATCTATTGAAGAATTTAGAGGACTTGAGACAAAGATGGTTAGTTTATCAGAAAAGGCGCAAAAGTTTTTACAAAGTAAAAATCAGGAAGCAGTAGATGTTAGAGAGGAAGCTTTTGTTTTTTTATTACAGTTACTTAGACATCTTAAAAGAGATGGCGTTTTTGAAGATAGGTTTGATAAAGGAGAAAAAGTTAAAGCTCGTATTGGAGAGTATATGTACGCGAATGAATTTTTGAGAGGTAGATTTGATATAGATAAGAGTTTTGATCACAGAGTAGATTTTAGACAAGTACAAAATGAGATAGTTCCTTTTTTAGATTGGGTAAAAAGTGAATCTGGTTCTGAAGAGGATGTTGTTGTTGAAAAAGATATTAAACGCGCTAATAGAGAAGGTATGGATAGTCAAAAACCTAGATCTTGGAGTTTTTAGCTTATTTCTGTGCATAACTTACACAAAAACTTGTCAAAAATACAAAATTATGCTAAACTAAGCCCAAAGTTTAATTAAGAGTAATTTTATTAAGTAACTTGACAATATTTTGACTATGAGTTAAAATAGGGTCGTTAATTTCAATTTACACATGGGTACAAAACAAGACGTTATTGAAGTGTGGGGTAAAGTAATAGAACTTTTGCCTGGTGCCAAGTTTCGTGTCGTCCTTGAAAACGAACATGAATTGGTCTGTCACTTAGCTGGTAAACTGCGTATGCACAATATCAGACTAAATGTAGGTGACGAAATCAAGGTGGAGATTACTCCTTATGACTTATCAAAAGGACGTATAACCTATAGA
>PFBU01000038.1:0-5403 GCA_002773185.1 Candidatus Magasanikbacteria bacterium CG10_big_fil_rev_8_21_14_0_10_36_16 | reverse complement strand
AAATATTTATTTGAGTGTTTAAAAAGTATTATGAAAGTACATTCATCAGTAAAAACAAGATGTAAAGATTGTAAAATCGTCATCCGTCGTGGCGCTCGTTACGTTATTTGCAAGAATCCTCGTCACAAACAAAGACAAGGAGCTAAACAACGTGTCAAAGCTGCATAAGTCATGTGGTCTTGGCTACAAATTTAATTAAAAGATTTAGATATTAAGATATGCGTGTTTCCGGAGTAAATATACCAAATGAGAAAAGAGTTTTAATAGCTCTTACTTATGTGTACGGTATTGGTAATACTACAGCTAAGAAAATCATGGATCAAGCTCAAGTACCACTAACTACACGTACCAAAGATCTTACTCAAGATCAAGAAGATAAAATTCGTAATTTAGTTGAAAAAGGTCATAGAACAGAAGGCGATTTACGTCGTGATGTCTCTTCAAATATCAAACGTTTGAAAGATATCAAGTCTTACCGTGGTACACGTCATGCCAAAAGATTACCATCTCGTGGTCAAAGAACTAAGACAAATAGTCGTACTACACGTGGTAACAAGAGAAACGTGGCAACCAGTGGTAAGAAACCATCTGCTCAAAAGACCTAAATTGAATTAAAAAAACGAAAAATATTTTATTATGGCTACTAAAAAAGTTAAAAAAGCAAAAAAGAAGAGTTTGCGTTCCGTTTCACACGGTAAAGCTTACATTCAAGCTACATTCAACAATACAATTGTTTCAATTACTGATCAAAATGGTGATGTTTTGGGCTGGTCTTCAGCTGGTAAAGCTGGATTCAAAGGTCCAAAGAAGTCAACTCCTTATGCTGCTGGAGTAGTTGTTAAAGAAGTCGCTGAAGGTATCAAAGCTTTTGGGATTAAAGAAGTAAATGTATTTGTCAAAGGTATCGGTGGTGGTCGTGAAGGTGCAATTCGTGCCTTGAATTCTAACGGTATTCAAGTATTATCTGTCAAAGATATTACACCTATTCCACACAATGGTTGTCGTCCACCAAAAAGAAGACGCGTATAATATAATTTGATTTTTATAATATGGGAAGAAATATTGGACCAAAAAATAAAATTGCTAGACGTTTCAAAGCAAACTTAGGTTTGAAAACTAATGCCAGCAAAGTTGCTCGTCGTCTAAACCAAGCTCCAGGTGTACACGGACCAAATCAACGACGTGTTACTCTTTCTGCTTTTGGTAAACAATTACTTGAAAAACAAAAAGCCAAAGCTGTCTATGGTATTCGCGAAAAACAATTTCGTAAATATGTAGAAAAAGCTAGTGCTATGACTGGTGACTCTGGTGTCAACTTGCAAGAAATGTTGGAAATGCGTATGGACAATGTTGTCTATCGTCTTGGTTTTGCTACTACTCGTGCTCAAGCTAGACAATTTGTAAGTCATAGTATGTTTTTGCTAAATGGCAAAAAGATGAACATCCCTTCACATATTGCACGTGTAGGTGATATAATTTCTCTAAAGCCAAACAAACAAAAGAAACAAATTTTTGAAAATGTTAGTGATAGATTGCAAGCACGAGAATTACCATCTTGGGCTTCAGTAGATGCTGCTACCAAAATTGGCAAAATTTTAGCTAAGCCAACGTCCAAAGATTTTGAAAGAGTCTATGACGTCAAGCTTATCACTGAGTATTACTCTACAAGATAATTTTTAAAAGTCTCTAAACTAAAATTATATGGATTATATTCTTTTACCATCAACAATTGAGTTCAAAGATACTGATAAATTGAATACAACAGAACTTATCATTACACCTTGTCATCAAGGTTATGGTACTACTGTGGGTAATTCTTTGAGACGTGTTTTGTTATCTTCTATTGAGGGTGCTGCTGTTGAAGCTATGAAAGTAGGTGGTATCCAGCATGAATTTTCAGCCATTGAAGGTATTATGGAAGATGTGATTGAAATTTCTCAAAATTTGAAACAAATGGCTATAATTTCTCATAGTGACAGTCCAGTGACTTTGTCTTTGACTAGAAAAGCTAAAGGAGAAATAACTGCTGGAGACTTTGAAAAAAATTCTGATATTGAAATTATCAACAAAGATTTGAAAATTGCCACAATGACTGATGATAAGAAAGAATTTAACTTAGAAATCATTATTGGTAAAGGTTTGGGATATGTACCTGTTTCTGAAAAAGAAAGTAAAAATCTTGATCTTGGTACTATTCTTATTGACTCTTTCTATTCCCCGGTAAAAGATGTCGGTTACAAAGTAGAAAATACTCGTGTTGGTGATATCACTGACTACGAAAAAGTTATTTTGACTATTGAAACCAATGGCACTGTTGCTCCAAAAGAAACAGTAGAACGTGCTACCAAGATTTTGATGGATCACTATAGTTTAATTTTGGAATCTTCTGCTACAGTTGCACAGCCTACTGTAAAAAAAGAAAAGAAATCAAAAAAAATTAGTGAAAAAGTAAGTGAAGAAGAATAAATAAAAAGAATTTTTGTATAAAATATGAGACACCAAAAGAAAAATATAAAATTGGGAAGAACAAAAGCTCCAAGAAAGGCTTTGCTTAGAGGTCTTGCCGAAAATTTAATATTGCACGATGCTATTATTACTACCAAAGCCAAAGCCAAAGCTTTGCGCACAGTAGTAGAACCATTGGTTACCAAAGCCAAAAAGAATCGCCCAGTTGATAAAGAAAACATTAATGCTGTTTTGTATACAGGTAAAGCTGTCAAAAAATTGGTTGAAGTAATTGCCCCACGTTATAAAGAAAGACAAGGTGGCTACACTCGTATCACCAAATTAGGTACTCGTCCAAATGACGGTGCAGAAAAAGTAAAAATAGAATTCGTTTAAAAATTATATATGACAGAAGAAATAAAACGTGAAATAATCCAAGTGGATGCTACTGACAAGGCCGTTGGTCGTGTTGCTAGTGAAGTTGCCAAAATGTTGATGGGCAAAAACAAACCTACCTTTGTACGTCATATTGATAAAGGAGATTTTGTGGTAATTAACAATGCTAAAGCAGTCAAATTTACTGGAAAAAAATTGGTACAAAAAGATTATTATTTTCATTCAGGTCATCCAGGTGGACTCAAAACAACCTCAATGAAAAAAGTTTTTGATGCTGATCCAACGGACGTAATGCGTCGTGCCATATATAGTATGTTACCAAAAAACAAGCTAAGAGATGGTATGATGAAACGTCTTACTATAAAAGTTTAAATTTAAAATAAATATTATAATAAATTATGGTACAGAAATCTGATGACAACAAAGCTCGAGCCGTAGGTAGAAGAAAAACAGCTGCTGCCCGTGTTCGTATTACACCTGGTAAAGGTGAAATTGTTATAAATGGTAAAGAATTAAAAGCTTATTTTACTACCAAATTACTTCAAGAACGTGTCTTGTCTCCTTTAGTTATTGTTGGCAAAGAAAAAACCATAGATGTTTCTGTAAAAGTTGCTGGTGGTGGTGTACGTGGTCAATCTGACGCTGTTTGTCATGGTATTGCTCGTGCTCTTGTAGAATGGAACGCTGAACTTCGACCAGTATTGAAAGCTGGTAGATTTATGACTCGTGATCCTAGAGCTAAAGAGAGAAAGAAACCAGGTTTGCACAAAGCTCGTCGTGCTCACCAATGGAGAAAACGTTAAAGCGTTGCAAATTTACAGATATACTTTACAAACTTCGGATGTTACAATTCGAAGTTTTTGTTTTTTTATTATGAAAACATTAAAGTATTAAAATATAAAAACAGGCTTAATAGACAAAACGGTAGGCTAATTTTTTATAAATTCAATAATATTTTTCTTTTGCAACGTATAACGAAATTCCCCGCCCACCTAGCGGGTCATTTCGTCATTCCTATCTTCTTTTTTTGGATTGACGAATTGACCCGCCAATTTAGGGCGGGGAAATTCGTCTGGCACTGACATTTATACATATATAATTTTCTTCTTTTACTTTTCTTTTTTAATTACCTTTTTAAGCAAAATGTACACTTTTTTATATAGTATATTAATTAAGTTATTTTTATTGCTGTATTAACCCACATTTTCCACTTTTTAGCCTATAATTTTGTATATTAACCCTGAAAACATTAAAGTATTAAAATATAAAAACACATTTTTTTGAATAAATGTTTCTTTTTTTGTAGTTTGTTTTTATGTTTTAATGTTCTAGTGTTTTTATAAAAAATAGTGTAAAATAGGGAAGTAATCTATAAGAAAGATATTTCGCTGTATTCTCAGCTCAATATTAGTGAATAAATGAAAACCCATTCCATTGCCAAAAATACCATGTTTATGACGGTGGCCTCTGTTTTGCAGAAGGTCATATCTTTTGTTTATTTTGCTATTGTAGCTCGTCAGATAGGTGCTACCGATACTGGTAAATATTTTTTTGCTTTGTCTTTCACAACTATTTTTGTGGTTTTTGTAGATATGGGTTTGACTAATGTTTTGATAAGAGAAGGTGCTAAAATAAAAGAAAAAATACAAGAATATTTTTCCAATATATTATTTTTAAAATTATTTTTGGGAATTCTTAGTTATGTTGCTGTCTTTGTGGTGGTAAATCTAATGGGTTATGAAGTAGAGACAAAAACTTTGGTTTATGTCTCAGCTATTACGATGTTGGCAGATTCTTGGAATTTGACATTGTATGGTACTCTGAGGGCTTATGGAAATTTGAAATATGAAGCTTTTGGTTTGAGTGTAAGTCAAGCTCTAACTTTTATTCTAGGAACTTTTTTCTTGTTTACAGGGAAACCACTTATTTATCTCATGTATGCATTTTTGATACCGAGTTTCCTCAATGCTATTTATGTTGGTTTTATTGTCAAATTCAAATATCATCTAAAATTTCAACCACAATATAACAAACAACTTCTTAAGTATATTATCCCAATAGTTATACCTTTTGCTTTGGCAGCTATTTTTGGTCGGGTTTATTCTTTTATTGATTCTATATTTTTGTCCAAGATTTCTGGAGACCAAGTCTTGGGTTGGTATAGTGTTCCGTCCAAAATTGCTTATGCTTTGAATTTTATCCCGATGGCCTTGGTAGCCGCTCTTTATCCAAAGTTTAGTGAATATTTTGTGAGTGACAAAAAGAAATTGAATTTTGTTTTTCATCAGAGTATAAAATATTTACTTTTGATTTCACTACCTTTTGTAGTTATAGTTTTATTGTTATCAGAAGATTTTATAGTTGCTTTTTTCAAAAGTGAATATTTGAATTCGGTTTTGCCATTGAAGATTTTGATTTTTGGTGTAGTTTTTGCTTTTCTCAATTTTATTTTTGGCGCTATTCTCAATGCTTGTGATCGACAAAAAACTCAGACCACTCTTATAGGGGTGATGATGGTGGTAAATATTGTTTTAAACTTACTATTTATACCTCATTTTGGGG
>PFBU01000042.1:18056-18796 GCA_002773185.1 Candidatus Magasanikbacteria bacterium CG10_big_fil_rev_8_21_14_0_10_36_16 | reverse complement strand
TTGTCCGTGTGGAAGATTCGAATTGTCCGACGAATTCGGTCAAGCCTTTGAGCAGAAGGATTCCCAGGCAGCCGCTGATCATGGTGGATATAAAGAGAAAACCGAATAATTTTTGTGTTTCGGCGGAAGCTTTTCGGTAATTGAACAAAGCCTTCAAGAGCTCACCGACTTCCCGGCGAAAATAAACCAGTGCGGCAAAGAAGGTGCCCAGGTGAAGAAACAAGGCCTGTTTAATGATGACTTCGGCCAGCGGCGTCGTTGAAGGGAAGAAATTGGATTTAATCAGTACGATCATCCCTTCGGAACTGACCGGCAGCCACTCGGCCACGCCTTGGATGATGCCTAAAATAATTTGTTCAAACATAAGCTCTCCGTATTTTCTTCGGATTGTACAGGAGAAAGCACTGTAGTTCAACAGAAACTTGGTAAATTGCCTTTGGCGAAGCGCTTTTACTTGTATAACAAAATATTTTCGGTTAGAATAACCCGGACATTTATGAAACCCGCTTTTCAAGCCGAGGAAATGATGAAGAAAATATTTATACCGTTTTTTGCCGTATTTTTGACCGGATGCGTAACCACCGGGCAGAATACCGTCAAAAGCCTGGCCCCGCTCAATCATGTGACGACAGGAATGACCCGTGACCAGGTTGAGGCTGTCATGGGCGATGAAGTGGTGGTGGGGTATGATATGAGCGGCTCCGGCGGAAATGAGCTCAAGCCGATTACGGAAAAAAGCC
>PFBU01000042.1:14463-17953 GCA_002773185.1 Candidatus Magasanikbacteria bacterium CG10_big_fil_rev_8_21_14_0_10_36_16 | reverse complement strand
TGTGATTATTTTGACGGGAATATTTTTTGAGTGTATTGTTAGTTGTGGAGGTGAGAAATGAAAGAATTTCTCGAAGCTCTTTTTGGCATTTTTGCGCTCCTTTTCTGGGGCGCAATTTTCTCGGTCTTCGGGTTCAAGTCCGAGGCCGTGGCGACTTTCCTACAAGGGGAGGTCGACGATGCCACGAGGGTTTGAAGGAGGGTGGTCCAAGCTCACGCGCGGACCAAACTCACAATTTACCCCGCCCCTCGCGAGGGGCGGGATTTTAGTTTTAAAAAACACTCTCAATTATGAGAGTGTTTTTGTGTCTAAATGTTGTAGTGTTTTATTTTAGAAGTCCAATTATAAGCAAAGCAACAATGTTAGCCACTTTGATCATAGGATTGATTGCAGGGCCTGCTGTATCTTTGTATGGGTCACCTACAGTGTCACCAGTGACAGCGGCTTGATGAGCAAAGCTACCTTTACCACCATGATTACCTTCTTCAATATATTTTTTGGCATTGTCCCAAGCACCACCACCAGTAGTCATAGATATTGCTACGAATAAACCAGTGACGATAGTACCGACAAGCAGACCTCCAAGAGCGGCAGGTCCTAGGAAAACACCAACTAAGATTGGAGCTACAACTGGGATAAGTGCTGGCAAAATCATTTGACCAATTGCACCTTTAGTTACGATATCAACTGTTTTGGCATAATCAGGTTTGGCTTGACCTTCCATAATACCTTTGATTTCACGAAATTGTCTGCGAACTTCTTCAACAACATGTCCAGCTACTTTACCAACAGATTGCATAAGTAGTGAACCAAATAAGTAAGGTAAAAGTCCACCAATAAATAAACCTGTTAGAACTTTTGGATCATCAATTTTAAATACAGTACTAATACCTTCCGCATCAAGTTTGTGAGTGAAATCTGCAAATAATACTAGAGCAGCAAGAGCAGCTGAAGCAATAGCATAACCTTTGGTTACAGCTTTGGTTGTATTTCCTACAGCATCAAGTGGATCTGTTACTTTGCGAACATCATCACCAAGTTCAGCCATTTCAGCAATACCACCGGCATTGTCTGTAATTGGGCCGTAAGCGTCAATAGCTACGATAATACCAGTAAGAGAAAGCATAGACATAGCAGCTACAGCTACACCATAAAGTCCCATGAAGTGGTGAGCAACTAGCATACCAAGTACGATTGCAAGTACTGGTAAAGCAGTAGATTTCATAGATACTGCTAGACCTGTGATAACGTTGGTACCATGACCTGTTTCACTAGATTTGGCAATTTGTTTTACAGGAGCGTATTTGGTAGAAGTATAATATTCAGTAATCCAAACCATAGCACCAGTGAGTACGATACCAACTACTGTGGTCCAGAAGACTTCCATAGTAGTATGGTTCAAATCAGTAGCATAATGTTTACTCAAGAAAAAGAAACCAACCATTGAAAATAGACCAGACATTATTAGACCTTTGTAGAGAGCTCCCATAATGTTTTTCTTTTTGCCAAGTCTGATGAAAAAACTTCCCAAGATTGAAGCAATAATAGAAACAGCACCAAGCATAAGAGGAAACATAATACCAGCAGTAGTACCTACAAAAGTAAGTCCACCAAGTACCATAGCAGCGACCGCAGTTACCGCGTAAGTTTCAAATAAGTCGGCAGCCATACCAGCACAATCACCTACGTTGTCACCAACATTGTCAGCAATTACAGCTGGGTTGCGAGGATCATCTTCTGGAATACCTTTTTCTACTTTTCCAACTAAGTCAGCTCCGACATCAGCAGCTTTGGTAAAAATACCACCACCAATACGAGCAAAAATAGAGATAAGACTTCCTCCGAAAGCTAGACCGATGAGAGCGTTTAAATCTTTGGTCAATAAATAAAAACCAGCAACTCCCAAAAGTCCAAGACCAACAACTAATAGACCAGTAACAGTGCCACCTTTGACAGCGACGTCAAGTGCAGCTTTTAGACCTTTTTTGGCAGCTTCTGTAGTACGGACATTGGCTCGAACTGAGATATTCATACCAACAAAACCAGCAATTCCAGAGAAAAGAGCTCCAACTAAGAAACCAAGACCGGTCATCCAACCTAGACTAAAACCTAGAACTAAGAAAACTAGTATTGCTACATAAGCAATAGTCCTATATTGACGAGCCAAATACGCTTTGGCGCCCTCTTGGATAGCACGAGCAATGTTTTGCATTCTCTCGGAGCCTGTTGGCTGTTTGTTTATCCATTGAATTAAAAAGATACCGTAACCAATCGCCAAAACGGCTGGTCCGATAAGTAGTAGTGTGAGCATACTCCACTTTATAAATTAAGAATAAAATTTAATTAACTAGGTAGATTATAGGAAAAAAGAGGGGAAAAGTCAAGAAGGTGTTAGTCGAAAGTTTATAAAGTTTATAAAGTTAAAAGTCGTTTGAAAAACAAAAAATAGTCTCTTATAAGACTATTTTTTAGAAAAGTTTTGCTATTTGTTTTGGACTTAATTTTAATAAATCTTCTAGTTTTTTATTTTTATTTTTTTGCAAATAATTTTTTACCAGGAAATAGCCTATTACTCTACCGATATATGCTGGCTTGCTTTTAGGATTATAAAACCATTTATCGAGGGTATAATTTTTTAGATTAAAATTTTTTTTATTTTTATTTATCAGGTCATCAACTTCATTTTTGTTTAATTCAAAATTTTCTGCTAGAGCGAATTTTGTAATTGTTTTTTCAAAATTTAGGGCCACGCCGTGCAGTAGCATTTCTTCTAATAGAGTCTTTGTTTGGCCAAATTTTTGATAAATACTCAATAAATACAGATCGTAAGAAACAGGACGTCTGACATATTGTCTGAAATATTTTTTGAAATTTTTGTGTTTGGTATCAAAAGTAATAGCTAGAACGTTGTCGTTTATTATTCTGGTCTTCACAATGTTGTCAACACGAGTTCCGTCCTCTAAAACTAAAATATCAACATCTTTAGTTTCGAGATATTTGGAAATCTGTTTCAATACTAAATCAAACTCTTTTTTTAATCTGGAATTATAGGGCTTTAGTAAAGGATTGGCTTGGAGAATATGTAGATTGATGTTTTTCATAATTAATAAGTTAATTATGCTTTTATTATATGACAATGTTATTTTTTCGTTAAAACTTGAATATAAATAGGAACGGTTCATCTGTAGGTGTCACTACAGATGAAGTTTTTTGTTGTTTTTCAAATTCTTCTGGGATCTACCCCGATGAATTCAATACGCTGGCACGCGTTGTAGTTCAGCTTGAACTACTTCTTACCGGTGAGGACGTCGATCATGGTGTCGATGAAGCCTTTGCCCTCGCCACTATTCCTCGACTTGTTGCGGTCAGAGTTGGTCTTCTTGCCCATGTCGACCCAGCTGCTCCGGGACTTCGCCTTCTCGCCACCAGCACGCTTCTTCTCGTGCGTGTCGCGGTTCTTCTTCCAGTTACCTGTACCTTGATTGCCGTG
>PFBU01000042.1:9116-14361 GCA_002773185.1 Candidatus Magasanikbacteria bacterium CG10_big_fil_rev_8_21_14_0_10_36_16 | reverse complement strand
CCTTTCTAAAATCAATATGTTACAATATATCTACTATAAAAAAATATGAAAATCTTAAAAAATTAGTCATAATTGACGGCAATTCCGATTTCGTTCCTCAGTACGGGACAAGTGTTAAATAATTTTAATATGAAAAAGTTAGTTATAATTGACGGAAACGCGATAGTTCACCGGGCTTACCACGCTCTTCCTCCAATGAGGGTCAAAGATGGCACGGTTGTTAATGCTGTCTATGGTTTTGCGTCTATGCTTCTCAAAATTATCAATGATGTAAAGCCAGAATATTTGGCTGTAAGTTTTGATGTAGCTGGTGGAACTTTTCGTGATGATATATTTGTGGATTACAAAGCTACTCGTGTTGAAGCTGATCAAGCTTTGTATGATCAATTTCCTCTGGTTTATGAATTAGTTGATGCTTTCAATATTCCTATTTTTACCAAAAAAGGTTTTGAGGCTGATGACGTCATGGGAACAATCGCGCATCATGTAAAAAATGGCAAAACAAAGATCAAGACTTTGATTGTGACAGGTGATAAAGATTTGTTGCAACTAGTGGACGACAAAGAAAATATTGAAATTTATTTGTTGAAAAAAGGAATGTCAGAATTCGAAAGTTGTGATGAAAAGACTGTTTTTGAAAAAATGGGTTTTGCACCAAATATGGTCATCTCTTACAAATCTTTGCGCGGTGATGCTTCTGATAATATTCCTGGTGTCAAGGGTATTGGTGACAAAACGGCAGTAAGTTTGATTAGCAAAATTGGTAATATTGATGAAATCTATAAACAATTAAAAAATAAAAAATCAAAATTATACCAAGAATTTAGTGCGAGTGTTATTAGTAAATTAGAAACAGACCAGACACAAGCTTTCATGAGTAAAGAGTTGGCAACTATTAAGACTGATATAGAAGATATAGATTTTGATTTAGTCAAAGCCGAGACCAAAGATTTTGATAGAGACAAAGTTGTGAAGCTGTTCCAGAAGTTTGAGTTTTATTCATTACTAAAAAGATTAGAAGGTGGCAAAAATGTTACGACTGAAAATTCTGGTAATAAAAAAACAAAAACAAAATTTTCCAAAAAAATTATCAATGTTAATAAAGATAATTGGAAAGAAGTTTTGGCAGACATAAAAAAGGAAAGAATTTTTGTTGTCAAAGAAATAATGCAAGGCACAGATATGTTTGCTGATCACGATTTTTCTTTGCTTTTATCTACTTATTTTGGTAATTATTTTTTTGATAAATTGGATGACAAGATTTTTGAAATATTTACTGATAGCAAAAAAACTTTAGTTGGTCATGATATCAAAAATTTAGTAAAACTTTTGAAGCTAAATAATGTTGAAGTAAAAAATAGATTGTTTGATACCATGATTGCTTCTTATATTTTGAATACCAGTACGAGAGCCCACGATCTCAAGTCGTTGGCTTTGCGTGAACTTGGTAGAGAGATAAATCTGGCCGAGAACCAAAAGAGTTTGTTTGGCGTCAATCCTCAAGATTTGTTGGAAGGAGTTTTGGCAATACTCGAGATCTACTCTTTATATAATGACAAAATAATAAAAGAAAAATATGAAGATTTGTACAACAATATTGAAATAGCACTTTTGCCAGTACTGGCTCAGATGGAACTAAATGGTGTTTTTGTTGATGTTGATTTACTATCAGACTTATCCAAACAAGTTACCAAAGAAATTGCCAAACTAGAAAAAAATATTTGGAAAGAATCTGGCGAAGAGTTCAATGTGGCTTCTTCTACTCAGCTTCGTGATGTCTTGTTTGAAAAAATGGGCTTGCCAACTGAAGGAATCAAAAAAGGAAAAACAGGTTATTCTACAGCTGCTTCTGAATTGGAAAAATTACATGACATCCATCCCATAATTGACTATATTGAAAATTTTCGTGAACTTGAGAAATTGCGCAATACTTATATAGATGTCTTGCCAACACTTATAAACAAAACAACTGGTAGAATTCACACTACTTACAATCAGACTATTGCTTCTACTGGACGTCTCTCTAGTTCTGAACCAAATTTGCAAAACATTCCTATTCGTACTGAGCTGGGTAAAAAAGTTCGTGAAGTTTTTGTAGCTGAAAAAGGCCATACGCTAGTCGCTGCAGATTATTCTCAGATTGATCTTCGTGTTGTCGCTTGTTTGGCTAAAGATGAAAAAATGATAGACATTTTCAAGAGTGGTCAAGATATTCATACGGCTACGGCAGCTGCTATTCACGGTGTAAAGCTCGAGGAAGTGGACAAAGAAATGAGACGCTCTGCCAAAGAAGTTAATTTTGGAGTTTTGTTTGGGATGGGAGCTTTTGGTTTGTCTTCTCGTACAGGCATCAGTCGTTATGAAGCTCAAGAATTTATAGACAAATATTTCAATACTTTTTCTGGTGTCAAAAAATATATAGAAGGAGTGATCGAAAAAGGAAAAAAAGAAGGCTATGTCGAAACTATGTTTGGACGTCGTCGCTATATTCCCGAACTTATTTCAAACAATTTCCAACTTAGATCTTCTGGAGAACGTATGGCTATCAGTATGCCAGTCCAAGGTACTGAAGCTGATATTATGAAACTTGCCATGATTGCCGTCGACAAAAAAATTATAGAAAAAGGTTTGTCTGACAAAGCAAAAATGATTTTGCAAGTTCACGATGAAATTGTGCTGGAAGTAGAAGAGAGTGTCAAAGATGAAATAGCCGAAATTGTAAAAAATGAAATGCAGACAGTCGTGAAACTAGAAGTACCTCTCGATGTAGAAGTTTCGATTGGGTATTGTTGGGGGCGTCTCAAGTAAAACACTGTAAATCACAAGGGATACAAAATATGAAAAGTACGAACATACGAAAGTTTCGTAATTTCGTATCTTTCGTATTTCGTATCCAATTAAACAAAAACGTGTATGATTATCTTCCTCTACGGCAAAGACACCTACCGCAGTCGCCAACAACTAAAAAAAATGGTTGACAAATTCAAAGTTGACCGTGATCCACAAGGTTTCAATGTGGTTGAACTTGATTGTGACAAAGAAACTGGTGCTAATATCATGCAACAGCTTTTGACTGCACCTTTTTTGGCTGAGAAAAAAATGATAGTGCTTAAAAATTTGTTGAGTGCTAGCGAACACAAAGATTTTTTGTCAGAGTTGATGACTAGAATTGATGGCAAAAGACTTCCAGAAGAAAACATTATTTTGTTCTGGGAAGGAAATGATACTTTCAAAACAAAAAATGCCAAAACACTTTTTGAAAAATTGAAAAAAGAAAAATTTGTACAGAGCTTTCCTGAAATGAGAGGTTTGGAACTTTCCAACTGGGTAAAAAGTGAAATTGTTTCTCGTGGTGGTAAAATTGAACCAAAAGCTCTAAACTTTTTGTTACAGAACTTTGGTAATGATATGTGGTCACTCTCTACTATTATTGATCAGTTGCTTTCTTATACTTCACAAGAAATAAGTTTGGAGGATGTCCAAAAATTTCTTGGTGAAAAAGTCGATGATAATATTTTCAACTTAATAGATTTTATAGTTGGTAAACAAAAAAATAAAGTTTTCAAAATGATTCGTAAACAATATGAAAATGGTGAGGACGCTCAATTTATTTTTGCCATGATTCTGCGTCAGTTTAGAATTTTGCTTGAGTTGAGAGAGGTTTATGAAAAGCAGGATAATATGCACAGTGCTGATTTGGCCAAGATACTTGGAATTCATCCTTTTGTTGTTACTAAATCAATGGCTTTTGTAAAACGCTATACCTTGAATCAAATCAAAGATATTTATTTGAAATTATTAGAAATAGATACCAAAACAAAGACCGGCCAGGGAGGTCAGTCTTTTTTGTTGGATGTTTTTGTGGGAACGTTGTAAAATCCTGACCCGCCGATTCGGTGGGGAGGGATCTTTCCTAAGTTAAATTTTTTCAACTAATTGAGTAAGGAAAACGAGAATTCCTTATTTTTTTTCTGCTATTTTTTCATAACATTGTAAAGCCATTGCCACTATTTCTTGTTCAGATTTATCTCTCAATACTTCTTGCATTGGGCGCATGACTTGTCTGATATAAGAAAGTTTTTCTTTTTCTGTTTTTTCAAAATAAGTTTCTGTCTCATCTGATGAAATTATTCTGTCAGATGATTTTGTATCAGCTTTTTCTTCTAAGAGATTTTTTGTTCTAATGAGTTTTGATATTTCGCCAGCTTTATCAGCTGCTTCACGACTATTTTTGAATAAATCTTTTTCGCCTATTCTTTCTGGTGTAACAATAGAAAAGCCAACACTCAATGTTTGTTTATCTCCATCAGGTCTTTTACTACTTTGTTCGATATTTGTTACCATTCTTGCTAAGACATTTTTTACATCTGCAAGTTTGTTTTGGGGTATTGTCAAAAACATACCGTATTCGTCGCCACTAAATCTAATTCCTGTGTCACCCTTGGCTATTGAAAGAGTTGCTTCCAAATTTTTGGCGACCTCTTTGAGTAATTCGTCGCCTTTTTCATGAGTGAAAGAATCATTTATTTTTTTGAAGTTGTCCAAATCAAAAGTAACAAATACTACGACGTTTTCACTACCTTGTATTTCAGTCATTTTTTTTCTGAATTCCTGTTGAGCACCATAGCGACTAAATAGTTCTGGGGTTAAATTTTCTTGTCCCTCTTTGACAGTGCTTTCTGTTAGTTTCTTTAATTCAGTTAGTGCAGATGTCAATGCTTTGTCTTGGAATTCTGTAGAAATTTCTATAGGCTCTCTTTTTACTTCCCTTCTCTTTTTTTCACCAGCAATCAATCTTTTATAATTTTTGACAAACCAGTCGCGTAAATCTTTTTGGTTTTTTGGTGTAAGATCTTTTTCATCAATAGTAGAAAAATAATTATCCAATGCTTGATTTATTTCTTTATTAGTTATAGTTTCTCCTCCAAACAGTATTTCACGTGGTAATGATTTTTCTACCATATAAATATATTTTATAAAATAAAAATCCTGACTTATTAGTCAGGATTTATTGTATACGTTATTTTATTTTTTAGCAACTTTCTTAGCTACCTTCTTTACGGCTTTCTTTTTAGTTATTTTCTTCTCTGTTTTTGGGGTTGCTACTTTGGTAGATAATCTAGACAAGTAACGAGAAGCAGTATTGGCTTTCAAAACACCTTTTTTTACAGCTTTATCTAGTGTTTTTTGAGCCATACGGATTTTTTCAGTCAAATCTTTTTCTCCAGATGCTATAGCTTTGCGG
>PFBU01000042.1:8109-9098 GCA_002773185.1 Candidatus Magasanikbacteria bacterium CG10_big_fil_rev_8_21_14_0_10_36_16 | reverse complement strand
CTTTTTTGGCATTTTGTAAAATTGGCATAAATTTATTTAATATTTTTTTAAGTAGTACATTTTTAGGGAGAACCTCCTAAATATTTTCTGTACTATTGAGAGCGTGCTTAGTATATGTTATCTGAGGTTTTTTGTCAAGACTAAGCTCCAAAATAGCATTATTTATCCAAACCCATCTCAGCTTCGCATTTGACTTGTTCATCTTTACCTTGTTGTATTAGATAATCTGGTACTGTAAAGGGTTGTAGTTGACTAGGATTATTTATATCCATATAGCCAAAATTGTCGCCTGCCCAGATACTACCACAAGGTCCTGGAGAGTTATCAATAGGGTCATACAGTATAATTACTTTTGATCCCTCTATGGCTACTGTATGTAATGTTCTGCTTTCTTGCTCCTCATAAATTTTGGTTAGTTTACCTGTAATTATATTATAAGAATATATTTTGTTGGTACTTTTTACATCTGGCCATTCACCGACAATATCACCACTCGTTGAAATGTAGATAATGTCATTGTTGTTTGGATCTTGAGGAGCACCAAAACTCTGGATAGTTTCATTGGGAATTTTATCTTTTAAATTGGTTTTGATCAAACTCCAAAGTGGACTACCAGAACCTACGCCATCTTGGTTGACAGTCTCTGAATTTTTTTGAGGTATTGTGTTTGGAAAGTTCTCTGTGTTCTGTGTTTCAGTGTTAATGACTGGTGGCATTTCTGTGATTGGTAGCTCTACTTTTTCTATTGGTGCTGGTTTTGTCATAACTAACCAACCATATATTCCGCCACCAACCAAGATTGTTGTGATGAGGACTGTCAAAAGAACTGGTAATAAAATACTTTTCTTTTTTTCTGGTAGTATTTGTGGGTTTTCCATATTTTTTATTTAGTATATTAAAATTTACTCTTATTTTACACTAATTTTCAACTTAGTGCAACGAGAATTCCACCAATTACCATCAACACTGCTCCAATACCAGCTTTGATA
>PFBU01000042.1:1435-8067 GCA_002773185.1 Candidatus Magasanikbacteria bacterium CG10_big_fil_rev_8_21_14_0_10_36_16 | reverse complement strand
TGGCGTTTTTAAGAGCAATGAAATAAAATAGCCAAGACAAAGCACCTGCCAAACCACTAAAGATAATAAAAGTTAGAGCTTTGTGGTTATCGAGGATCGGTTTGATATTATGTAGTTTTCCTTGAAAAGCGATAAGAGCTAATAAAAACAAAGCCATGACGACCGAACGTATCGCAGTGGAGGTATTAGTATCTATACCTTGCAAACCTATTTTACCAAATATTGCGACGAGTGCTGCCATGATAGCAGACAAAAGCGCGTAAATGATCCACATGTAGGACATATTAATTATTTTAATTTATTTTCCAATTACCATCTTTATCAAAATTTTGAGATTCTTTATATCCACAAGAATTCCATATTAAATCAAACATGGGTTTCAAAATTTTTTCCGCAGTTTCTTCATGATTATCAATAAATGCTTCTGGTAAATTTAGAATATCACGATCAATTTTATAATAATCTCGCCAGAAAGGTAAACTATCTACACCCATTTCAAAATTTTGTACACCTATGAGTGTTAGGAAAATAAAAAAAGGAGGTAGTACACCAATTTCTTTTAAAAGTAATAAATATTCTTTTAGAGATTTTATTAGCTCCTCTTCATAAGTTATGCTTGGGATTATTTTTTTATCACCTTCACTATTTTTATTTGATAATATACAGGCTTCTACTGCTTCGATTATACCATTTCTATATAACTGTGTGTATGAGTCAAATCTACCCTCTTGTTTTTCACCCGAAAAAGTTAAAAAACCTTCAAGGTTAATTCTGTGACTCCATCCACGGCTGTAAATTGGTGACATTTTTGTAGGCTGATCAATTATATTTTTTATATTAAAATTTTGAGCTGGTTTGAAAGCTTCCGCTGGAATAATATGTAAAATTATTTTTCCACCTTTATTTAAAATTAATGGTGTATCTTCTTGAATTATTTTTGCAACTCTTTTTGCTTTAAAGTTTTCTATTTGTTCGGTTAACTTGTCTGAAAAACTAAAAACCGATCTTAATTCACCTAAGTCTAAGGGATATTTACCTGATGAATTTCTTGAATAAAACTGGTCTTTTGTTTTTGAATATGGTTTGAATATAACACGATGTGGGCTTGTCCAACTTTTTGGTATTTTTATAATGATTGAATATTTATTTTCTTCTACTTTTACAAAATTTATATCCAAGTTGATTCTTGGTTCAATTCCCATTCTGGTTAAGTTTTCAATCTTTTGTTTTACTAAATCAATATTATCTATATACAAAGGCTTTATTTCTTTGGCAATACTTTCTTCTTCTCTTATACCAAAAATTAATTCACCACCCGAAGCATTACTAAATGAAGATATATCAGCTAAAAATTCTCCTTTTTCATTATCTTTTTCAATAGAAAAAAATTCTTTATATTCTATTTTTTTGTTTTCTGACACTTCATTTTCTATAAGTTCATTTAAATATTCTAAAGTCATATATTTATTATCTTACTCCACCTCCATCCTTGGTTTATCCAATAATTCCGGTTCAATATGTTTTTCGCCATCAGTAATTCGGACTACATCTTTGTCAATTTTACCTAGCTCTTTGTAAGCTGTGTTGTAGTGATTGACGGTAGTTGTCATACTGATACCAAGTTTCTTCATGAATTCTTCGTAAGCATTTAGGTGTTTGCCTAGTTGCTCAACATTTTTGCGGATTTCTTTGGCACCATCTTCTATTTTCATGGCACGAAGTCCTTGAAGTACTGTTTGTAAGTAGGCTGCAAAAGTTGTTGGTGAGACTATGACCACTTTTTTCTCATTGAAAGCATAGTCAATAAGATTGCGAGTGTTTACTTTGACAGCTCCGACTTCGTTGACGAGCAAATCATAATAGATTGCTTCAGATGGTATAAACATGAATGCAAATTCAAGAGTTCCCTCTTTGGTTTTGATGTATTTACTTGTTTCATCAATTCTTTTTTTCAAATCATTTTTGAAATCTACTTCCAATTTTTTTCTGATATTTTCATCCTCTTCGTGCAAAAGTCTTTGATAGTTATCAAGTGAGAATTTGGCGTCAACTGGGATAGTTCCCTCTTTGGTAATAATAAGTGCATCAACAATATCACCATCGTCAAATTTGTGTTGGAATTCGTATGCTCCTGGTGGCAACATATTTTCCATGACAAGTTGTAGTCCCGCTTCACCAAGATTTCCTCTTTGTTTTTGGTGTTTCAAAACTTTTTCAAGATTTGAAAGCTGTTCCGAAAAACCAATGACCTGCTGATTTGTTTTGTCTAAGCTTGTCAATTTTTCTGTGATGTCTGCTATCATTTTGTTGCTTTGGCTAGAAATGCCTTGAATTATTTTAGCATTTTGTCCAAATTGGTCTTGGATAGTTCTGTTTATATTGAATTGTGTGTCATTCATGGATTTGTGTGTTTCAGACATTTTTTGGTCCAAGGTTTTGTTTAATTCCTGCATTTGTTGTTGCAAAAGCATAAACATATTATCTTCTCCTTCTTTGGTTTTTTCAAATCTTGTACTTTTTGATAAAGAAAAAAAATGCCGGCAAGAGTGGCGAGGAGTAAGATTGCTAATATTACTAATATAAATGTTTGCATAACTTTTGTTTATTTGGATGGTTTATAATTTAAACATGATTTAATTGTTATATTGTCAAATTGTTAAATTACTATCTAAAAATAAATAACAATTTAACAGTTTAGCCATTTAACAATGGTTCGTTACTTGCTTTTACCAAAAAAAAACGCTACAATAGCTATCGCAATGATACCAAAGATACCAATAAGTATAGAGAGCATATCAAAAAATTCTAACTAAGGCTATAAAAGATATGATTATCCAATAGGCATTGAGTGTAACTGTTGGAAAATCCTTTTTTCGTTTAGCATTGATAAGGATACCTATTGATCCTGTCAGGTTCAATACCAGGTAAATAGAGGAATTTGGAGTAATAATAGCAAAATTGATTAGTGCAAAAGCCAATAAAATGGCTATCGCACCATACCAACCAAGATTATTGGCTATAAAAGATTTCATAATTAGTCTATAAGCGAATTATAGGCACATTATATCATAATTGGCTTATAAAAAACATAAGCAATTGGTGTATAGTTTGGATTCTGTCATTTTGATTTTGAAATTTTTACATGCCCCTGTAGTTCAGTGGATAGAACAAGACACTCCTAACGTCTAGACATAAGTTCGATTCTTGTCAGGGGCACAACTGTTAAATTGATGTGTTTGTATAGAGTAGTATATACAAACAGATATATTTCAGCTTGACAAAAGTAGTTTTTTGTGCTATAATATAAATATTATACAATTTGTTTACATTTTTATGGATGAAAGAAACACTGGTGATCCACGTTTTGTTTTGGGTAGTGATCAAAGAAAAAAACTTTTAGATTTGGAATTAAAACAAGAAAGAGAGATAAATACTAAAGTTCTACCAAGGAAGGTCGGAGATTTTTGTATTGTTGCTAATGTACATAACAGGAAAGGTAAGGTGTTTGAAAGGGATTGGCAACTCAATGGTTATCTTGGTGATCAAGTCCATCTTGCTAAGGGCGAAGAAGAAGAAAATAAATTTGTTGATAAAGAAAAATTTTGGGCCATGAATTTTGTTAATGCTGAATTCGTCTTAGAAAAAATACAAGAAGAACAAAAAAAGACAGGAAATAATGAAGGATTTTTTTTAGAGGCTTTTTATAAAGGAGAAGTAGACAAAATATTGAAATTTGTAATAAAAAAGGTGGATGAATATCAGACAAAGTTTGATAAGTACAAAGAATACAAACTCTCAGAAAAAGCTATTGAAGGTTTATCTATTACGAAAAATAAACATTTATCAAAGGTGCTTTTAGAGAAACAGCAAAAAATTGATACTTTGAAGTTGGAATTGGGTGATGTTGATTATTTTGATTTAGAAGAAGACTTGGAAAAATTTATTACAGCTATGCATAGTTTAGTTTTTATAGAAGAACAAATAAAGCGTTGGCGAGGTAATAAAGTTAAAAGATAAAAGTACACACCATTGTATACAAATATATACAAAAATGCCCTAATAAGGCATTTTTTGTTATTTATATAAATTGTTTCACGTGAAACATTATATATTTTTTTCCACTGATTATTATCACTAAAATAAATTGTTTCACGTGAAACAATTTATAGTGGACTTTTTATGTTGACTATATTGGTGTTTATATTTTTTTGATAAATTTGAGTACTTCGGATATTCTTGTGCCCAAGCACTTGTTGCAGGCTTTTGGTACTTAGACCACTTTCTAACAAATGTGTCGCAAAGCTGTGGCGTAGAGACTGGAAAGAGCTCTTTTTATTTATTTTGGCTCTCATCCTGGCCAGTGTAAAAGCCTGTTGCAAAGAGCGTTCTGACATTTTTTTCTCATAACTATTGATAAACACTAGGCTTGATACCCTCTTGTCAAAGACATATTCCTCTAGTTTATTTTTTATAGACTCTGGCAAAACTGTTGTGCGTACTTGTCTGTTCTGTTTGTTACAAATTTTGATAACATTATTTTTGAAATCCAGATCCTTGGCTCTTAGTTTCGTGATTTCATTTAGACGCAAACCAGCACCATAAGACAAAGCAAAAATTAAATAGTGCTTTGTGTTTTTGGTATTGTCCAGAATTTTTTTGATTTGTTGATTGGTTAGAGTCTGTAGTCTTTGTTTGGTTTTTTTTCTATACTTTATCTCTAGTTTGTCTACAATAGTGTGTACATTTGTATAGAAGAAATTTAAAGCATTTAAAATAAGATTGTAGGTTTGATTGGATATGTTTTTTTCTTTTTGTAAGTTTAGAAATTTTTCTACTGATTTTGTTCCGTCTGTTAATTTTTTAGTTTTCAAAAAGTCTAAATATTTTTTGATATAAAAACTGTAAGTAGTAATCGTTTTTTCACTATATTTTTTGCCTAACATTTTTTGTTTTATCTTTTTCAGAATGTTTTTTGTAGTCATAATACTAATAATATTTAACTTGCTATTATTATACAATAAGTTCGTATAATATACAATATATAGTTAGTAATACGAATATAATTAGCTTATTTTACCTATAGTCTCTCGTGTGTAATTGCTTGTGCTGTTGTTGAGGTTGGTATTTGTCAATTTTGCTTGGTGTAAACTGTAGAAATGTAGTATAATATCAAAAGCACTATAAAAATATGCAAAAACAAATAGAATCGTTTGATGGAATTAAAATAAATTATGATATTGTACATAAAAAAAGTACTGGTTTTTTGGTTTTTTTGCATGGCGCAGGAGGGGATCTAACAGCTTGGAATAAGGAAATTCATTACTTTCACAAAAAAGGGATTTCTACTTTGGCTCTGGATATGCGGGGACATGGCAAATCTGCTAGGCCACAAAAATTTTTTGACTATGACTTAGAAAATTTTGCCAAGGATTTGTTTGAAGTTTTGAAAAAGGAAGAAATAAGAGATTTTATTTTGATAGGTCATTGTTTTGGAGGAATGGTGGTGGCTATTTTCCACAAATTATTTCCTAAGTTGGCTCAGGCCTATGTTCTGGTGGACACAGCTTACAAAGCACCAAAGAGAATACGTTACTTTTTCAAAGCAAACAAACTTTTTCTTTTCATTTTGAATTACATTTTAGAGAATAGAAAAAACGACAAAGAAAATTTTTTACATATTGATTTTGAAAAGTATGTGGGCACAGGAGATTGGAATATCAAAAGAATTTTTTCGGATATTACGCACACTACTTTCAAGTCTTGGATTTTTACTTATCAAAATATGGCCAAGTTTGATGCTATTGAAATATTGAAAAGTATCAAACAAAGAGTTTTGATTATTGAAGGTGAAAAAGATAGTATTTTCAATATGATTGAGGCGAAGAAAATACATAGTCTTATTAAAAATTCTAAATTGAACGTGATACCAGAAGCCAATCATATTTTGGTATTGAATAATCCTCATGAGTTACAAAAGGAAATTTATGAGTTTGTAAAAATGTTTAAAGATTTCAAATAATTTTATATATAAAATATGAATAAAAAAATAAAGTCTTTACTCTTTGGTGGTAATTTGTGGTATTTTGCTGAAGGTATGTTTGGACCACTTTTGGCTATCTTTACACAGAGAATAGGTGGTGACATCTTGGATATTACTTCGGCTTGGGCTGTCTATATGTTGGTCACTGGTTTCCTCACAATCTATATTGGTAAAATTTCTGATAAATTTAATAAAGAAAAAATCATGATTTTTGGTTATGCTTTGAATGCCTTTTTTACTTTTACTTACTTATTTGTAGATTCCTCTTTGAAATTATTTGTGGTTCAGGCTGGGCTTGGTTTGGCAGCTGGGGATTCTCTTTATGCCAAATATGAAGACAAAAAAGTGATGGCTTAGAGTGGGGATTGGCAACAGGGGCCACTAGTATTGTAACTGGTTTTGCTATCATAATTGGGGGAGTTATTTTGAAGTATTTGTCTTTTGTTATTTTATTTTTGATTATGGGTACTATTCAGGTTTTGTCGACCTTATTTCAAATAAAAATTTTGAAGAAAAACAAACTATTTTTTAATAAATAATTTATGTTCAAAAAATTAACACCTGAGGAGGAAAAAATTATTGTGTACAAAGG
>PFBU01000042.1:0-1376 GCA_002773185.1 Candidatus Magasanikbacteria bacterium CG10_big_fil_rev_8_21_14_0_10_36_16 | reverse complement strand
CCTGACGTTGATGGATTACGAACTGAAATACAGTGTGCCAATTGTGCTACACATCTTGGGCATGTTTTTGAGGGTGAAGGTATGACACCAAAAAATATGAGACATTGTGTGAATTCGTTGTCGCTTGAGTTTGAGAAGGAGTAGACGTTTAGATGTTTGTTTTTGTCATCTCTATTTTACCTCTTCGTTGTTGTAAAGAAGATAGAGATAAGGAGATAAAATAGAGATAAGGGGTTTGCTTTGTTAAAGGGAATTCTATCTCTATTTATTGGAAACTTTTTTAGCAAATAAAATAACAATTAATTATGAACATTCTCGAAAAAAAGTGGCTTATTTTGCTGGAGGTTGTTTTTGGGGAATGCAATATTATTTTGATAAGTTGGAAGGTGTGGTCAAAACGACTGTCGGTTATATGGGTGGAGAAAGACAAGATCCAACTTACAAACAAGTTTGTGGTGGAGATACTGGACACCTAGAAGCTTTGGAAGTTGTGTATGACACTGACAAAATAAATTTTGAAATTTTGTGTAAATATTTTTTTGAGATTCATGATCCAACTCAAAAAAATGGTCAAGGTCCAGATATTGGAGAACAATATTTGTCAGCAGTGTTTGTAGTTGATGATGAACAAAGGATTATTACAGAAAAATTGATTGGAATTTTGAAAGAAAAAGGGCTTGATGTTTTTACTAAAATTTTACCAGCTGGAGAATTTTGGGAAGCAGAAACTTATCATCAAAAGTATTACGAAAAAAATGGCCATGAACCTTATTGTCATTTTTATACGAAGCGTTTTTAGACACACGGATTTTTTCGCAGATAAACACAGAAAAATTAACTATTTATTAACAACTAATTTATGAAAAAATAGACTACCCAAAATTATTTATTTCAATTGCCGGCACACAGTTGGCTGGAGTTGTTGGTTCTGTTTTTAATTTTACTTCTATCCCTACTTGGTACACAACTTTGAATAAACCAAGTTTCAATCCTCTAAAAAGGAAGCTTTGCAAATATTTGTTTTACAATTATTGTTGAATATTCTTTGGAGCGCAATATTCTTTGGATTACTTAGTCCTGCTTGGGCTTTTGTGGAAATAATGTTCCTTTTGTTGGCAATATCTTTGACCATGATAAAATTCCATAAATTTTCTAATCTGGCAGCTTATTTGTTGGTACCATATTTAGCTTGGATGTCCTTTGCTGCTGTTCTTAATTTTGCAATTTGGAGATTGAATTGGTAAGTTTTTGTTTTTGACAAAATATTGTTGATTTGGTAGTATGTTTTTACGTTTTTAAGTAAAGGACGGCAAGAACTCCCTGTGATGTCCCGCAGGACTCACAGGGATGAATTGCCGCCCAAGACGTTGAAATAA
>PFBU01000055.1:9271-9702 GCA_002773185.1 Candidatus Magasanikbacteria bacterium CG10_big_fil_rev_8_21_14_0_10_36_16 | reverse complement strand
TTTGAAAAAGGTAAACGTAAATGGGGTTGGCGAACAATACAAATGAAATTGTTTTCAAACAAGCAAATAATAATGAATCACAAAAAGATTATACGGATAAAAAACAAATATCATTTGTTTACCAAAATTAGAAGAACTAATCCTTACAAAGCAATCATGAAAAAAACGAAAGAGCACCGAACCTTTGGAAATATACTCGACCGTAATTTCAATCAAACGGCACCATTCCGTGCCTTTGGCACGGATATCACATACTTGCCGTTTAATCACCGAATGGCTTACCTGTCGGCGGTTAAAGACTTTGCTAGTGGTGAGATAGTGGCTTGGGATGTGTCACAACATTTAGAGATGGATATTGTGTTAAATACTGTAAAGAATATGCAACAAAACAAAAATATAGTTTCGTTAGCAGATGTTCTAATTCATTCGGA
>PFBU01000055.1:3881-9249 GCA_002773185.1 Candidatus Magasanikbacteria bacterium CG10_big_fil_rev_8_21_14_0_10_36_16 | reverse complement strand
GAAACTGTATAGACAACGCACCAACCGAATCTTTCTTTGGACATCTCAAAGACGATGTAGATTATACAGACTGCAAATCCTTTGAAGAATTAAAAGAAATGATTGACCAATATATTAATTATTACAACAACGAACGACAACAATGGGATTTAAAAAAAATGACTCCTGTGGAGTACAGGAATCATCTCATATTTTCACGGAAGTAGAGTTTTTTATTCGTGTCCACTTTTTGGGGTACAGATCAAAGTGGCTGTTTTTATTTACAAAAATAATCATAATTTTCAATTTAGCAATTTTGAATTTTAAAACAATTATAAAATGATCAAATTTTAAATTATCTCAATTTTATCTCCACTTATCTCAAACTGTTTTATAAACTCCACATCTTTCTACTAATACAAAACTTTGATATAATATAATCAACTAATAAACTAATAAACAAATCTATGTCAAAATTATCTTTTTCTAGCATCACACCAGACCTCAAAGACTATGTCAGAAATAATATCAAAGGTCACAGTCTAGAAATTTCAGAAAAAACACTTGACTTAACTAAAACAAAAAAAGATACAGAAATTCTAGGAGTCTTTGTGGATTCCAAAGTAGATAAAACTGTTTTTGATGCTCTACCAAAACTAAAAATGATTGCCACTTTTTCAACAGGTTTTGACCATATAGATTTGAAGGAAGCAAAAAAAAGAAAAATAACAGTTTGCAATGTCCCAACTTACGGTGAAAATACTGTTGCCCAACATGCTCTTGCTTTGTTACTAGCTTTGTCTCGCAAACTTTTTCAATCAGTCAAAATTGTCAAAGAAGGTGTCTATGATTATCATGGACTTCGAGGTTTTGATTTGAAAGGTAAAACTATTGGCATTATTGGCACTGGACACATTGGCATCCACCTAGTGGATATGCTAGATGGCTTTGAAGCTACTAAAATAGCCTACGACGCTTTCCCAAACCCAGAGCTAACAAAGACTCACAAATTCAAATATGTCAGCCTCAATAAGCTTTATAGTGACTCAGACGTGATATCTTTACACGTTCCACTCTTCCCAACTACTTACCACATGATAAACAAGACTGCTGTCAAAAAAATGAAAGATGGGGTTTATATCATCAACACTGCCCGTGGTGGACTTACTGATCCAGAAGCCCTTGTTTGGGGATTGGAAAATGGCAAAATCGCTGGTGTAGGCACTGATGTTTTGGAAGAAGAAACCTATTTCCAAAATCCTGAAAAAGTTCTCAATCTAAAAAATGGAGAGGAACTGCGTCGTACACTCATGGAAAATGTCCTGATAGACCACACAAATACTATTGTCACCCCACACAATGCTTTCAACAGTACAGAAGCACTCAAAAGAATCATTGATACCTCACTTGATAATATCAAATCTTTTTTAAATGGCAAGGTACAAAACAATGTAATAAAATAATTCAAAGATTAGTCACGTAACTCATAACACATACCTCGTATCAATTTTTGCTACATGGTATGTGTTACGTGGTACGTGATTTTTTATTGACAAATACCCTAAGATAGGTTACTATATCCGCTGTAATCCTAAACACGGGCCCGTAGTTTAATGGATAAAACAAAAGCCTTCTAAGCTTTGGACCAAGGTTCGATTCCTTGCGGGCTCACAAATTCACAAACAAACCATTCTTTATACCAAAAAGATGGTTTTTTTTGTTGAAGGTCAAAAATAAACAGACCAAATAAATAGTTTTTATCTTGTTCATAACTATTTGCCAGCTTCTAATTTCGTTGCTATACTAAAAATAGCTTTAAACACACGCCTTTTATTTATTTAACTCAAAATATATGTACTATTTTTTGACAATTATATTAGTGGTTATTATTGTCAGTATTAGACAAGTCAACCAATATCAACGTGGTGTCAAATTTCAATTGGGCAAATACACAGGTATGATTATGCCTGGCTGGAGAATTATTTTGCCAGTCATCCAAAGCATGAAAATAATAGATATCCGTACCAAAGCAGTGGACGTCCCTTATCAAGAAGCTATTACCAAAGACAATATTTCAGCCAAAATAAATGCTGTTATTTACTACAAAGTAAGTGATGCTTCCAAAGCTGTTTTGGAAGTAGAAGATTTCTACTATGCTATCAGTCAATTGGCACAAACCACGATGAGAAATGTAGTAGGTGAACTTGAACTTGATCAATTGTTGGCAAATAGAGATCAGGCCGCCCAAAGAATTAGAGAGTTAGTTGATATTGCTTCTGATCCTTGGGGAATAAAAGTAGAAGCTGTAGAATTAAAAGATGTAACTCTACCAGATGAAATGCAACGTGTTATTGCCAAACAAGCCGAGGCTGAACGTGAAAGACGCTCAGTCGTTATTAAATCAAGTGGTGAAGTTCAAGCTGCTGCCAACCTAGCTCAAGCAGCCCAGATGCTTAGTGCTCAACCAGGCGCCTTACATCTTCGTACTTTGAACACTCTAAATGACTTAAGTTCAGACCAATCAAACACTGTTATTTTCGCAATGCCCTTAGAGGTTCTAAGAGCCTTTGAAAGAATTGGCGACAAATAAAATTCTTTGTAATTAAATAAAAACGCTGGATATAATCTGGCGTTTTTTTATTTTTACAATAGCTTACACAAATGACTAAATTATTAAATTGTTGACTAAATAAAGAAAGCAACATAACAATTTGACAATTCAACAATAAAAGACCCTATTAATTTCAAAAAATATCAGATAATAAAAAACACCTTATACAAAGACCTTTTATTGACAAAATTACAATTTTTCTTTATAATAGCTCCTGTCTAATATACAAAAGTCCCTAGTGGGGTGGCCATTGTATAATGGTTATTACTTCGGTTTGTGGTACCGACAATACGGGTTCAATTCCCGTTGGCCACCCCTTTGGGGATTTTCTTTCAAAAAATACACGCCGCGGTGGTGAAACTGGTATACACGAGGGACTTAAAATCCCTTGACAGCAATGTCGTGCGGGTTCAATTCCCGCCCGCGGTACAACAAGCAGATCAAACAACGGTCTGTTTTTTTATGTATATTAAAATTATAAACACAAAATAATTTATTTATAGGGACTGTCGCCGAATGCCATTTTTTAACAATTTTTGAAAAATCAGTGGCTTATTTTAACCAAAAAATTTTTCAAAAAAGTCAATTTTGGTCATTTGGCGACAGCGCCTTATAATAAAATTTTCAATTTACTAATTTACAATTTTCAAATAATTTTAAAATTTATAAATTAATCAATTGTTTGAAAATTGATAATTGAAAATTCGTAAATTAAAAACGTTCTTATAAAATAAGAACGTTTTTTATATATGACTTTTAACTCATTCTAATTATCTTCTAAATCTTTCTTATAATAATGCTCATAAATAGCCATGACCGAAATATAAAGGGCAGCAAGCACAGGACCAATCACAAAGCCAGAAACACCAAACAAAAACAAACCACCAATAGTACTAAAGAAAACTAGCAAAGGATGCATTTGGGTATCTTTGCCAATGAGCGGTGGACGAAGAAAGTTATCAACAAAACTAATAATAAGAGCTCCAACCAACAAAACAACTGCTTGCCAGACATTGCCAAAAACTAACATAATGATAGCCGCTGGAATTAAAATTATAGAAGTACCGATGGCAGGAATGATGGCAATAAGCACCATAATCACACCCCAAACAAAAGCGCCCTTGATACCAGTAACCCAGAAAAGCATACCACTCAAAATACCTTGAATACCACCAACAATGAGCGTACTCTTGAGAGTTGAACGCGTGGTGGACACAAATTTTTCATACAATTTTACTTCATAATTATCACCAAGTGGAGATAATTTTTTGAGCCAAGTCAAAAACTTGTCGCCATCTTTGAACAAATAATACAAAGTATAAAGCAAGACAAATAAAGTAAAAATAAAACTAACTGAATTTTGAGTAATATTTTTTACACTATTAAAAAGTACACCACTGACCCACCTAGTCGCTTCTGTAGCATAATTGGTCCAATCATTTCTTACACTACTCACATAGGGAGCAAGTGGAGTTTTTTCCAGCCAAGTAGATACTTGCTCAGGATGTTGAAACAAACTACTTTGGGAAACATCATTATACAAAGCCAAAGATCTACTGACCAATAAAATAGACAAAATAGCCAAAGGAATAAAGATAACAAAAGCCGAAACAAAAACAGCAATAAAAGAACTAAGTCCTTTGTGTTTGAAAAATTTCAAAAATCTTTTGTATAAAGGATAAAAAATTATAGCAATGACCGTTGCCCAAAATATGGGATAAATAAACGGTCTAAATAAATAAAGGATGGCCAATGTCAAAATGCCGATAAGACCAAAGAAAAATATTGAACGCATCTTGCCAAAACTTACTTTGTTGTTACTATTTACTGGCATAATTGTTTGTTAAAATAATTATAAATTAAGTATACCACAATAATCCAAGATCTAAAATACTCTCATAACCACATCTTAAAAACTTACTAGACAATCTTATCTCTACTCACGTACTTCCACTTTCCAACAGGCATGACTCCCAGAGTCAATTTGTTTATTCTACTACGTCGCAAAGTCATGACACGATAACCAATATTTCCAAACATTTTTCTGACCTGTCTATTTTTTCCTTCTGTCAAAATTGCTGTAACAATAGTATTTCTACCTTTTTTGAATTCCTTAACAATCTTTATTCCTTGTACATAACCACTAGTTATTTTCATACCCGTGGTCAATATTTTTCTAGAATCAGCATCGAGAAACCCATCTATTGTAATCTCATATTCTTTTTCATGTTCATACCTCGGATGAGTGATCTCATTGGTCAATTCGCCATCATTAGTAAGAAGTACTAGGCCTTCAGAATCCTTGTCAAGACGACCAACAGGATAAACTCTTGTTTCCAGTTTCCTTCCTTTAGCCATACAATTATTTTCTGTCAAAAGATCAAGAACTGATTCACCCTGTTCACTAGAAGCACTGGTGATATAACCAACAGGTTTGTTGAGGGCAATATATATTTTTTTATTGTCAAAATTTTCTGCACTTTTTTTTGAAACAAAATATTTTTCTGACAAGACTTCTACTTTATCCTTTTCCGGATCTACTTTCACACCCATTTCTGTCACCAACTCACCATTTACTTTTACTTTTTTAGCCAAAATGAGTTCTTCAGCCTTGCGACGAGAACATATTCCAATATTAGACATGTGTTTTTGGAGACGAACGAGCATAATTTAAAAAATTACTACTTAACAAAAGTATTTTAATACTTTCATATTTTTATGTTTTAATAATAAATAGAGATAAGTAGAGATACAACGGAGATAAAAAGCTGTCTCTGC
>PFBU01000055.1:0-3843 GCA_002773185.1 Candidatus Magasanikbacteria bacterium CG10_big_fil_rev_8_21_14_0_10_36_16 | reverse complement strand
AGGTATATTTTAAAAACAAAATCAATGTTTAAAATCTAAAAATACTACTAATCAATCTGCGAAACCAACTTTTGGCAGTATTTTCTACCATACTTTTGGCCACATTTTTGGCGACCATTTTTTGTATATCTCCTGGAGCCATACCGGCTTGTTTCATAGCTGTGTCCATTTTTTCCTGTTCACTCATATTTGAGTAATCCGGAGTTGGAGTTGTTGGTTGAGGTTGAGTGTTGTTTTCCATATTAATTACCTGTTAAAACATTTCTACCAGCAGATTTTTGTGGTTGTGTTTTATCAATATGACTTGTGACACGAACATCTGCCATTGGATGAACTTCGTTTTCGACCTGTCTATTAAGACTTACCAATTGTTCTGTCAATTTAGCAAATTCTGGATTATTTTTTTCTAATTTGTTTACTTTTCTTCTATTGAAAAAACCAGAAGCAGTACCATCAGAATCTACTTTAACATCCCATTCGTCTTTTAGACGTTTAATTATTTTTTCTATAGCTACAGTAGCTGAATCTGTGCCTTCAACCACATTAGACAAACCTTCTGTTTTTGGATTATGTGAGAATCTATGTCTATCATGACCTTGTGTATTGCTTACATCAGTAGCGCCAAAAGCGACACCAGAAGTTGTAGTTTCACCTCTACGCCCACTTGGAGCCTTTAAAGTGGGTACCTTGTCATCATTTTTTCTTGCAATGTTTTTGTCATGACCTTCACCAAACTTGTCTCTACTTCCAAACTGACTAGCATCAAACAAAACTTCATCTTGTGGTTCAACATGAACACCCATATTGTCTTTATCCAAATCCAAGGAAGCGCCATTATTTTCTGTAGGCAATTCCAAATCGGGGTCATTCATTATTATTTTTCTAGTTCTTTCGGCTTGTTTTGCCTGAGTCCTTGAGATTGCGTCGTGTATTCTTTGTCTCTGTTTAGCACCTTTTTCTTCATCACTATAATCAATAATAACTTTTGCTAACTCAGGTTTTTTGATAGTATTACTACCAGAACCTTTGTTAAATTGACTTTCCACACCTTCTTGACGAGGATAATTTTCCGGCATATATTTATGTTAAAAAATAAATAGATAAATAAAAATTATTTAAAATCTTTAGGAATTGGTGGAGGAGTGTTTCCCTCTCTTTTTGAAACTTCCTCTTTTCTGATTTCTCTAATACCAGACATGGCATCATACAATCTTCCATCCTTTGCATCCATACTCTTATTAATTACCTTAACTAATTCATCAGGTCCCATAAGACTAGGAATTTTTTTGGTTTCTTCATTCGCACCAGAACCTGTACCTAAAAAATTATCTGCATCTTTTTGTGGAGTATGTCTTTCATTCATATTTTTATATTAAAAATATTAATTTATGAACTTAGTATAGCACAAAAAACGCATTTTGTCAATATCATTTTTTCGCTAACTCTTGCTTTTTTTGAAAAAAACATTATAATAGAACACTAATCTTAACACAAATTTACACTAATTTTTTTAAAGGAAAACATTCCTCATTCCCCGCCTGCCCGCCATCTGGGAGGGTTCCCCATTCCTTATTGTAAATTATAAATGTTAAAATTTTATGAAAGATCAGCAAAAAAATAAAAAATTCCACTATCATATTCTAACCTTTGGCTGTCAAATGAACAAAAATGATTCAGAACGCATTGAGTCTATTTTTCAGTCTATGAATATGACTTCTACTGACAAACCAGAAGACGCTGATGTGATTCTTATGAACAGTTGTTCTATCCGTGAATCGGCTGAAGACCGCATTTATAGTTTTAGTCATGAATTTGCCAAGTTGAAAGAAAAGAAACCAAAGCTAATTGTAGCTGTTACTGGTTGTATGCCTGGTCGTGACGCAGATGGCAAGCTACGTAAGAGGTTGAAAAGTGTTGATTTGTTTTTCCCGACCAAAGATGTCATTATGTTGCCCAAGTGGCTCTCAGAGCTCAATCCCGAGCTTAGGCCGATTGATTTGGAAGATGACTATCTAAGTGTCAAACCACACATCAAGACCAAATTCCAAGCTTTCGTGACCTTACAAACCGGTTGCAATCAATTCTGCACTTATTGCGTAGTACCTTATGCCCGTGGGATGGAAGTAAATCGACCACTCAGAGATATTCTAGAAGAAGTAAAAACTCTAGTGGAAGATGGTTGTCTGGAAATTACTCTACTTGGCCAAATCGTCAATCACTGGATTGCCAAAGAAGAAGACAAATTTAGTCTAGAAAATCCTTACCAGCAAAATGATTTTGCCAAATTGCTTTGGGAGTTGAATCAAATTGAAGGTCTAGAACGTATTCATTGGACAGCCCCTCACCCAATTCACATGGATGATGAAGTCATAGACGCTTTGACTTTACCCAAACAATTGAACTTCATCCATTTGCCTGTGCAATCTGGCAGTAGCAAGATTTTGAAAAAGATGAACAGGAAACACACTCGCGAATTGTATTTGGAAACAATCAAGAAAATCCGTGAGAAAAAACCAGACATTGCGATTGGTACAGATATTATTGTGGGCTTTTGTGAGGAGACTGAGGAAGATTTTGCCGAAACTGTTTCACTCTACCAAGAATGCGATTTTGATATTGCCTACACAGCCAAATATTCTAATAGATCTGGTACACTGGCCGACAAACTTTTCCCAGATAATGTCACTCAAGATGAGAAGAAAAAACGCTGGTTTGAATTACAACATTTGATGGAAGATATCGTCCTGCGCAAAAATCAAGCTTACTTGAACAAAAATGTTTCCGTTTTAGTAGACACTTTCAAAAATGGGATGTGTGGTGGCAACTCTCGTGAAATGAAAAGAATAAATTTTCCAGGTAGTCCAGAATTGATAGGCAAAATAGTCAACGTAGTCATTACTGAAGCTGGACACTGGATTTTGTGGGCTAAAGTGCTATAATATAGGTGGCTCTTAATTTTTAGACAAACTGTGACAAACCAACATACAGAAAACAAACAACTGCCGAAGTTGGTAGTAATCCTAGGTCAAACAGCTAGCGGTAAAACTGACTGGAGTTTGTATTTGGCAAAAAAATTTGATGGCGAAATAATCTCGGCTGACTCACGACAAATCTTCAAAAAAATGGACATAGGTACAGCCAAAACTCTAGGAGAATGGCGTTGGGATGGTTTCAAAAAAACTTATTTTGTAGGCGACATTGCTCATTATCTAATAGATTTCCTTGATCCTGGTAAATATTTTACTTCAGCTGAATTCCACGATCAAGCTATCAAATACGCCAAACTGATTGCTAGAAAAAACAAAGTACCTTTTGTAGTCGGTGGTACTGGTATGTATATTCAATCTTTTGTGGACAATTACAAAATGCCGAGAGTCGCCCCCAACAAAAAACTACGTAGAAGTTTTGAAGAAAAGAGTATAGAAGGCTTGATGGAATGGCTCAAACAAGTAGATCCAATATCTGCAGAAATAATTGACCAAAAAAACAAAAGACGAATTATCCGCGCGTTGGAAGTAAGTATTCTAAGTGGCGAACCTTTTTCTTCACAACAAAAAATGGGGGAACCTTTGTTTAATATTTTACAAATTGGTATCAAAAGAGAAAAAGAAGATTTGCACCAAAATATAGAAAGAAGAATAGACGAAATGGTAGAACAAGGAATAGTAGAAGAAATAAAAAGCCTACTCAAACAAAAATACAGCTGGGATTTGCCAAGTATGAGTGGTGTTGGCTACAGACAATTTCGTGATCATCTGGAAGGTAAGGAAACTTTGGAACAAGCTTTGGGAAAATTGAAAAAAGAAACCAAACACTTTGCCAAAAAACAATTGACTTGGTTCA
>PFBU01000058.1:5531-6093 GCA_002773185.1 Candidatus Magasanikbacteria bacterium CG10_big_fil_rev_8_21_14_0_10_36_16 | reverse complement strand
AGATATTCAATTTCTACTTTTGTAGATATTAACAACCGACAAAGCAAAAACTTCTTTAATATAGATATTCAATTTCTACTTTTGTAGATGATTGTGTATACCCTTCTGTATTGAACTCTTTAATATAGATATTCAATTTCTACTTTTGTAGATATACAAGATATTTATGAAGAAAGACTCTTTAATATAGATATTCAATTTCTACTTTTGTAGATTTCAGAGTATGGATTTTCATACTTCCTTTAATATAGATATTCAATTTCTACTTTTGTAGATTCATCAACATTGATAATTATTTTTTTTCTTTAATATAGATATTCAATTTCTACTTTTGTAGATATTAACAACCGACAAAGCAAAAACTTCTTTAATATAGATATTCAATTTCTACTTTTGTAGATATAGATTGTAGTGTTGGAATATCATATCTTTAATATAGATATTCAATTTCTACTTTTGTAGATTCAGGATTTTTAATGTAGAAATCATCACTTTAATATAGATATTCAATTTCTACTTTTGTAGATTACAAAGGACTTACAAGACTTAATAGCTTTAATAT
>PFBU01000058.1:0-5490 GCA_002773185.1 Candidatus Magasanikbacteria bacterium CG10_big_fil_rev_8_21_14_0_10_36_16 | reverse complement strand
ATTCAATTTCTACTTTTGTAGATTTGGCTGTTGTAGCATCTCCAAAATAACTTTTTCTACTTTTGTAGATTCGCAGATAAATACATTGAAGAACAACTTTAATATAGATATTCAATTTCTACTTTTGCAGGACAGGTGGGTATATTTTTGAAAAAGAATGGCAATCGTTCCGAATAAAAAAAGACCGAACGCTTGAGCTAACTTCCGCTTTCAAAGACGCCCAAAAAGGCAAAATGAAAATCGCAATCAAGGTGGTTGATATTTTCGGTAACTATACGACCAAAGTTATTGAGGTTAATATTTAAAACTATGGAAACAACAAAAATCGCATTATTTAATGGTAAGAAAATTAGAAAAACGCTTTATAAAAGTGAGTGGTGGTTTTCTATTTTGGATGTTGTCGCTGTGCTTGCTGAAACTCCAATTCCCAAGACATATTGGGCAAAAATGAAAAATCGCGATAAAGAAATGTCTCAACCGTTCCCGTTTTGGGAACAGTTGAAATTGCCTGCCGAAGACGGCAAGATGCGCGAAACCGATTGTGCTGATACCGAAGGAATTTTCAGGATTATTCAATCTATCCCCTCACCCAAAGCCGAGCCATTTAAGCGTTGGTTGGCAAAAGTTGGCTATGAACGGGTGCAAGAAATTGAGAATCCAGAATTGGCGACCAAGCGCACAAGAATACTTTACAAACTCAAAGGTTATCCAGATGATTGGATTGAAAAAAGAATGCGCGGGATTGCAATCCGCGAAGAGTTGACCGATGAATGGCAAAAACGAGGCGTGAAAGAACAGAGAGATTATGAGATTTTGACAGCTGAAATTTCCAAAGCCACTTTTGGCATTACTCCGAGTGAATACAAAAAAGTCAAAGGCTTAAAACGCGAAAACTTGCGCGACCACATGGATGATTTTGAGTTAATTTTTACTATGCTTGGTGAACGCTCAACCACAGAAATTCATAAAACGGAAAATTCCAAGGGTGTTGTAAAGCTCAAAGCAGATGCGAAAAGAGGCGGGAGAATTGCAGGCATTGCCAAAGAGCAATTAGAAAAAGAAATCGGCAGGCCCGTTGTTTCAAAGAAAAATTATTTGTCTAAAAAGTACAGTAAAAAGTTAAAATAACAAGACAATAATATGAACAAAAAAGAAGTATTAGATTTTAACCAAAAATTTCAATACGCCTACGAGACCATGGAAAATAGTGATAAAAATGTTTTTGTTACTGGTAGAGCCGGTACGGGAAAATCCACTTTGCTCAAGTATTTTTGGGAAAATACTAAGAAAAAAATAGTGGTTTTGGCACCAACAGGTGTCGCAGCCGTAAACATTGGTGGACAAACTATCCATTCTTTTTTTCGCTTTAGTCCTGCTGTCACACGCCAAAGTGTGGAAAAAATTTCCGGTGAAAAGTCTGTTATTTACAAAAAATTGGATGCCATAGTTATAGATGAAATTTCTATGGTGCGAGCCGACCTGTTTGACTGTATAGATGCTTTCATGCGTAAAAATGGTAAAGATAAAAATAAACCATTTGGCGGGGCGCAAATGATTTTTTTTGGTGATTTGTACCAGTTGCCTCCAGTAGTAACTGGCGATGAAAAGAAAATGTTTGTAGAATATTATGACAGTCCGTATTTCTTTTCCGCTGATGTTTTTCGTAGTCAACAAGGGGATTTGTTTGATGAAACACAAAAATTTGAAATGATTTTTATAGAACTGGATAAAATATATCGCCAAAGTGATGAAGTGTTTATTGCTTTGTTAAACAGTATCCGCAATAATACCATTCAAGAAAAGAGTATCAGACATCTCAACACACGTTTGAATTCCTCTTTTGAGGATGAAGAAAACCTTTTTATCACACTTACCACCACCAATGCCATGGCCGACGGAATAAACGAAAAAGAATTGAAAAAAATAAAAGGTAAGGAATACATTTTTAGGGGTAAGATAAATGGCAGATTTGATGAAAAATTTTTGCCCACAGACAAAGAGTTGCACGTGAAAATAGGCGCGCAGATAATGCTCTTAAACAATGACAAGCAAGGTCGTTGGATAAATGGCACCTTGGCTGTGGTGCAAGATATTTTCAAAGATGAAGATAGTGGACAACCTGTTTTGGAAGTAATTTTGCAAAATGGAGAAGTGGATTATGTGACCGCTCATACTTGGGATATGTATTCCTTCAAATATGACAAAAATACTCGCTTGGTAAACTCAGATGTCATCGGCTCTTTCACTCAATATCCTTTTCGTCTAGCTTGGGCGGTGACTATTCACAAGAGTCAGGGTAAGACTTTTGACAAAGTGATTGTAGATATTGGACGTGGCACTTTTTCGCCAGGCCAACTCTACGTGGCTTTGTCGCGTTGCACTTCTTTTGAAGGTTTAGTTTTGAAAAGAGAAATAAAAAAACACCATGTCTGGACAGATTGGAAAGTTGTCAAGTTTGTTACTTCTTTTCAGTATAGCCAAGCTGATAAGACAATGTCTTATGAAGAAAAGTTGCAGAAGATTGAGGAAGCTATAGATAATGGTCAAAAAATAAATATTCTCTATCTGAAAAGCGATGACAGTAAATCACAGCGGGTTTTAGTTCCACATCTTATCGGGGAAATGGAATTTATGGGTAAAACATATACAGGTTTAGAGGCCTATTGTGAATTAAGGCAAGAAACTCGGGTTTTTCGGATTGACCGTATTTTGGAATTGAATGTTGTTGACTAACCTTCCACTTTTTGCTATATTTAACTCATCATTTGTGCTAATTTTGTATTCTTATGGATAAAGACATACAAGAAAATTTTGAAGCTATAAACAATAGGTTTGATGAACTTATGTCTTTTTTGCGTGACAATATGGTTACCAAGGAAGATTTGGATAACGAAGTATCACGTCTGGAAAATAAAATAGATAGCGAAGTCTTGCGTCTGGAAAACAAAATGGATGAAGGTTTTTCCTCACTTCATAATGAAATAAAAAATATAAAAGAAAAATTGGCTGATTTGGATAGAAGATTTGCTAAATTGGAAAAGACTACTTTTGAAGATCAAGAAGCTTTGGTACAAGATTTTGTATTGTTGAAAAAACGTGTTAGTGTTTTAGAAAAAGTGTTAGAAAAAAATGGTTTAAATATTAAAAGTTAATTTTTTTGTAGCTGTGAAAAGGTCTGGCAACCTTGGAGCTAATGAAAATTCAAAAAAAGTGCCCACCGATCCCGCCCAAGGCGGACAAGTCGGCGGGGAACTTGGGTGGAACCGTCCTAAAGAAATTAAAAATTTTAAATTCAAAATTTTAATTTGGACCCCAAGACTTCTAGCAAGAGGTCTTTTTATTTTTTTATTCAAAATGTGTTATAATAGAGTTAATCTAAAAATATATGAAATCACTAGAATCAATCGTCAATTTTGCTAAGCAAAAAGGTTTTATTTTCCAATCATCAGAAATCTACGATGGTCTTGCTGCTGTTTATGATTTTGGTCCTTTGGGAATACTTCTCAAAAATAATTTGCAAGAATTGTGGTGGAAAGAAATGGTTCAAAGACACAACAATATCTATGGTCTAGACGCGGCCATACTTATGCATCCTCGTGTTTGGGAAGCTAGTGGACATGTGGCTAGTTTTTCTGATCCACTTGTTGACTGCAAAGAATGTAAGATGCGTCACAGGGCGGATCATTTACTTGAGACTGTGGGTGTGCAGGCTGATGACAAAATGGGTATAGAAACTCTAAATAAATTATTGCAAGAAAATAATGTCGTCTGTCCAAATTGTCAAGGCGAACTTACTCCTGCTCGTGATTTCAATCTGATGCTTGAAACTCAGCTTAGTAAGACTGATGATAGTAGTAAAGTATATTTGCGTCCAGAGACTGCCCAAGGTATTTATGTTAATTTCAAAAATGTGCAGACTGCTACTCGTGCCAAAATTCCTTTTGGTATTGCTCAAGTTGGTAAAGCTTTCCGCAACGAAATTACTACCAAACAATTTATCTTCCGTACTAAAGAATTTTCCCAAATGGAAATGCAATATTTTGTCAAGCCAGAAACCGCTGAAAAGTTGTATGAAGATTGGAAAACTTCACGTTTGGCTTGGTGGGAATCTCTAGGATTGAAGGCTGAAAGTCTCAGGTTTCATGAACATGAAAAATTGGCTCACTATGCCAAAGCCGCTTATGATATAGAATACAATTTTCCTTGGGGTTGGAAAGAAATAGAAGGTTTGCACAATCGTGGGAATTTTGACCTGACTCAACATGAGAAATTTAGTGGCAAAAACTTGAAATATCGTGATCCAGAAACCAATGAAGAATATGTACCATATATCATTGAAGCTTCTTCTGGACTAGATAGAAATGTTTTTACTTTGTTAGTTGACGCTTACGAGGAGTTGGATGCGAGAAGTGGAGAAGAAGATGCCAAACACGAAAAAGAAGTAGTACTGCGTATTCACAAAAGTCTCGCGCCTATCAAAATGGCAATACTCCCATTGTCCAAGAAAGAACCTTTACAAAATATTTGTAATGAAATCCAAAATACACTTTCTAGAAACTATATGACTCAATACGACGAGACTGGCAGTATTGGCAAGCGTTATAGAAGACAAGACGAAATAGGAACTCCTTATTGTATTACGGTTGACTTTGATTCATTAGAAGATAAGAAAGTGACTGTGCGTGATAGAGATACGATGGCACAAGAAAGAGTGAATATTTTAGATTTGGAAAAATATTTTGCAGAGAAATTTTAAATATTTTTATATAGTTAATATATGTCTGAAAAAAGGCTTTATGTTTCAATGGTTGACCATTATAACTTTAATACCAAAGAAGATTTGATAAAATATTTTTTTGAAAATTTTGGACAAGTAAATATAACTAGACAAGATTTGATGTGGTGGTGTAAAAATGTTGACAAAGATTCTGTAAATGATTCAGTTTTGATTGAACAGTTTCCTAATATTGATGACAGAAAAGAAGTTGTAAAAATTTTACTTAAAATAAAAGATTTAGGTTTAGATAATTAATTTTAATTTTTAATAAATTGAATATGTCTATAGATATTGTCTCTAATTCAGAAATAGAAAGAATGTTAGCTAGTGCAAAGTTGGAAGCCATAAATACATTGCAAGGATATGGGCAAACTAGTATCAGAATGGGTAATGACCAGGAAGAATCTGCCCTTATAAATTCTTTTATGGATAAAATACGCTTGGCTACAAAAGTTGAAGAAATAAATAAAATAATAATTGATGTCAGAAAAATTTTAGAGTCTAAAAATGATGTTTAAACAAGTTGAAAATTCCTAAATTTTTCATTTAGAACATTTGATTCAGGTTATCACTTATAAAAGTGATTAAGTGATTAGGTGATAGAGTGATTGTTTAATTATTTAAATAAAATTTATTTTAAGTAAAGGACGGCAAGAACTCCCTGTGATGTCCCGCAGGACTCACAGGGATGAATTGCCGCCCAAGACGTTGAA
>PFBU01000051.1:6079-9212 GCA_002773185.1 Candidatus Magasanikbacteria bacterium CG10_big_fil_rev_8_21_14_0_10_36_16 | reverse complement strand
CAGAACCTTCAATACCAATCAGGTCATCATTCAACACCCTAGCAGAATTTTCAGGATCAATCTTCATATAAAAGGGCTTAATAGACTTTGGCCATTTTTCAATAAATACTGGGACTTCACTATCTTTGGTAAGTAATCCTTCATCATCATTTCCCAAATCCTCACCATGTTTGATATCACTACCAAGTTCATTCAACTTCACAATTGCTTCGTCATAAGTATAACGTGTGAAAGGTTTTTCCAAAACTTTTTTGAGTGCATCTGTGTTTCTTTCCAAAATAGCGAATTCTTGGACGCAATTATCTAAACATTTTTTGACAATAGCTTTTACCAGTCCTTCTTGAATGCTCAAATTTTCCTCATGCTCTACAAAAGCTGCTTCAGCGTCCATCATCCAGAATTCAGTCAAATGTCTTTTGGTAACAGATTTCTCAGCCCGAAACACTGGACCGAAGTCATAACAACGCCCCACACTAGCAATCGCCGCTTCTATATACAATTGACCAGATTGAGAAAGGAAAGCTTCGCCAAGGTCAAAATATGGTACTGGAAAGAGTGTAGTAGTCCCTTCACAAGCATTGGGTGTAAAAATTGGCGAATCAGTACGAATGAAATCTACACTATGTAAATATTCATTGATAGCAGTTTCAACAGTATCACGAATACGAAGTATTGCCCATTGTTTTTTGGAACGAAGCCACAGATGACGATTTTCCAGCAAAAATTCTGGACCGTGTTCTTTGTTGGAAATTGGATACTCAACCGACAAATTTATTATTTCCAAATTGTTTACTTGAAGTTCAAAAACACCTTCTTGTTTGGGATGCTTACTTACAATACCCCGCAAAATTACCGAAGATTCTTGAGTTACTTTTTCAGCATTAGACCAAGTATCTACAGACACCGAATCTTTGGCAACTACAGCCTGAATAAATCCTGTACCATCACGCAGTTCCAAAAAAGCCAAAGAACCAGAAGAACGCTTGTTGTAAACCCAAGCTTTGATTTCTACTTCTTGACCGACTTGTTCTGATATATTTTTGATAAGCATAGTTATGTTTTAATTTTAATTAGATGTTTATTTTTTAATCCTTATTTTATTTATAAAAAATATTTCTAATAAATTGAGATAAAATTTTGTAATCCAAAAAAATTAATTATCTCAATTCATCTCCTTATCTCTATCTTATTTTCTAAAACGAAGAGATAAAATAGAGATGATAATAAAAAATAGTAAAAACGTATTAAATCACATCCAGATTATTAATTATACTACAATGACCACTTAAATAATGCAAGTCTTAGCCCAGTCAGCTACCTTTCTTTCAGTATAACTTAGCAAAGAATCATAAACTAATTTATGTATTTTTTTGGCTAAGTAGACATCAAAATTCAATGAAAAAACTTCCTGTAAGTCCCCTTTTTCAAAAACCTGAATATAGGGCAAAAATTCACTATTTATTATTTTTTCGTCACTACTCAATTTGAAGCCAAGAAAAGATAGTAAATTCACCACAAAGACATCAATAATAAAAATTGTCTTTTGATCATCAAGTAATTCCAAAGAATCTAAATATTCAAGAAAAACTCGTAAAAAAACAAAGAATCTATTATCTACTTCAGCTTCGGAAAAAAGTTTGTCCACCAGAGAAACAAGATAAAAAGCCACCAAACTTTTTGCTAAATCTTCTCTAATATTCCTCAAATAATTTTCTGACTGCACTCTTGTCAAATAAGCTACTTCTTTCCCCTTCTCTACCGTAATATTGACAATAGAAAATGGTTCCAAATAGGCCGAATTTTTGCTAACAATTTTTTTCACCCCACGAACCAACAAATTCATCTTTCCTTTTTCTTGTGTGTAGACAGAAACTATCTGGTCATAATCACGAAAGTCTTTGCGAGAAAGGATAATGGCAATCATACATAATTAAAATAAAAAAACCAAATTTGTTATTCCAATAATAAGTAGAGGTAAATTGAGATACATAGAGATAATGTTTGCTGAATCTGCTGTTTCTGCTGACTGCTGACTGCTGACTGCTGAATCTGCTATTACTCAGTATCCAAATACGTCTTCAAAATAAGCATTGCTGATTTTTCATCAAGTGTAGCATCCCCTTCCATAGACCTAGCTTCTGATGTAGTCAGACGTTCATCAGCAAATTGAAATTCTTTTTTGGTTAATTTGTACAAATCATTGGCAAAGTTTTTTATTCTTTCAGTGTTTTTATTTTCACTCATATCTTCCAGCGTTAGAGGTAAACCAAAAACTATTTTATCAATTCCTTCTTCTTTGATAATTTTAGCCAATTTTTCCAATTGCAATTGTCTGGTTTTTTCTTGTACCAAACCAAAGGGCAAAATAATATCAAGACCAGTCTGAAGCCAAGCTAGACCAATTTTATTTTTGCCATAGTCTATTCCTAATATATTCATATTTTAGTCATAAAGTTTATAAAGTTATAAAGTCTATAAAGTCGTGACTTTTGACTTTAAGGACTTTATAGACTTTCAACTATCTTAAATTACTTTAATTTATCCAACATAACATCTATCTTAAGTATTTTTGCTTCTTTTTCTCCACTAGAGATATTCAAATCAATTTGTTTTCTTTCAAAACCATTTTTTTCAAAAATTATATTGTATTCACCAATGGCAATTGGCAAGAAATAACGCCCAAAAATATCGGTCACATAATACTCTATCAGTCTGTTGCGTCTTTTTTCAAACAACGAAACTGTCACACCCATCAAGACAGAATTTTTTTCACCAAATACTCTACCATATTGAGCTTCTTTTTTGCCAAAAGAAAGACGAATAAACAAAAACAATAAACTAATATGCAAGAGTAATAGCGCTACTGTCCACCACTGTCTTACAAAGACTACTACCAGCACTGCAAAAAGTGGTGCACTAAAACCGAGTAAGATTGCTATTCTTTTTTTCCATTTACGCAAGTGAAATTTAAATTTGGAAGCAGTCTTTTCGGTTGGATCAACTGGGACATATTTATTTACCACATCATCTTGTGAATCTACTAAGATGTCTTCACCTTGATATTCATTGTCTATACCAAGAGAAACATTACCAGAAGGAAAAAGGAAACCATCTCTACGAACATCCAAAGCAT
>PFBU01000051.1:5743-6032 GCA_002773185.1 Candidatus Magasanikbacteria bacterium CG10_big_fil_rev_8_21_14_0_10_36_16 | reverse complement strand
CACAGGATCTTCATTTAGAGAATTGAATACTTTGCCCCAAGCTTTATTTTTTCTTTTAGTAACCAATAATAACGGTTGAGTAAAAAGAAATTGAAAATATAAAAAGAAATTACCAAAACCAGCTGCAAAAGGTACATTGAGTACTGCTACCCCGGCCAATACTGGGTTCAATTTTTTGGCTACACACTCCGACAAATATTCTTGTTGTTTATCCGTAGCTGTGGCTGCCAAATTTAGCAAAGTTTGACCTGATTGCAAATCTATTTTTTCATTAGTACAATCCAAAACA
>PFBU01000051.1:0-5730 GCA_002773185.1 Candidatus Magasanikbacteria bacterium CG10_big_fil_rev_8_21_14_0_10_36_16 | reverse complement strand
ACACCTTGTGATAAATTAGCATTGTTTACTAATCCTACAGCACTATAACAATTACCTATTTCTTTTTCCAAATCTGCAGTCAAATTATTTAGGTCATATTTACTAGCCAAACTTTGCATACAAGTATTCAGTTCATTCATTTTTTCTGGACTAAGCGTAAGAGAATCAAGAGCTGAATTTTTGAGCATTTCTTTCAAAGCTGGTGTATCCCAAACATTGTTGAAAGAATAATTGTCATAACAATAATTTTGAGCTTTGATATACTCATCTTTGATATCAGCTTCACGACAATTATTTTGCTGATTCAATGCATCTTGTTGCAACTTTTGTACTCTATTACTATAGTCAGTAGCTTGCTTTGCACACACAGCAGGATCACTAGTTTGATAACAAAGTGCCAAATTATAATCCAAATCTTGATTTAGTACATCTATTTTTTTCTGAATGTCTTCTCCTGTGTTAGCATTACAATCATTTATTTTGTTGATATAAGTATTATAAGCACCAGTCAAACAATTGGTAATAGCTGTCTGGTCTGGGACATCAGTCGCCAAAACAAAAAACGGTACAAAAAAACCGCTAACTATAAAAAATAGAAATAGTATTTTTTTCATAAAAAATTATAATTCAGAGGGTCTTCTCGTCACCACCAGAGGACCATCTTTGGTAATAACTATAGTATGCTCAAAATGAGCACTCAAACTTTTGTCCACTGTGGAAATACTCCAACCATCTTCAGCTGTCTCGACATTGTAATCCCCCATAGTAATCATCGGCTCAATAGCAATGACAGCGTTTTCTTCCAATTTCCAACTTTCCAAATCTCTATCATAATAATTTGGTACGCGTGGCTCTTCATGAACTTCATGACCCACACCATGACCCACCAAATCTCTTACAATACCATAACCTTGAGGATCAATATAATTTTCTATCACTTTACCAATATCGGCAATAGAGTTATCCAAAACACATTTTTCAATCGCTAGTTCCAATGATTTTTTGGTGACATTTACCAATTGTTTAGTTTTTTCAGTTACGTTGCCAACCATGACTGTAATAGCCGTATCAGTAAATAGACCATTTCCACCTTTACCAAGACCACAATTAAGCGGATATTGCATCCCGATATCAATACTAAAAATATCACCATCTTTGAGAATTTTGTCTTTGGTAGCAATACCATGAACTACCTCAGTATTGAGCGAAGCACAAATAGTAGAGGGAAATGGTGGATCACTTTTCCTACCACGATAACCCAAAAAAGCAGGGCGTCCGCCAGCCTCTACAATCATCCTCTCAGCTTCTTTGTCCACTTCGTAGGCGGAGACACCGACTACTGACATTTTAGCCAATTTGTCCAATATTTCTCCCAATATTTCACCTCCTGTTTTGAGATATTCTATTTCTTCTTTTGTTTTTATATATGACATAATGAATATATCATAGCAAAAATGAACAGATTAGGCAAATAATAACCCAAATAGTTCATAAAGTTTGTAAAGTTAAAAATTTATAAAGTTTTTGTAAAAATGTGCAATACTTATAAAACGACTTTAGACTTTCTCGCATAGACGAGTCCTCCTTTGGTATAATGAACTTTTAACTTTACAAACTATCGCACTTATTCACATAAAACCCTTGTATAGTATCCAAAATTAGTGTAAAATGTGAGTTAGCGTTTCAAAAAAATGTTTTATGGGTAGAAACATTTTTTTGCCAAGAAATTGGCGCTAATTACCTGGCTTTTTGCCAACTTTAATAGGTTGGTCGTGAGGCCGGGTTTTTTATTTTTATACTTCAAACAAAACCACCAAAAGTGAGATAAGTAATAAAGTCTGGAATATCACATGAGGATGTTGTTTGCGAAATTCCACAAAAATTTTAAGAAGTAACGCCACAGTAAAAAATACTATAAAAAATAAATATATCCCACGAGAAACATTGAAAATACCAAACATTTGACTCAAGCCATCCTTGGATTGATTGTACTTTTCTACTGAAGATACTGGCAAAATTTTTGGATTATACCAAGATATAATATTTTCTGTTACGTTTCCATCATTATCCGTAATTATTATTGTAGGATTGATTACTGCTTGAAACAAATCATCACTATTGCCCACAAACTGAACTTTGCCAACGTACAAACCAACCTGATCTGTTGGAAAAAGCTCCATATCATATTGGTTGACTTCTACCACAACTTTGGACACAGTACCAGTCACATAAGCGCGCGCTGTAAGTGTCATCGTAGAATCAGCATTCTCCTGCCACAAAACTTCTGATTTTTCTCCATCATAGACAACAGATGTTGTTTTAGAATTCTTATTTTCTGTTATCCCAGCTACTTGTGAAATAGAATTGGAATTCATCTGCATACCAAAATGTTCGGTGACAAAAATGGTGTTTGGAATACCTTTGTAAGTACCTACAGCCATCCCAATACCTATATCTTGAAAATCTTTATCCACTATATTGTCATAATGCTTAGGACTATTTAGCCAAGCTTTCATCAATTGGTCAACATTATAAAATCCGATGGCTAGATTCTCCCCTGCTATACTATAATTGTAATTTACTTCTTGCAAAAAATCTTTCAGACGTTTACCAGTTGGTGAGATATGATCAAAATAATTATTTTGAACCATATCCCAAGATTTGTTGTTGGCTGAAGAAAAAAGTTTTACTTGAGCAGTTATACTTCTAATACCTTGTTTATTTCTAATCTCATTGGTCTGCGCAACTATTTTGTCAGCAAAGGACTTGAGCATGTCTGGCATGGTAAAGGTCTCAATTGGTAATAATACCACAAATACAAAAACAATCAGCTTCATCGTCAAAAAAAAGAGACTATAAAAAATAGCTCTTTTGGTGTGTAAGATATGTGGATGGTAATTGTTTTCTCTATGAGGAACAAAATATTTTTTTAATGTCTTCCTAATATACATAGCAAAAAAATACAAATTACAAAATCAAAATGACAACTTGTCCGCCTTGGGTGGAATCAATTTCAAAATACAAATTTAAAAATAATTTTTATCATTAAGTAATTTAGATTTGATTTGATATTTGAGCTTTGAAATTTGTCATTAAATTAAGTTTTTTAACTTTCTTGTCCGCCTTACTTGCACGCCTAGGGCTATGGGTGGATTAAACTACAAAAGTAACTTTACAACTTCTTCGTCAACGTTATCAATATCTTCTTCACCATCAACTGTAAACAACTCCCCTTTTTCACGATAATAATCTAAAATTGGTTCAATAGCTATATTCCCTTGTTCTCTAATTCTCTTTTCAATGGTTTCTGGATTATCATCTTTGCGAACAATTAATTTCTCGCCACACTCTGGACAATCAATTTTCAGATCGTTCTCTTTTGAAAATGGTAAAATAAAGCCACAAGCTGGACAAACTTTTCTTTTGGTTAGACGATTGTAGCTTGTTTCATCTGACAATTTTATTTCTATGACAATTATTTCATGCCCCAAATTCAAAGACACAAAAAATTCTTCATATTTTTTGGCTTGTTCTACAGTACGGATAGCTCCATCCAAAATAACACTTTTGCCAATGTCCAAATTTTTCTTTATTTCTGCAAAGGCTAACTTGTAAATAAGATCATCAGCAACCAATCTACCTGCTTTCATCTCTGCCAACTTAGTTTTATCTTCTTTATCACCATTTGGGTCAGCATCCAGAGCTCTTAGCAAATCCCCAGTGGAAATATGAGCAAATCCAAATTTCTGTACCAACTTTCTAGCTTGTGTCCCCTTACCACTACCCGGCACCCCCATCAAAATTATTATTTTTTTCATAACTAATTTTCTTTATTATTGACAAAATAATCTTCAAAAACTTTGTATAAATATTTACCATCTATCTCACCAATAGTGTGTTCTCTACTCAATTTAGCTAGTATGTCTCTAATATTTTTCAAAGAAATTTTGTGAAAATATTTCAAACGTTCCCATAATATTTCTTCTACTGTTTTTTCTTCTTTTTGCGAAAGAGTCTTCACTTTAAGTGGAGAAACCAAACCCAAAACCTCTTGACGAGTAATACATTTGTATTCGTTAATATTTGTTTTACCAACCTTATCAGCACCAGTGCCAAAAAGATAAGAAAAAAAGCTCATAAAAAGGATAAGGATTAAGAACTAAGAAAATATAACACAAAGTCTAAAATAAAGCAAATCTTAGCCAAAAAAGTTGGAAAATATCACAAAGCCACTAAAGAATCCAAAAAATAAAAATATAAAACCAATAATCACTTTCCTAAATAAGTTTGGCCTAAATACTTTTGGTAAAGCCTTGTTATTTAGCCAAGTAACCAGACCAATATGTACAAACATAGCCACAGCGTTGATGACAGCACCCAAGACTATCAGTTGTTTTGGTTCATAGAAATTGAATAAAAACAAAATAATACCAAAAGCAATTTGTGCCCAGAGAAAACTATAATAAATTTTGGACAAATTTATTTTATTATTTTTTGTTTTGAAAATTTTATTGATAGCAAAATTTTCAGCCATAATCCGAGAAGTAGAGTCCATTACACCCAATTGAGTTTGAAAAAGCATTATACCAAGTACAAACAAAAACAATGAACCAACCCAAGGAAAAAGCGTTTTGGCAATTACTTGACCTTCATTAATAACAAAACTAATACCCTGTTTATTATCCAGACCAAAGACAGTACTATAAGACAAAACCATGAGTAAAAGCATAGAGAGCCCTCCCACAAACCAGAAAACCAACAGATGTTCCAGACTAATCCTCTTCCACCAACTTTTGAATCTAGCTACATTTTCAGCATTTATTTCACAATCTTCACCTTCCAATTTTATTTCTTGATGTGATCCTCGACTAGCAAATAGGCCAGCAATCTTATGAGCGTATTTACCCATACCATAACCTTTTTCTTTGATATAAATTGATTGGGTAAGATTGAGATTGCCCCCAGCGCCAGAATAAGCAAAGGCTGCTAAAAAAGTTACTAAACTGATACCAGCTGGCAAAAACTGATAATTATTTCCCTGACCAACTAAACCTTGAAACAACAAAATCCAGTGCATTTTACTAGCCAAAATAATTGCCAGAACAAAAATAAAAGGTACACCAAGCATGATAATAGTACGAGTAGTCTTTTCCATCATACCATAAACAGTTTTGCCCAAACTCAAAATAAAACCAATAAATAACAAAAAGGCTATTGCGAGCCATTTGAAATTGGCAAAACCAAACACATGTGCAATAAGTTGAGCCGAAGCTGCCACAATTCCTGGCAGACCAAAACCAACAAAAGTAGAAACAATAAACCAGTAGGCTGTACCACGCCAAAGCTTGTTTAGTCCCACAAAAACACTTTCACCTTTTACTAGAGCATAGCGCTCTATTTCCATGTTGATAAAATATTGAAAAGTAATTCCCAAAATCGCTCCCCACACAATCCCCAGACCATAATTGGAGACCAAATAAGGCCACAGGATGACTTCTCCGGAACCAAGACCAAGCGCCAAAATAATGAAACTAGGACCTATCAATTTCCTAAAACTTATAGGTTCTGGGAAAATGCTTTTTTCTATTTTTTTTATTAGCATAAAAAAGTTAAATTGTTTTTATTATAACACAACACACCTAAACACTACAACACTTAAACACTACAGCAAATAAACAACCAAAACAAAAACAATCCCCTCTAAGAGATTGTTTAAGTGATTAAGTAATT
>PFBU01000030.1 GCA_002773185.1 Candidatus Magasanikbacteria bacterium CG10_big_fil_rev_8_21_14_0_10_36_16 | reverse complement strand
GTGAAGGGAAGATTGGTGAGTGTGGTTGTTTAGTTTGAATAGCACACAGATTACCAAGATATCCAAGATTTTTTATGAAGGAGGACAAAGTCAATAGTATAACTAGTAGAATAATAAAATCATATTATAATGTTTATAATACCTTAGGGTTTGGTTTTTTAGAAAAAGTTTATGAGAATTCTCTTGTTTTTGAATTACAAAAGCAAGGTTTGCATGGTAGAAGACAAGTTCCAATTGAGGTAAATTATCTGGGTAATTCTGTTGGTTCGTATTTTGCTGATATTATAGTAGATAATTTGGTTATTTTAGAGATAAAAGTGGCAGAAGCTTTGTGTGAAGCTCATGAAGCACAACTTTTGAATTATTTGCGAGCTACAAATATAGAATATGGTTTGTTGTTGAATTTTGGACAAAAACCCGAGATAAGAAGAAAAGTTTGGACGAATGAGTATAACAGTAAACGGAACATGGATCTCCATGATGACCGTGATTAACCAAGATTTAATCTTGATGTATTTGGGAAATCTTGGAAATCTGTGTGCTATTTCATAAAAATAAAAAAACGTCTTTTCCTCAAAGACGTTTTTGTTTTGTCTAAAATTTATCTAAACTCTATTTTCAACTTTACTCATCTTTTCAGCTTGCAAATATTTTATTGCCATCTCAGCCACACCAACAAATATTCCCACGTAAAATAAATCACCAAGCAAACTATTGCGGAAAAATGGTAGAGCCATATAGTAACTTTGCATTAGGCCAGGCAAATTGTGGGTGTACATAGTACCAAAAGCCCAGACAGAGAAATTAGTTACTAAGAAAAAAAGAAATGAACCAGCAAAAGTTGTTAAAATAACATTTTTGATATTTTTGTATTTTTTGAGCCAAGTGCCTAGTAGCGTCGCTAAGATAAAACTGGCGTAAACACTAAACATGATTGGTAAACTGTAAAAGCCCAAGAAAATATCACTTATAAGCATAGCTACGACTGGAATGATAATATTGAGCCTCTTTGGCAAATAAAGCCCGGAAAAGAGCGCTAGAGCCATGATAGGGGCAAAATTAGCAGGATGTGGCAGTAATCTGAGGGTAAATCCAACGACTATTAGAGTAATGATGAGAAGTGTGTATTTTTGTTTCATAGTGTATTAAGGCTTATCCGCCCTATGGCGGACCCATCTATGCGGGCAAAGCTTTTTTAATTATCGATATTATAACAGTGTTTATTATATTAGACAAATAGTTTGAATAATAAGTAAAGTCCATAGAGTAGGGTACCAGCTCCTAGGCCAAGAGCAACTTTTTTGTTGGTTGGGAGTGGTGTTTCTTTTTTTTCATTTGTTGGACTAAGATTTTCAGTTAGTTGAGGAATAATCTCTTTTTTTATATCAAGTGTACTCGTATTTTTTTCTTTAATTTTTTCACCTTGAACTTCTTTTACATTATTTTTTGCTACAAAAGTTTGTTTTGTTAATTTTGGCTCTGTTTTTTTTGTTTGCACAATTGTTGTAGTGGTATTTTCTGTTGGTAATTCCAAAGTTATTGGTATTATTTCAATTTCTGGTGTGGAAGTTGATATATCATCAATTATTTCAGGAGTAGAAGTAGCCATTTCTTCGGTAGAGGTTGCTGTTGTTGATGTTGTGATTGTTTCAATTGATCCACCGCCAACATTATTTGTTGGTTGAATTATAGGGCTTAAAATTATAGGCCAAGTTTTGCCAAGTAATGAAGGTACTGCGTGTTTCAAACCAAACCAGTCAATACTTACAGGCTCCCAAGTGGTATTATAACTACCGTTAGATTGTAAATTATCTATTAGAATATTTTTTGGATTATAACCTTCGCTTGTTTTCCAATCTAACATGCTTTCATTTAAACTATCAATTCCTAGCATAGCCCAGCTAGTTGTCAAAACATCAGAAGTTTCATAACCCCAACCACCATCACTAAGTTGAGTTGATTTCAAATAATTTTTGGCATTAGTTATCACGCTTGATTCAATACTGAGTCCTTTACTTTGTCCATAGTCTAAAGCATTGATAACAGCACCAGTCACGTCAGCGCCAGGATATCCAGTCCAAGTAAAAGCACCATCAGAATTTTGGTCAGAAAAAATAGTATTTTTTATATCACTAATAATTTGTGAATTGATATCATAGTCTAGAGCTGACAAACTTAATAAAGCAAAAATATCATCATTGATTCCTGTTTGTCCATATAGACTATTTTGATAGCAATTTTCGTTGGTAATTTTATTTTTTAAATCAACAATTTTGTTATCAGTCTTGGTAACGCCAGAAGCAAGTAAAGCTAAGATATGTCGGGGGTAAGCCGCACAAAGATTCATTTCACTTGGATCAGTAAAATTGTAATTGTAAATATAATCATAGAGAGAATTGTCAGAAATAGAATTTTTGATATCTTTGGCATATTGTCCATTGGCTCCAAAAGACATGGCAACCCAGTCACTTGTGCCACCATCCAAAATACTACCATCTTCGTTTTGTTGAGTTTTGAAATAATTTAAGATTTTGTTGACTGCCTCAGTAATTTGAATTTGAGTAGGTGAGTGGTCAATAGTGGAGTTGGAACTTCCTCCACCAGAAGTTGGATTTTCTATTATATTATTTTCAGTTGAAGTTGGCGTCGTAGTTGTGATTGTAATAGTAACACTTGGCCAATAATCATTTGCTAAAGTTATGTAATAAGTTCCTGTAGTTGTCTGATTGAAATAAGCTTCACCAAAATCGTTGGTTGTACTTGAAGAAAAAATTTGTGGTGGCCAATTGGAATAATCAGAAGCAATTGGTTCTGTGAGTAAAATTTCTTGCCCTGCTTTATTTTGCCAAGTATTATTGGTAAAATCGTATTCTTGCAAAGTGGAAGTCACTGTTTCATCAGTTGTATATTCAGTTTTTTCTGTGTTTAATTTGTATCTGTCACCAAAGTAAATATAGATATTTTCATCACCAATTAATTCTTTTTTGTCCATGCTAACACCAACATATTGTCCGTCTACTGTATATTGCCAATTGTCACAAGCTTCGGTAGTCGTAGAAGTTTGAAAAGTAATACAACGTAAATAAAAACTATTGTAATAAGAATTAAATTGATCATCAGTTATTGCAAAATTTGTACTAGAAGCATCAGTATTTACTAAAGTAGAAAAAACTGTTGAAGTCGTTAGCGAATAATCAAGATTGTTGATTTCATCGTGATAAGTTGTGGTGGTAAGTTCAATATTTCCTGAAAAAACTACTTCGTCATTGTAACGGATAGTTAAGTTTACACTTGGTAATGAAATAGTGGAATTATTTGTCGTAGTATTTTTTAAACCTGAATCTGTACTAGATGTAATTACAATCTCTGGAGTCGAGCTTGTCGTTTCGGCATACACAAAATCAAAAGCTGACAGGCTCAAAATTGTTACAGCAGTAACAAATAAAATTTTAGAAAGTACTGTTCTCATATTTCCATTCTATATTATCTTGTGAATTAATTTTTTGGATAGATATTCCAGCTTTGGCACTAACGCCATTTAGGTAGTAAACCCAATATTTACCTTGTTTGTTATCATTTTTTATTCCATTTATTTCAGTAATAAAAAATCCCAGACCAGAATAATTTATTCCAGAAAATGTGAAATCGCTTTCAGTTTGTAATTTGTTCAACAAATCTTTCAAAATAGTTCCTTCTTTTTCAAAATCTACTGTATAATTTTTTTGGTTAACTGTAATTGTCGCAGAGTAGGGAAGTTGTTTGTGTTCTTCTGTTGTAGCTTGTATGCTAGTTATGACTGTCTCTTGCACTAATGTAGAAGTGTGCTGTTCTTTGGTTGTTGGTTTTATTTCTGTTTTTTCTTTGTTAGGAATAATTTTATCTTCAGTAGTAGTTACTTTGTTGTTCGTTTCAATATCATTGTTTGTAACTGAATTATTATTATTTATCTCAACTTGTTTATCACTACTTTTTTCAACATAAAAAGATTGATAAACAAAAAAGGCTGTAGAACCGAGTAAAATAAAAAACAAAGTTAAGTGTAGTGATAATTTATTTTTTTGCATAAAAAAAATCTGCTTGGGAGAGCAGAAAATGTTTCAAAAATTTCTTGTTGTGATAAAAAATAAGAAAGTTTTTTCCTGCTCGGGATAATTATATTTGAAGACCGGACTCATCCCGATTTAATCGGGAATTACCGTTGCGGCACAGTGGAGGAATTTGACCTCACTTCCAACAAATATAAATTAATTTGTAAGTGTTTTTAGAGTAACAGATTTATTTTTTTCTGTCAAACTTTGGTTGTTAATAATATTTTGACGGCATAAATGATAAATGATATAATCTTAGTATCTTTTAATATTCACAAAAGTTATACAAATAGCTTTGTGGCAATTTGCCTACTTGTCCATAATACTATTTTTGTAACTTAGTGAACAAAATTAATTCTTAACATAGAATATCTATGAGTCAAAGGCTTTCATTGGTTGTTATCGCAACTGCTTTTGTACTTGTTGGTGCTGGTTGTTCATCTACAACTACTACAACAGTACAACCTAATAACACCGCACCGGTACAACCTGCTACAGTGGAAAAGGCAGCTTTTTCGGCTGGTGATCATGTTTTTGCAGTCTGGACATCAAAAACTTGGTATCAAGCTACTGTTGATGGAGCTTGTGCAACAGGTTTCAATGTTACATATTATGATAATGCAAAAAAATGTGTAGCAGAGAGTGATCTTATCAAAGATCAAGTACCTAGTAGTGCTAGTTTGAAAGTAGGAACAAAAGTTATCGCACAATGGACAGGTACAGCGTATTATGATGCTGAAATCATAAAAGTTACAGGTCAAACTTATTCAGTAAGATATTATGATAATATTGAAAAGGATCTGTCTGTAAGTCAATTGAGACTTGATCCTCGTGTTACTTCTGTTGTAGCTCCTAAACCTACTCCAGCCCCAACACCTACACCTACGCCAGCACCTGTTGTAGCTCCTAAACCTGTTACAACACCTGTAGTAACACCTACACCTACACCTACTCCAGCTCCAACACCAGCCCCAGTAACCAAAAATGGTTTTGCAGTTGGTAACAAAGTTGTGGCTGAATGGGCAAGTAACACTACTCTTTATAGTGCTACTATCACCTCTGCCTGTGATACAGGTTTCAACGTCAAATACTATGATGGTTATGAGAAGTGTCTAAAAACTAGTCAAATGATCAAAGATCTTACTTCTGCAGCTACTAGTTACAAGGTTGGTTCAAAAGTTTTGGCACAATATGGTAGTGCCAATGTCTATTATCCAGCTACTGTGACTGCTATAGCTGACAAAATATCTATCAAATATTATGATGGAGTAACCGCTGATTTGACATCCAGTCAAATGAGAATGGATGTTCGTAAATAATATTTAGCAATAAATATTTCAAAATAAAAATCATCCTAGAAATTAGGATGATTTTTTATTGCTGTATTTTTAGGTTAAACTTTTTTTAGTTCATCTCTTATCTCTCTTAAAAGTTTTATTTCCTCAGGTGTTTCTTTTGGTTTTTCTTCTTCTTTTTTCTTGAATTTATTTATTTGTCTGATGACAAAAAAGATAGAAAAAGAAACTATTAGAAAATCAATAACAGTATTGATGAAAATACCATAATTGAGAGTGATAGCCTCAGTTGTTTCAGTAGCTTTTTTCAACACAATAACCAACTGAGAAAAATCTACGCCTCCAGTTATGAGACCAACTGGAGGCATAATAATATCT
>PFBU01000073.1 GCA_002773185.1 Candidatus Magasanikbacteria bacterium CG10_big_fil_rev_8_21_14_0_10_36_16 | reverse complement strand
ACCAAAATAGGAGCCAAAAAAACACCAATTATAAACAAAATGTAAATCTTAAATTTCATAGCTTGTTTTTTGTACTAAATTATGCTAAATTATCTAGGTGAATTATAGCAAAATTAAGCAATACTGACAAATATGAAATTTTGGTACAGATTAAAACAATTAATATTACTAGGTGGAGATTTGGTATTATTCTTTTTGGCCTTATGGTTGGGCTTGGCTTTGCGTAATTTGGAATTCAAAAATACCAACCAACTACAGGGAAATCTCTCTGTTTTTGTGGTTATTTTCTTGATTTGGGTAATAATAAACTATATCAACGGTCTCTATGACTTCAAAAAAATTAATCAAAAAAAGTTTGTTTCCACACTTATCCAATCAGCCATAGCCTCATTTTTGATTAGTGTTACTGTTCTTTATATCTTCCCCACAAGGGATACAAACCCAAAAACAATTTTACTTTTGACAGTTATTATTGCTTATTTCCTAATTTTTATCTGGCGTAAAATTTATATAAACATAATTAGTAGTAACAGATTACAAGCCAACATCTTGTTTTTGGATTATAATCCAGAAGTACAGGAAATCATGGAAATACTCCAGAAACAAACTACGCTAGGCTACCATGTCCAAGCTGTCCTAGATTTTAATAACAAAATGGATAGGACAAAATACAGCAATATAACAATATATAAAACAAAAGAAAAGCTAGAAAAAATAGTAGCGAATGATAAAATAGAAATTATAGTTACCCACAACAATTTGGACAAAGAAGACGCACTCAGTCAAGAACTTTATCAACTACTTTTCAAACAAATAAAAATAACTAACGTTTCTAATTTTTATGAAAGTGTCACAGGTAGAATCCCCCCTTCCGCTTTTCACAAAGCTTGGTTTTTGCAGTACTTATCTGACCTTGATAAACCAATTTATAACAAATTTGTCAGAGTATTAGAACTAACTTTTATTGTAATTTTCTCTTTATTTTTTTTACTATTTTTACCTTTCATTGCTCTAGCTATCAAACTAAATTCCAAAGGAAAAGTATTTTTCAAACAAAAAAGATTTGGCAAAAATGGACAAATCTTCTGGATGTACAAATTCCGCACAATGTATTCCCTGGCCGAAGATGGTAGCGCAGAGATGCATGGTGCAGAGTTTGCCCAAAAAAATGACAGTAGAATCACGGGCGTGGGTAAATTTTTACGTAAAACTAGACTAGATGAATTACCACAAGTTATAAATCTTTTGAAAGGTGAAATCACGGTCATAGGTCCTAGACCGGAGCGACCAGAAATAAGCAATGATCTGCAAAATAAAATGTCTTATTACAATCTACGTTATGTCATCAAACCTGGTATTACTGGCTGGGCGCAAGTACAACAACATTACACTTCAACTCTTGAAACTTCATTACAAAAATTTCAATATGATCTTTTTTATATCAAAAATAGGTCAATGCTTTTGGATATATCCATCTTACTCAAAACTATCAATGTGATATTACGGGCGATGGGGCAATAAAAAAATCTGTTAAGTTTTTTTTACCTCTTCATTTTTTTCTTCTTCCAACACCTCATCTCTAACCAACAAATCACCACCCTCTTTGGTTTTGTCTGTAGAAAAGTCTAACAATGGACTTTTCTTTTTTTCGTACTGATCTTTTTCATAAGTTACATAATATTTGTTTGGTGATAAAAGCATAGCGTATCTACCTTTGTGGTCTGTAACAGTCGTATCTATCAATTTGTTGAAGGTAGCATCAAAAACGCGTACGGCTACATTTGGTAGAGCTTGTTCATCATGTTTGGCAGTAATGACTCCAAAAGAAGATGGTAACTTCTTGTAAGAGAAACGTCTGATGACAAGATACAACAAAAACTGGAAAATAACCAAAGCGCCTATCCACCAAACAGGACTGATTATAAAAGAAATAACACTAAACACCAGACCAATAGTACTCAAAACAAATCGCACAGTCTTGAATACTTTGTCTCTAATAATTTGAATATAACTTCTATCAATTTCTATAGGATCAAAAGGAATATTATAATTTATTTCTGCTTCATCTGTAACTTTTATAGCTTCACCATGATAAAGATTTATAAATTTACTATCTTCACTAAAATCTTTCAAATGCTCAGAAAAATTAGTATAACCATCTTTTTGTACCAAAATTTTGTATTCCCCAGGCTTGGCTTGCAAAATGTAGCGACCTTCCATATCGGTAACTACTGAACGTACAACTCTATTTGTAGAAGCATCTACTAAACGTATGACTGCCAAATCAATGGGTTTTTTGGTGAAAGAATTATAAAGTACTCCCCACTTCTTTTGTTTTTTGCGTCTGAAAACCAAGAAGAACTGCCCAAAAAATAACTGTAAAAAATTCATTAGTTGCACCAAACCAAAACCAGATGAAGCCACGTTGATGACAGCCACTGTAGCCACAGTTGGAGCTACAATTGTCTTATTGACAATCTTTACTTGTGGATTATCTATTACTTCGTTTATTTTTTTAGTGACGACATTCACCGCTTTTGTTACATTTTCATTAGTCTTTTGGATACTTTTACCAACATTATCTGTAACATTAGTCACTTGTTTTTGAATATTGTTGATTACCTGAGTAACATTTTTTATAATTTCAGTCGGTATAGTACTGCTAGCAGTAGTAGATGCTGTACCAAAAAATTCACCCCACCAAGTATTACCATTATCTGTACTTCCTGAACCACCACCTGTATTATCCGTATTATTTCCTGAATTACCCGTTGGATTTTCTTCTGGCGGAATATTACTATCTGGTGGAACAACTTCTGGTGGAATTTCCGGAGGTACTTCGGGTGGCGGTACTACTTCCGGTGGAATTTCCGGCGGTACTTCTGGTGGTGGTGTAATAGTATCAACCGGAATTACCAAATGAGCCACATCTGAAGAAATACTAACATTACCAGCAGCGTCTTGAGCTATAGCTGAAACAGCATAGCTTCCGGGATCAAATAGGACTGGAAAAGTAAAAGTCCAATTACCTTGAGCATCAGCTGTCGTATAATAAGTAGTAACACCAGCGAGATGAAAAGAACTCAGAGTTTGTTGTCCTTCAGTAGCTTTGGTAATAATCACTTGTGAATTAGCTTCTGAATGTCCTGACAATTTTGGAGGTCTGACTCTCACACCATTTTCAATCCCAAGATCTATTTGCGATATTATCGGTTTGTTTGGCGATACAGTATCCAAAATTATAGAATCAGAAGTAACATAAGTACCATCTTGGTTTTTGAAACTTACATAGACTGTTTTTGTTCCGTCAGGAGCAGACAAAGTAAATTGGGTGGAACTAACAATAGTCAAATATGACGCGCTACTAAAATCATTGGTCACAGAAACAGCATAACTATCGGTATAATCTGCTACAAAACTTAATGATATCTTCTTGTTGTTGGTATATTGTGCACCATTATTTATTTGTACTGATCCTGTAGGAAGATTTACTACTGGAGGGGGTGGGGGTGGCAGACTTCCCCCTCCACCTGCGGGAGTGGCTACCCAATCAGTCTGCACATCACAATTACTACAACTAAAAGTAAGAGAGCCAATCAAATCTCCAGTGGCAGTTCCAGAAAAAACACCACTAGAATTGATACTAACACCAGAAAAATTTATCCAACCTAATCCTTCACCCCAAGCATAACCTGACAAATTTCCCTGACCATCATTATTAACACCACCATTACTAGGATTCATTTTTATCCAACCATTATTCTGAGACCAAGCATAACCAGTCAAAGCACTATCTCCGATCACAGTATCTTTGAAATTTATCCAACCGACATTATTGCTCCAAGCATAAGAATGACCAGTCAAAATCGTACCGCTAGTAGCCGAAACTATTTGAGACAAAAAAAAGACAAATAACAAAAGAGAAAAAAAGATTGTTATTTGTCTTTTCATAAATAAATTATTTACCTGAAATAATTAAAATATCCGCATCAGGTTTTTTTTCACCATCTGGTAAACTTTGTACCTGAGCATTTAATAATTTGGAAAGCTCTTCTACTTCATTAGTATGTTGTCCAGAAATGTCTACTACAATGTTTTCTGTATAATTATGGTTTGTAGCGTTAGTCAAATCAGTTGTTTGGTAATTAGGATAATTTGTCTTCACATTTGCCTCAGTCTGAGAGGAAAGATTGGCAATAGTAGTACCATTATAATAAGCAACTTTTAGATCTTCAGACATATTTTGTTCTTCTGGTATTGGTTGTAATTCTTCCTGAGTTGTAGTACTAGTTAGTTGGTCAGTCGTACCATCACTTATATAAATAGGTGCCACTTTTATAATCTTATTGGTAGATGGTCTATACAAAATTGCTTGCATAGATTTGGTAAAAGCAAGGAGTTTATCACCATTTTCAGCATTATCAAAAAATGATTGTCCTGCCAACTTAGTCTTGTCCAAAATAGTAGCCAAAGTTGGCATTTCGTCAGAAGGTAAAACCATCAACTTATAAACAGCCGCCACAGTAGTATCTACATCTTTTTGAGAAACTATGCTTGGATCATTTCGGAGAGCATTGTATTTACTAAAAAAATAATAAGACCCAGCCGAACCTAACAAAGTAAAAATAGCAAACAACAAAATAAGGAAATTTTTGACACTACTATTTTTATTTTTTTCATTTCTAGGATTTTCAAAAGGAATGATTTCTTCTTCTGGAATTTTTTCTACAAGTTTTTTTTTGACAACCATATCATTTTTAATTATTATGAATAAACTTCTAAAAACTATTTATTACTGGAAATATCTGTGGTACTAGTACTATCAATGTAAACTGGACCAACATTAATTAATTTGTTATTATCTGGTCTATATATAAGAGCTTTATCTTTGTAAATCAATACTTTGTCACCATTTTTTGCATTCACAAAGAATTTTTGTTGTTGTGCGAGACTAGTCGCATCATTGACAGTACCCACTACAGGATCTTCAGTAGTTGACAATTCTATCAATTTACCAATTTTCTGAATTAATTTATCATTTTCAACTTTGAGAGCAGCTTCTTGAGCAACCGGATCTTTTAGCATACTCAATTCTTTTTGTGTTTTAAGATAACTAAACAATAAATAGATAATAGCGACTAGCAACAAAAAGAATAACGACAAAATTATTATCTTTTTGGCGTCATTTTTTTTCTTATTTTTCTTAGAAAAATTATTTTGCAATTCTGATAAATTATTCAATTCATTTGGTATTTCCATATTTATATTTATTAAAAAATTAAATTTATTTTTTTAATTTGTAGTTGTTGTAGCAATCGTAGATGTTGTCTCTTCTCCTACTACAACATTATCTGTATTTGTAACTACCTCATTGGTAATAGAACTACTTACATCAACATCAATTGTACCTATTACATTCCCATCAGTAGTTGAACTGGTTTCCACTGTAGAACTTGTATTATTTATAGTATCATCAAGTGTCAAACCATGATCTTGTAAATAATTATTAGCTATATCTGTCAAATTGTCAGATCCACTACTACTAGAATTTGATTCCGTTGTGCTTGTAGTATTTTGATTGGAAGAAACTTGTCCAAAAGCATACCAATTTATGATAACATCTTGACTTTGTATTGGTCTAATTCTAATTATAAAACCTTTGGTATCTACACTATCAACAAAATAAGTATCCAGACTAACATCACTAGCCAAAGTAAGATTGACAATTGGTGGCGTGGTAAATTCTTCTGCAAATTCTACTCTCACACCATTTTCTCCA
>PFBU01000029.1 GCA_002773185.1 Candidatus Magasanikbacteria bacterium CG10_big_fil_rev_8_21_14_0_10_36_16 | reverse complement strand
TGACATTATCTTGGCTGTTGATAAAGAGGATGTAACTGCTCTTAGTGTGGAAGAAGTAGTAGGAAAAATTCGTGGACCAAAACAAACTAAGGTTACTCTGGCTATTGAGAGAGGTGAGAAAGCTGAAAAACAAGATATTGAAATTATGCGTGATAGTATTGATTTGTCATCAGTCAAATGGGAGGACAAAGGAAATGGTATTATTTATTTACGTGTTAGTTTTTTTAATGATAATACTTGGTCTGAATTTGACAAAGCTGTCAAAGAAATTATGCTCAAATCTCCAAAAAGTATTATTCTAGATTTGCGTGGGAATCCTGGTGGTTATTTGGACACTTCTGTCAAAGTGGCAGCTGAGTGGTTGACCAAAGATCAAGGTGTGGTAGTTTCTGAAAAAAACAAAGACGGTGAAGTAAAAAAATATAATGCTGATGAAGGTAAACATAGATTTGTTGGTGTCAAAACTGTTATTTTGGTGGATGAAGGTACAGCTTCTGGTTCAGAAATTGTGACCGGTGCTTTGCAAGATTATGGTGTGGCTACAGTAGTTGGCAAGACTACTTTTGGCAAAGGCTCTGTCCAAGAATTTGAAGTATTGCCAGATGGCTCAGCTTTGAAAATAACTATTGCTGAATGGTATACACCAAAAGATCGTCAAATAAATAAAGTAGGTCTAAATCCAGATATAACTGTTGATGGTGACATGTTTGTCCAGAAAGACAAAACTACAGGTGATAAAGCAGAAGATTATATTGATAAAGGTATGGAAAAAGCTTTGGAAATATTGAAAATAAAATAATTTATAATATGTTTAGCGGAATAGTAGTACATGGTAAAGCTTTGGGAAGACAATTGGGTTTTCCTACTGCCAATATTGATTGTAAAATAAAAAATGGAACGAATACCACACAAGGTGTTTTTGCTGTTATTATAAAAATAGATAAAAAAGATTATCATGGTGCGGCTATTGTTCGAGTTAACAAATCTGTGGATTGTGAAATACATATTTTGAATTTTAGTGGAGATTTGTATGGAAAATATGTAGAAGTAAACTTGATACAAAAAGTTAGTGAAATAGAAAAGTATGATTCACAAGAAGAATTATTAGAAAAAATAAAACATGATATAGAAATGGTGAAGGAAGTTTTTATTGGTAGAAGTTAAAATAATAAATAATAAATAGACAAATATTAGTTTGTCATAATTAAAAAAATATGAAAAAAAGTCTTTTAGCTATTTCGGCTTTTTCCGTTTTACTTTTTGTTGGTGCTGGTTGTAGTAAGGTTTCTAACGCACCCACAACTTCTCTCAACACACCAAGTAATACTACAAGTGTTACAGAGACAGATACTGGTGCACAAAATGTAAACATGGTGGAAGTAGATAATGATGGAATCGCTACTATAAGTAGTCAAGCCTTGTATGATCAATTGGGTAAACATGTTGGAGATAAAGCCACTCAGGGCGATCAGATGGCTCTACCATATATGTATGAATCAGAAAAAGTTGCTGAAAGTTTATTTTTAGCTTGGAACACTACACATGAGTTGCCAATCCTGTTTAGTCTATCTCAGTCACATGCAGAACAAAAAAATGTGATAGAAATTGTCATGGGTGGTTTGCAAGTAGATTTGTCTTCTGCTGTTCTTGAAGATGGAAAATTTAAAGATGATAATATTCAAAATCTTTATAATAAATTATTACCAATCGGTAATGAAATGCGTGACAAAGCCTATACTTCTGGATTACTTTTGGAGGAAAGTATTATTACAAATATTGATACATATTTAGAAAGAGGAATAGATGGTTTGTCAAAGACAATTTTTGAAGCTATAAAAGAATCTTCTGGAAAAAATATGAAAGTATTGAATGATTTATTGATAAAAGATGGTGCTACTTATGTTCCACAAGTTCTTTCTCAAAGCGAGTTTGATTCATTTGTAAAATAGTTTCTAAAGTCCATAAAGTCGAAAGTCATTATTTTTGTAGTATAATTTTAGGCACTGTTAACAAAAAGTGTGGGATTTGATGTATGGTGTCCTAAAAAAGTTGACAAATTGAAATTGAGAGTAGATTCTCCGCTACTAGGAGGGGGATTGTCCACCATATTTTTGACATACTTTTTTCATAAATAAAAAAGGTTATACTATTATATACAAAAACAACGCTTAATTTAGCGTTGTTTCTATTATACCACCAACCAATTTAGTTACCAGTCCCCCTAATTTTAACATAAAAAAATCCGTGATAATTTCACGGATTTTTTATTTTTGACTTTATGGACTTTAAAGACTTTTGACTATATTTAGACTCTATCCACCCAATGTTTGTCTACTTCTACCTCTAGTTCCAAAAATACTTTTTTGTTCAAGGATTGCTCTAGTTCACGTCTAGCCATTTGTCCTATTTCTTTTATTTTTAGCCCACCTTTGCCAATAATCATTTTTTTGTAACGTTCGGCATCAGTAAGTATTCTGGCAGAGATGACGAAGATGTCTGGCTTTTCTTCCAAATTATCCACCTCAACAGTGATAGAATATGGAACTTCTTTGTCAAAAACAGAAAATACTTTTTCTCGGATAATTTCTGCTATCCAGAAGACGTCGGTGATATTGGTGAGTTGGGCATTTTCATAGATTAGTTCTCCTTCTGGTATGAGCTCTACCACTTTTTTGACAAGTGGTTGGATATGGCTGGCGCGAAGAGCTGAGAGTTCAAAAACTCCAGCAAAATCTTGACCCCATTCTAAATAACTTTGTAAATGTTTTTTTTCATCTTGATGTAAGTCGCTTTTGTTGATTACCAAAATTTTTGGAATATCTAGATGGCGTATTAGACCATAAGTATATTTTTCTTCGTCACCAATTTCTCGACTGGGATCGACGACATAGAGGATGATATCTACACCAGCTAGAGCTTCTTTGGCTTTTTCGATAAGTTTGCCAGTAAGTCTATTTTTCTTATCTTTGAAAATACCAGGAGTATCTACGAATACTATTTGACCTTCAGGATCATTGACGACGCCGTGAATCACCTGTCTAGTCATCTGAGCGCGAAAAGAAGTGGCAGCGATTTTGGTGCCGACTATAGTGTTCATAAGAGTAGATTTTCCAACATTTGAGCGTCCGATGAGGACAGCAAATCCTGATTTCATAATGGGAAGAATTATTTTATTGTTAGTTATTTGGCTTTAAAGAGTTTTTGTTTAGGAAAAACCTATTTTTTTCTAGAGTTTAAAAGTCCATAAAGTCGAAAGTTTATAAAGTTTGATGACTTTTGACTTTATGGACTTTAAAGACTTTGGACTAATATATCACATTCTTGCATAAAAATCAAGATTGTCCTATAATACCAATAATATTTCATTTTTATCTGTTTTTGCTTATGAAAGTCATATTTCTAAAAGATGTCAAAGGCACAGCTAAAAAGGGGGAAATAAAAGAGGTGTCTGATGGCTACGCTCGTAATTTTTTGATGAAACAAGGTTTGGTTACGATGGCGACCGATGCGGAATTAAAGAAGTTGGAAAATCAAGCTAAGAAAAAAGCCAAACAAATGGAATCTGAGTTGGAATCTCAACAAAAAGTAGCTGGTAGACTAGATGGCGAAGAAATAGAAATTTTATCTAAGGTCAGTAATTCTGGTACACTTTATGCTGCCATAAATTCCAGCAAACTAGCACAAGCTATCAAGAAACAATTGTCTATAACTGTCAAACCAGAACAAATCAAACTGAAAGAACCTATAAAAGATATTGGAGAACATAGTGTCCACATCTCTTTCAATCACGGTCTAGAAGCAGATATTAGAGTCATTGTCTCTGAGGAATAAACTCCACCGACCCTCGGTGGTTTTTTAATTGTTATATCATCCCATTTCCGAGGAACGAGGGAAGGGGATCTGTAGACTCTGTGAATTTTAATTAAAAAATTTCTGCTGTCGAGGTAAAGAGTGGTTTTATTCAAAATTATTTGGTATAATATTTTTGTTTTTATTATAATTTTAGTATGTTATGTCAGATATTGATTCCGATAGAGAAAAAATGGCTTTGAAAGAAGATATCAAACTTAGAGTCAATTCTATTCTTAATGATTTTAGAAGAAAAGGACTTTTATTAGATAAAATAGCCGAGGCTCTTGGAGCTCAAGAGTTTTTGATTTCCGAAAAAATTAGACGAACAAACAAAAGAGAACCCCCCAAATCATTTGATGTTAATGCATACATAGATTACATCTATGAAATAGAATCAAAAATTGGTAAAAAATATAAATTTTCTGAGTCTGTTGATGTGTTGGATATAGATATTGTTTCTTTAGATAATTCAGAATTTTTGAAAACAGAATCCAGTGGTGAAGTTACTAGAAAGCAATCTATTATAGAAGCATTGAGTGAATTAGATATAAATTATAGTACTGTTTTGGGAAAAAGATCTAGTGATAGTGGAAGAAGTGATAGTTATCAAATTTTTCTATTAAAAGAAAGAAATATACTTGTTTTTGTGAGTAATAGTCTTGGTAGTGTCACAAGACTTGTTTATGGAGTTACTGATTTTGGTATGAGTAATATAGAAAATCTAGCAAGTCTTGATAGAAGACAGTTTGATAAATTAAGACTTACTCAAAGAAAAGTTAATTATCCCCAAGTTTATTTTGGTGGAGATGAAAGAAATAAAGATGCAGATGATAAAAAACAAAATTTATATAAAAATAGAATAAAAAGATCCCTTTCTATTACAGAGGATGAAGCTAAAGAGAAATACTTAGAAAGAATTGACCTTTTTATGGAAGCATACAATAAGTGGTTGGATATTGGAAAAGAAGGAATAGCTTTTAATATTCAATGGTTGATGGATAATGGTTATAGATCAAGTATTTATGGATGGGCTAATAATAATTTTGGAGATAATGGGGGAATAAGACATTTATTTAAAATTACTTTAGATTATATTAAAAAATATTATTTTAACGATACTAAATTAAATAATTTTTCTGATGATTTTAATGTAGAAGATATTACAGAAAGAAATTATGGAAGAACACTAGATAGTGCCAAAGAAGAATTATACGAGGCTTATGAAATTTGGCAACAAGGTAAAAAAGACAAGCATTTTAATTATCAGTGGCTTAGAGATAATAATTATCGAGGATTATATCTGTGGTCACAAAGAAATGAAACTGGGGGAAGAAATTTCGATGATTTTTATAGAAGATTAATTGACGGTACCGTAGCAAAAAATTTTACACAAAAAAATATATTAAATAATTAAAAAAACGTATGTCAAAACTCAAAAAACGTAAATTCATTTTTGTGGTTGGTGGAGTGCTTAGTGGAGTTGGTAAAGGTGTAACCACTGCTTCTCTTGGTGCGATTTTCAAAGCTAAGGGATTTTCGGTTACAGCTCTCAAGATTGATCCTTATGTCAATGTTGATGCTGGTACAATGAACCCGATTGAGCATGGTGAAGTCTTTGTGACTGATGATGGCGACGAAACTGATCAAGATATGGGAAATTATGAACGTTTTTTGGATACAGATCTTTATGCTGACAACTATATGACAACTGGTCGTGTCTATTTGTCAGTGATTGAAAATGAACGCGCTATGAAGTACAAAGGCAAATGTGTAGAAGTCGTACCTCATATACCAGAAGAGGTGATTAGAAGAATTGAAACTGCTGCCAAAGAAAAAAATGCAGATATTACACTGATTGAAGTTGGTGGAACTTTGGGAGAATATCAAAATCTTATTTTCCTTGAAGCTGCTCGTATGATGAAAATGAAAAATCCAGAAAATATTGCAGTAGTTATGGTTAGTTATTTACCAGTACCTTCACACTTGGGTGAGATGAAGACTAAACCAACACAATATGCCTCAA
>PFBU01000031.1 GCA_002773185.1 Candidatus Magasanikbacteria bacterium CG10_big_fil_rev_8_21_14_0_10_36_16 | reverse complement strand
CAGATTTATGGTTAAAGTATTTTGCATATTTAAATGTTTATTGTTGTATTGTAGTACTGACGTATTATCAATATGACAATATGACAATATAGCAATGGAACAACAGTTTTTATAGAAAAAATGTTCACAAATTTCAAATTTATCTTATTTCTTAATTCTTATCACATATTTTCTATGTTTACAATGAGACAAAAAATTTTTATTTCATCTGGTGTCGTGGTGGCTTTGTTATTGGTTATTGTTTTTGCCTTGTTGTATCTTAAACAAAAAAACAATAACAGTAATGTTGATAATTCTGCCACTTCTATTATTGGTCAAAATGTAGCTGATTCTAATAATCAAAATACAATCTTTAACCCTATAAATAATCAAGACATTGGTAAACCTGACGGAACCCCAGAAGAATTATTTGTTAAACAGATGGCCAGATTTTTTGTTGAGAGATTTTTTACCTATTCCAATCAAAATAATAATGTTAACATCAAAGAATTGCAAGATAGTGTTACTGTTAATATGCGCGGTTGGATGAATTCACAATTTCAAAAACAGGATGCTTTGTATAGTGGAGTTACTACTAATGTTCTTAGTTCAAAGTTAACAAATTTTGACAAGACTTCTGGTTTGGCCAATGTAGTCTTAGAAATAAAACAAGTTTTTTCCAAAGAGGTAAATAGTATAGTTGAGCAAGATAGTAAACAAAAAACAGTTCAGGTAAATTTCAAATTAGTAAATAATGAATGGAAGGTTGATGGTGTCTGGGATGTAAATAATTAATTTTTTACATATGCCTTTGGGAGGATTGGTAGATTATTTAAAAGATATTTTTTTTCCAGTAAGTTGTCTCAACTGCGCCAAAGAAGGTGGTTTTGTCTGTGAAGAATGTTTACAAACACTAGATTTGTCTGGTGTTTTTTGTTGTCCTATTTGTCACAAAAAAACTGAACTAGGTGATTATTGTGATACTTGCCAGCCACTTTTTATAGATGGAGAGATTGCTATTATCCAATATGATGAGAAAGCTTTGATAGGGGAGATAATGCATAGTTTCAAATATCAATATGTTGAAGAATTGGAAAAGACAATTGAAAAAATGATCAAAGAATTTTTGCTTAAAAATAATTTAGCAACCTTTGATGTCATTACTTTTGTGCCACTGCATGGTCGGCGTTATGTGGAAAGAGGTTTCAACCAAGCCGAAAAAATAGCTTTAATTTTGGCTAAATTGTGCAATAAACCAGCTATTAATTTATTAAAAAGAACGCGTTATACCAAACCACAGGCCAAGTTTAAACGTCAAGAGAGATTGGTCAATCTAAAAGATGCTTTTGAATTTTGTTACAAAAAAACAGATTTATCCGGAAAAAATATTTTGTTAGTTGATGATGTCTATACGACAGGCTCTACTATGCAAGAGTGCGCCAAAGTTTTGAAATCCAATCAAATTGGTAAGGTTGTTGGTTTTAGTTTGGCGAGAGGTTGAAAGAAGTTTATTTTTTTTTGGCTAGTTTCAAAAAGAAAATCATAAGTAAAAAAGCTGTCAAGGACATAATAGGTATAGTCACATAACCAAATTCAAAGATATATAATTTAGTACAAGACACCGCTGTCAGTGAACTGTCACAGGCCAAAATTTGTGGTCCGCCATAATAGAGATAGTTTTGGTAAAAAGCAATTATAGCTCCTATAACAGATAATGCCAAACCATAGCTTGCTATTTTGAAATCTTTTTTGAAATAAGCCATACCCAAAATGATAGCTTGAGGGTAGATGAAGATTCTTTGCCACCAACATAGTGAGCATGGTTCAAAACCAACTATCTCAGAGTAATAAAGGCTAAGTAAAGTGGAAGATAGAGCTATAAGCCAAGCAAATAATAGAGAGTTTTTTTCTAGGGATTTTTTTATTTTGTCGTGTCCTTTTTGTAGCCAAAAATATAGAACTGCCAACACAAGAAAGATATCCGCTATTATAGTGGCTAAGGCTAAAAGTTTGTTTATTATTTCTGACATATTTATTTGGGTAATTCACAAGAAGTTTTATCAGCCAGATCTTGTAATTCTATTTTTCCTGTTTGTTTGCTACCATCAGCAAAAATCCAAGTTGGATAACTTTCAATTTTTTGGTTAGTACAGACTGGCAACTGTCCATTGCTATCGGCTGTAGAACATTCTACATATGGTAAATATTTGGCTGATTTACCGAATTCAGCTTTTTGTTCTTTACAATGTGGACACCAGAAAGCACCGTAAAAGGTTGCACCTTGTTTTTGTAAGCATTTGGCAAAATCATCAAGTTTGCCTGGTTTATTGTTTTGAATTGCCAAAGTATAAATTCCTGCAAAGGCTAAAATTACTACAATGACAATTACTATAATAGATTTTGTATTATTTTTTTTCATGTGGGTACTTAAAAGTTACCTATACATTATAGCAATAATAGATAGATAGTCAAATTTTTTATAAAAAACAATCCTAAATTTAGGATTGTTTTTGGCGGAGAGAGTGGGATTCGAACCCACGGTAGACTTGCATCCACAACAGTTTTCAAGACTGTCGCCTTAAACCACTCAGCCATCTCTCCATAAATAGTTTGTCAAGTTTGAAAGTTGAAAAGTTTATAAAGTACTTGAATATATTTTTAAATTTTACAAACTTTATGAACATTCAAACTTCTGTAAGGAGAAGGCTAATCCGCCCATGGCGGAGAACCCTCTCTTATATTTTTTGTAGTTTAGAATTATTTTTTATTTCACATCTAGCGGAGAAGGCGGGATTCGAACCCGCGTTCCGGTTTTACCCAGAAAACACATTAGCAGTGTGCCCCTTTCGGCCTCTCAGGCACCTCTCCTTTGATAACTCTTAACAGTTAACTGTTTAGCTAATGGTTAATTATTATACTTGGCGGAGAGACAGGGATTCGAACCCTGGGTCCCCTTGCGGAGACTGCAGTTTAGTAAACTGCTGCTATCGACCACTCAGCCATCTCTCCTTTTGATTACAAAAGCGTGATAATTGTATCTCAAATATAGGATATTGTCAATTTATTTGTTGTGACTATTTTTTGTTTTTTATCTAATATATCCAGTATATTTACTATTTACTTCTTTTTTGTTATAATTGAGCTATATTATGAATAACAAAAAAAATGATCATGGTTTTTCTATGATTTTGGAAAATATCAAAAATGACCCTATGGAAGTTGAGGCTGGTTCTCTTAGTGCAAGTGATTTCAAAGATTGGGTAGAAGAGGGAAGCGGTGAGGGTAAATTGGCAGTGGATGTCGCTCAAAATGATACTCATATTTTTGTGGTTACGACTATGGCAGGTGCCAGACCAGACAAAATAGAAGTTTTAGTACACAATGATTTGCTGACTATACGTGGTACCAGATATTCTCCTCTTGAAAATGAACATGATATAGAATACTATTATGAGGAATGTTTTTGGGGTGTGTTTTCTCGTACTATAGTTTTGCCTGTAGATGTCAAAGGAGATCTGGCTCATGCCAAGTTTCAAAATGGTGTTTTGTTCGTTTCAATTCCAAAACAAAAAAAAGATAATAAAATTTCTATTGAAATAATAGATGATTAAGTATTTATATATCAGTATGTTTAAGAATTTTTTTAATGCTGAACACGTAAAATTAGTTAATTTTTCTTGGCGACGTGTTTGGGTTGTTGTAATTATTTTTACAGCTATCTCAGCAATTTTTTTGACAGCTACTTTTGTCTATGCGCATAATTATAAGGACAAAGTATTGTCAGGTGTTTATCTTGGTGGTGTACATATCGGAGGTATGGATAAGACGACTTTGTCTAGTTATTTGAAAGATATGGATAGTAAATTGTTGAATGAAGGAATACATTTTAGTTTTTCTTTAGAAAATGAAAACAAAGATTTTGTACTTCACCCAAGTATCTTGAGTGGGGACGATGCTAGAGATTTAATTCAAATTAATGTTGATGATGAGGTAAATTATTTGGTAACCTATCGTAATAATAATAATTTGCTTTCTGATGCTGTCTCGGCAATTTTGGTAAGAATAAGCAAACCAAATTTAAGTTTGGAACACGTTATTTTGGATAAGAGTGGTATATTTGATCAAATACATAGTTATTTAGCTGGTTATATTACTGAGCCAATTGATGCTTCAGTAAAAATAAAATCTGTAAAGCCACTTGATTATGAAATAGTTTCTTCAACTCCAGGATTTTCTTTTGATTATGATATGGTGAGTGGACAAATTTTGAAATCCTGGTCAAATCTACAAGTTCCTTATATCAAAATTATTTCGGCTGTAAAATTACCAAAGGTAAATGAAGAGGATGTCTCAAAAATTGTTAATCGTTTACAAAATGTTTTTGACGCTGGTCCACTGACTATATCTTATGTTGATCCTTATACTACTTTAAAACGTACCTGGTCTATTACGGCGGATATGATATCAGATTGGTTGGAAATACAGAAGGATGATAATAATAATTTTGTTTTTGTTTTGAATACAGCTTCAACTACAGATTTTTTGGCTAACCAAATTGGCCCAGAAGTAAATGTCCAAGCTGAAGATGCCAAGTTTCAAATAGGCGCTAATGGTAAGGTCAACGAATTTAGTGGCTCAAGGCCAGGAGTTACTGTAGATACAGACGCTACTTTGCAAGCTATCAATGAAGCTTTTACGGCCAGAACTTTGCACGATGAGGGGATTATCAAAAATGTAAATCTAATAAACAAACAAACAGAACCAAAAATAAAAACAGAAGATGTCAATGATTTGGGTATCTCAGAGATAATCGGTGTCGGACATTCCAAATTTGTGGGTAGTCCAGCCAATCGTCTCAAAAATATTAGACATGCTGTGATGGATAAGTTGGACGGCTTACTTATCAAGCCTGATGAAAATTTTTCTTTGGTGCAAACTTTGGAGCCTTTTACTATCGCAGATGGTTATTATCCAGAATTAGTCATAAAAGGTGACCAGGAATTACCAGAAGTTGCTGGTGGGCTTTGTCAAGTTGGTACAACGATGTTTAGAGGAGCTATGAATTCAGGGCTCAAGATTACTGAAAGACAAAATCACTCCTTGGTAGTTTCTTATTATAATGATTTGACCAATGGTAATCCTGGAACTGACGCCACTATTTATGGTCCACATCCTGATTTTAGATTTCTCAATGATACTGGACATTATATTTTACTAACTGTAGAAATGAACAACAAAACTTCTGATTTGTATATTTATTTTTGGGGGACTAACGATGGTAGAAGAGGATCATATTCATTGCCGATAGTCTCAAGATGGATACCAGCACCAGCAGGATTGCAAACTATTGAAACTACAGGATTGCCACCAGGCAAAACAACTTGTCAGCCAAAGTTCAATGGGGCACAAGCTTCCTTTACTTATACCCGTATCTTGGCTGATGGTACCAGGGAAGATAAAGTCTTTGATAGTTATTATAGACCTCTATCAAAAATTTGTTTGGTAGGTATAGATCCAAACAAACCAGCAGAAGAGGTGCCACCTGTTGACGTTTATGGCTCTACTGGTCCAATTGATACAAGTAGTACTACCCAGAATAGTGGGGCTCCACTTGATAGTAATGATCCTGTCGTGAATTAGTTTGTGGATAAGATTAATATAAAAATGGCTTATTTAAGCCATTTTTTATTTATAAACAATATTACTCTTGACAAGATGTCTTATTTGTGGTATGATAGCAAGTCGTATTTATTGAAGCACAACCTAGATAGAGAGATACCAAGTAATGATAATTATAGATTTTGAAACTAATTTGTGCTAGTAATTACGATTCTAGGATCTAGAGTAAATATATATTTGAGAATATTATTAAGTATATATTACCCTGTATCCACGACCCACACTGCGCTCTTGTTTCACAGAGCTTCGTGGGGCGGGACAAGGATATAGAGATGTGAGTTTTTGAAAAATATTTTGTTTTCAAAAATGTACGTCCCTGTATCCACGACCACCGCA
>PFBU01000070.1:183-6070 GCA_002773185.1 Candidatus Magasanikbacteria bacterium CG10_big_fil_rev_8_21_14_0_10_36_16 | reverse complement strand
ACAACTATTTGGTTCAAAGACCAGATTAAAATTATTAAGAATTTTTTATACAGAAAGTGATAAAGCCTTTTTTGTGCGTGAACTATCTAGGTTGGTTGGGGTTCAGATAAATGCCGTGCGTCGTGAGTTAAAAATTCTTTTGTCTATGGATATTGTACAAGAAAAAATCGTGAAATTAAAAGAAGGTTCCAATGAATTGGAAGTAGGCGAAAAATTACGTAGATATTATGAACTTAATCCTGAGTCAATAATTTACTCAGAGTTACAAGCTTTATTGATCAAAGATAAAATCGCTGGACAAAAAGAATTTATACAAGAATTTGAAAAGAAGATGTCTGATACACAGCTACTAGTTTTGTCTGGAGAATTCACCAATGACAAAAAAGCCCCAACAGATTTGTTGGTAGTGGGTAAAATAAAACCAAGGGTCTTGGCAAAAATTGTGGAAGATTATGAAAAAGATTTTGGTTTCAATATTCGTTATACTGTCATGACTGAAGAAGAGTTTTTGGATAGACGATATGTGATGGATAAGTTTCTCTATGCTTTATTTGAAGCCGACAATTTGAAAGTTATCAATAAAATGGGAGTTTAATTTTACTATATGTTTTTACTTATTGACATGTCTGAAAAAGACCAAATCCATTTAGCTCTTTTTGATGCTGAAAGAATTGTAGAAAAAAAATATACTGGACAAAATAGGGAACTACTCATATCAATTGATAATTTGTTACAAGAAAATAATTTTGAGAAAGAAAATATAAAAGGTATAATGGTGGTAGTGGGTACTGGGTCTTTTACTAGCACTAGAATCGCTTGTGTGGTGGCTAATACTTTTGCTTTTGTGTTACAAATTCATTTGTTAGCCATCAGTGTAGATGAAGTAATAAATATACAAAATTTAATTCCAAAATTGTTAGAACAGCCAAAAGGTCAGTATATTTCTGCTACTTATAGTGGAGAGCCGAATATTGGTGGGGTAGACTCATCCCGAGCGAAACGAGTGAGGAACGAACGAGTGAAGTAGAGGGATCTTTTTTAAATTAAAATATTTTTAGCAAATAGACCATTGGATGACTCTAAAAAATATCATTAAATAAATCCAAAATAATCAGAGTCTACAGATCTCTCCCCGTCCTTCGGCGGGTCGAGATGAACACTAATCTTATGTTCACAGATTACCAAAAATACCGATTTTACGAATTTTTGCCAGGTTTGTCTATTTGGCTGGCACTTGTTTTGGGAATAATTCTTTCTGTTTTTAAACCTTTATGGATGATTTATTTTATCATTGTTTTTGATATTTATTGGGTTTTGAAAGTTGCTAATTTTGTTTTTTATCTCAATGTTGCTTGGTTGCGTTTTCACAAAATAAAAAAAATAAACTGGAAAGAGGCTTTGCGTCATGAAATACCAGATTATAAGACAAAACATCATTTAGTTTTTTTGACAGTCTATAATGAAGAGTGGGTAGTGGTGAAAGATGCTCTACAGAGTTTAGAAAATGCAGTCTACAATAAAGACAATTTTACAGTAGTTATAGCTGGGGAAGAAAGAAAAAAAGAACATTGTGAAGATATTTTCAATCAAGTAAAAGAAAGTTTTGGTCATGCTTTCAATCACCTGTTGTTTACTTTGCATCCTGCTGATTTGGCAAATGAAACACCAGGTAAAGGATCAAATTTGCACTATTCCGAACAAATTGCCAAAGAATATGTGGATGGCAAAGGCTGGAAGTATGAAGATGTAATTGTAACGGTTTTTGATATTGATACTATTTGTCATGAACAATATTTTGCTTATCTGACTTATTTGTATTGCATTAGCCCTGATCCCACGAGAACATCTTTTCAACCAGTAGCACTTTACAACAATAACATGTGGGAGTCACCGTCAGTCTTGCGTATTATGGCTTTTGGTACTACTTTTTGGATGATGACGTCATTGGCTCGTCAAGATGCTTTGGTTACTTTTTCATCCCACTCTATGAGTTTTACGGCTCTAGTAAAAGCTGGTTTTCATGAAAAAAGAATTGTAAGTGAAGATTCCAGAATTTTTTATCAATGTCTTTTGGCTTATGGAGGCAATTATACAGTGACACCAATGTATATGCCTGTTTCTATGGATACAGTACGTGACGAAAAGTGGTGGAAGAGTATGGCAAATTTATACAAACAACAACGTCGTTGGGCTTGGGGGGTGGAGCATGTACCATTTTTGATTTGGGAATTTGGGAAACATCCAGAAATTCCTTTATGGAAAAAAATAAAATGGGTTTTTGTGGAATGGGAAGGGAAGTGGTCTTGGTCTTTGGCAGCCATTATCATTACCATCTTGGGAAGATTGCCTTTGTGGTTGGCTGATGAAAATATTAGACAGAGTGCCTTGTTTCTAAATGCTCCTCACATGCTTGAAAAGTTGATGTCTTTGTCGATGATTGGTTTGGTTTTGTCTGCTATTTTTAGTCTACCACTTTTACCTAGACCAAAGACAAAACAACCTAAACATCTTTACGTCGTGATGCTTTTACAATGGGCTCTGTTACCAATTACGATGATTTTTTTGTCAGCTATTCCTGCGATTGACGCGGTGACACGTCTGATGTTTGGTAAATATCTTGGTTTTAATGTTTCACAAAAGAAGAGGAAATAATTTCATTTTATGAATCTAGAATTTAGAAAAAAAAGAAAAAAATGGCCTTGGGTTTTGCTGGTGGTATTTTTAGCTTTGTTTGCCGGTGGTTTTTACATCTATAGTTTTGTCAAAAATCTAACTCCAGAAAAACTTTTGCAATCAGACTTTGTGCAACAACAGATTGTCAAACAAGTCGGACAAAATAATGCTGAAATAATAAATTTATTGCCAGAGTTTTTGGGTTTTAACGAACCTAAAACTTATTTAGTTTTATTTTTGAATAATACTGAATTGCGTCCGGGGGGTGGTTTTATTGGTTCTTATGCTACTTTGCAATTTGTTCAAGGCAAAATGAATATTTTACAAATGGATGGTACAGAAAATATCAGCGATACTTCCTCAGCGACTATAGCACCAAAAATTCTTTCTGACAAATTGAAAGTAGATAGATGGTTTTTTCGTGATAGTAATTGGTCACCAGATTTTGCTATTAGTTCTGGAAAAACTTTGGAGTTTTATCGGGCAGGAAATAATATTGGCGCCACAGATATTTCAGGAGTTATTGGTATTACGACGGATGTTTTGGAAAAGTTGATGGTAGTTACTGGACCATTTACTGTGGAAGGTATAAATTTTTCAGCTGATAATGTGATAGAAAAATTGGAGTATGAAGTAGAATATGGCTATGATGATAAGGGTATCAATTTTTCTGAGAGAAAAAATATTATGAAACCATTTATGCTCGCCCTCATGAATCATTTGAAAGATAATTTTTTAAAGAATTTCTATACTTACCAAGATTTGGTTCTAAGTTTACTAAAAGAAAAAAATATAGTAATTTACTCTTTGTCGCCTAATTTGCAAAAGATAGTTGAGAGTAATGATTGGTCTGGTCGTATGAAAACTGGTTCAGATGATTATCTGATGTGGGTGGATGCTAATCTTGGCGCTCTAAAGACCGATAGAGTTATCAAACGTAGTTTGAATTATAGTTTTAGTTTTGACAAAAATAATTATCAGGCTACAGCGAGTATGATTTATACTCACATCGGAAGTTTTGATTGGCGCACTACTAGGTATCTTAGTTATACTAGAATTTATGTCCCTGTTGGTGCGCAATTGATTTCAGCGCAGGTGGGTAATCAGATTTGGCAACCTGATGGAAGTAAGAATACTTTTGCGGTTGATTCTGGAGTAGAAAATAATAGACAATGGTTTGGTACTTATATATCAATTGAGCCTGGTGATCAAAAAACAGTTAGCTTTACCTACAACTTACCTAGTGATATTACTGAAAGTATCAAAAATAAAACCTATAGTTTACTGGTTCAAAAAGAGATTGGTATGAATAATGTTGATTTGACTACTCATCTAGAATTTGATAGTACTAATGTAGTGACATCTGCTGTGCCAGCTGAAAATGAAGTGAATTGGAATGATAATATTTATGATTATAGTTCAGATTTAAAAGAAGATTTGGAGTTTGATGTAAAATTTTAACTTAATATTGTTCTATTGTCTCATTGACACATCCACCATCTACCATCCACCCAAGGCGGACAAGAAGGCGGACACAAAGGTGGACAGGTTGTCAAATTTTCAATAATTTTCAAATTAAAAATCACAATTGGGCAATATGACAATGGGACAATACTGGTATAAAATAATTATAATTTTTAATTTAGTAAATTGAGTAAATAATAAAAAAGTAATCAACTAAAGATGTTTATGAAAAAAGTTGGCATTGATCTTGGAACAACAAATGTACTCGTCTATGTACCAAAACAAGGCATTGTTGTCAATGAACCTTCAGTTGTGGCTATCTCCAAAGATGATGGTAGAGTTTTGGCTGTCGGTGCTGAAGCCAAAGAAATGATTGGACGTACTCCTGATTCTATTATTGCTGAAAGACCTCTCAAAGATGGAGTGATTGCTAGTTATCGTACGACTGAGGCAATGCTTCGTTATTTTATTAACAAAGCAATTGGTGGTATGCGTATTTTTCGTCCAGAGGTAATGGTGGCTGTGCCAGCTGGTATTACTTCTACAGAAAGACGTGCTGTAGTGGATGCGACACTTGCTGCTGGAGCCAAAGCTGCTTATATTATCAAAGAGCCAGTCGTGGCTGCTATCGGTGCTGATATTCCGATTGGTTCAGCTTCTGGTCATATGATTATTGATATTGGTGGTGGTACGGCGGAAATTGCCGTGATTTCTCTCGGAGGCATTGTGTCGGTTGGTTCAGTGCGTATTGGGGGTAATAGGTTTGATCAATCTATTGCCGAATTTATTCGTCGTAAATATGGTCTGGCTATAGGGGACCGAAGTGCGGAAAAAGTGAAAATAGATATTGGTTCAGCTATGTATATGGATGTTCCTTTGACTATGGAAGTAAAAGGACGCGATATGGTGACTGGTTTACCTCGTACTATTTTGGTGACTTCTGATGACACGACCGAAGCTCTACAACATGATTTGGAAGGACTGATAGAAGCTATCAAAGAAGTCTTGCACAAAACTCCACCAGAGCTTTCTGCCGATGTCATGGACAAGGGTATGATTATGTCTGGAGGTTCCAGTCAGCTTCGTAATCTTGATGAACTGATTGCTCAGGCTATTGGTGTGGCGGCTTATGTGGCAGAAGAGCCTCTTCTTTGTGTAGCCAAAGGTACTGGTATTGCGCTAGAAAATTTGGAAAATTATAAACGTTCTATCCTAACAACTAGATAATTGTTGTTGGTTTTTTATAAAAAATTATTCATTCATTTATAGTTGGGTAATCACAAATTTCAAAGCTCAAATGTCAAATCAAATTCAAATTTTAAATATTAAATCTTTGTCATTTATTCATTTGAGTTTGATTTGAAATTTGGATTTAGTAATTTGAAATTTTTTGTCCTATGTTTAAAAAACTTTTTTTGGGTGTAATACTCTCTTTGTTTTTTGTTGTTTTGCCGGTTCATGCTGAAGAAAAAATAAATAATTTTGTTGCTGATATAAAAATAAATTCAGATGCTACTTTTCATGTACAAGAAAAAATAGACTATGATTTTGGTAGTGCCGAGCGTCATGGTATTTTTCGTGATATACCCTATCAGTATAATATAGCTGGCAAGAAATATAGTATAAATATAGATAATATAAGTGTTAATGATGAAAATAATCAGCCTTTGAATTTTGTAGTTAGTAATAGCAGTGGACAAAAAGATATCAAAATTGGTGATGCTGATGTATTACTTACTGGTCGAAAAAC
>PFBU01000070.1:0-147 GCA_002773185.1 Candidatus Magasanikbacteria bacterium CG10_big_fil_rev_8_21_14_0_10_36_16 | reverse complement strand
TTATTTTGAAGATCATGACGAGCTTTATTGGAATGTGACTGGTAATGGTTGGGATGTGGCTATAGAAAATGTTCAAACTACTGTCGCATTACCAGCAAGTTCAGCTGTTCAAAACAGTCAGATAACTTGTTATACTGGGCTGGCAGG
>PFBU01000052.1 GCA_002773185.1 Candidatus Magasanikbacteria bacterium CG10_big_fil_rev_8_21_14_0_10_36_16 | reverse complement strand
ATGGCCAAACCGTCAAAACAGGTATGGTCTTAGTCCGTCAACGTGGCAGTAAGATTCACCAAGGAAAAAATGTAAAAAAAGGTAAAGATGACACTTTGTTTACTCTTACAGATGGCAAAGTAAAATTCCAAACTAAAAAAAGAATGAATTTCACAGGCGTACTCAAAACCGCCAAATATTTACATGTTCTTCCTGAAGAAAAGAAATAAAAATTCAAAAAATCCTCTAGATAACAGAGGATTTTTTATTGTTTGAGAGATTTGTGATACAATGTAATTAATACACAAATTTAAAATTACAAATACCAAATAATAAACAAACCACAAATTACAAATTATTTTATTATTGTATATTGTAATTTATTTGGAATTTGTTTATTTAGTATTGTTTATTCTATTTATATGTCCCAATTTTTCCTCACCCTTCTCCAAGCAATATTAATCCAACTCGCAGGCCTTTTCGGAATTTTCTTCGTCATTGGTTTTTTTCATTCTATTATTCAAGCCAAAACTCTAGAAAATTATCAGCGTAGTCTAGGCTGGAAAGGAATACTTTGGACTGCCTGGATAGGCACACCAATTCACGAGATGGGACACGCTTTTTTTGCCTTAATTTTTCGACACAAAATAATCAGTGTTAGAATTTTTGAACCAAATGCAGAATCAGGTAATCTCGGACATGTCAATCACTCCTATAATACCAAAAGTCTTTACCAACAACTCGGCAACTTCTTTATTGGTGGAGCACCAATGATTTTTGGATCAATAATTCTCGTAATTTTTCTTTATTCTTTTGTACCAAATGCCAAAGAAATTTTCAATCCCCTTTTCACAAATTATCATAATCCACTAGAATTCTTGCAAGCAATATTCCAAAGTCTAAAAAATCTCTTTTCAGTAGATAATATTGGTAAGTGGAACTTCTGGATATTCTTCTATCTATCTCTCGCCGTAGCCTCTCACATGGCACCAAGTAAGCCAGATAGACGTGGAATGTGGAGTGGTTTTTTTTGGATTGTGATTTTGCTTATTACTATCAACATTGTGACTCTTTTGCTCGGAGTAGATATTACCAAATATGTTTTGAATTTAAGTCAATTTTTGGGACTTTTTGTGGCGATATTTATTTATTCTTTATTATTGGCTTTTTTACATTATTTGGTTTCTATTTTATTGTGGGTTTTGTTTAGGAGGAGATAAAATTTTTAAGAAATAAAAAACAGACAGGAAATCTGTTTTTTAGATAAATATTTCTTTTTTAAGATAATTTCTTTTTTGATTTTTTGTTAGCCAAAAAATTCTCACCAGTAACCACTGACTTACCAGTTTTTTTCTCCAAAGCTCTGCGAGCATCTTTGGCTATTTTACCACCTTTTTTGGCGGGCGCTTTGTTTTGTTCTAGACCTTTAGCCTTCGTACTGTCTGCAATTTGACGAGTAGATAATTCTGCTAAAGCTGTAAAAATCAACTCAGCTTCTGTCATATGATCTCGCAAGTTTTGAGTTTTGAGTCCTTTTAGATTTTTGTGATCTTTCACTGACAAATCTGCCCACTCTTCATGAATAATGTTGGTAAGTATAACAAACTCATCGCCTTTTTTTACGTCATGTTCACTCCAATAATCTGTAAGTTTGTTTCTCGTTTCTTGCCCCATCATCCTTTGCTGAATCCACTTATCACTTCTACCTTGCTTTTGCCAATATTCACGAGAACGATTGAGAGCTCTTTCGGGATCAGTCATTTCTTGCATTCTTTCATAACCAACTTTGGCGAGCCAAAGCTTGATTGGCTCAGCTTTTTTGCTTGGTACAGATTGAATCAGTCTAAGCAAAGTTTCCACATCAGCGACGTCTGTTTCCCTCATTTTTCCGTCTTGAGCCACCATTTTCAACTGGTCACAATTTGTGACCAGTTCACTACCTTCGTTTTTTAGACGATTTTTTAAGGTTGTCCAATAAGTTTTGGCCTTTTTGAAATCATATTGTTCAGTCAAAACAGCAATAATGTCAATCACTGAAAAATACCAAGTTTCTTTGTTTTCATCGTAAATTCGGCGGACTTTGAAATTTTCAAAGATAGCCAGAGAAGTTTTGTTTTTCATAATTTTGTAAATAAATTTTATCTTTATCTAAATATAACAAATTTTCTAGAGTTTGTAAAAATAAAAAAACCACTATTCCTTAAAAAATAACGGTTCTAAAATTATTCATCTTTTTTCTTCAAAAAAAGATATTGTCTAAAAATAAACAAACTCAACAAAACGTCACTAATAAACAAAACATAAAAGATATTTACTCTTGAAACACCTTCATTTTGAAACCAAACGATATCTGGATTTTGATATTTACTAATATCTAATTTTACATCATGCAAATCAATATCTGCTTCATCTCTTATCCAACGAAACCAAGTTGTTTCACTGTATTCAAGCTCAGCTTTTGCATTACTAATATAGCTAATAAACAAATTATTATAAATTGAAATTTGTCCTAACTGTGGTATAAAACGCATACTAGCCAAAGAATCAACATTTGCTTCATACAAAATATCCAATTGTTTACCATAAAAATAACTAGATCCCAAAATTTGTATATAAACAGACAAAACAAATACAACTAAAAATAATAATTTTTTGGATAATGAAATTATTTTTTTATCAAAAAAAGAAACTAATGGCAAATGCAGTAAAATAATAATAGAAACAAGTTTTCTTACTGACCAAGTCTCATCTGTCCAATAACTAAATGGTGCCGTGATTAACAAAATCAACAAAAAAGATACTAACAAAAATACCGCCGTTTCTCTATGATCTTGCCAGAATTTTTTCCAAACAAACAATGTCAAAATAAGTAAAGGACTAAACAAAAAAATACTTTTACCAGCAGAAAAAAATATTCCATAAAAACCTTCCCACCAAGACCAAACTTGAAATTCATGACTAAGAGAATATACTCCAGCAAATGAACCACGAGAGAAATATTGCAACAACGACATCGTGATGATAGAAAGCAAAGCTGGCGTAAACAAAATTATAAAATCTTTTAAATAATTTTTTAGAGTCCATTTTTTTTTGTTTTTATTTACAAGCCAGACAAAGAGTAGTACAGGTAAGCCCAAAATTACAGCATAAGATTTGGCAGTGACCAACAAAGCAAAAACAATAGCAACTAACCACAAAGAGGTCTTATTATTTTTCCACCTCAACAAAGTCAACAAAAGTAAAGATAAATAAAAAGTCATTTGATACTCCATCCCAATATTAGCATAAGGCCAAATAACAGACCCTGTAGCGATCACAAAAGAAAGAAATAAGGCTGTATATTTTTTTTGAGTCAAATAATAAACAATATAAAAAAGAAAAACAACAGACAACGCAGAATAAAAAATAGGTACAATAGTTAAAAAATTTATATTACTACCAAAACCAAATAAATGAAACAAAGCAATAAAAGGCAAATAAAGAATGCTAGCTGAAATACCAGCTCGACGAATATCAAATTCACCATTAAACAATTTCAAAGCAGAAGTAACTGTTTCACCTTCATAACCTACAAAATTCATGTGCCAAGTAGTAAGATACAAAAGTGAGGTAAATAAAAACAGCAACAAAACCAAAACTGCATTGGGAAATCGTAAACGAAACAAAGTATAAATAGCTTCCAAACCATCACGCCAATTTATTTTTTTACCTTCATCTTTTGATCTTGGGTTGTAAAAAATTGGTATTTCTTGAATTTTTATACCATCTTTTGCTATATAGGAAGTGACTTCTGGACAAAAAGCAAAACCCTTTTCACGAAGTGGCATAGCTTGCAATCTTTTGGTATCTATAAGTTTGTAACAAGTTGCCTCATCTGTCATTTTTTGTCCAAACAAAAAATTGGCAACATAAGTAACCAACTTTCCACCCCAATAAAAAAAGAAAGTCCCGCGTTGATTTTTTCCCATATTTCTTGAACCATATACAACTGACAACTTTTCTGCTTTTGCATACTTATACAACCTAATAATATCATCTGGTTCATATTCCAAATCAGCATCTTGAATAACAGTATATTCACCAACAACTTCTTTCAAACCAGTATGAATTGCAGCGCCCTTACCTTGATTTTTTTCATACAAAATAATATCAAAACGTTCATCATCATTAATTTTTGATTTGTATTCTTGCAACAATTCTACAGAACCATCACTAGAACCGTCATCCACAGCAATTACTTGATAAATCAATCCTGATTTTTTTAAAGATGCAAAAAGTTTGTCTAAAAGTAAAAACAGAGTATTTTTTTCATTATATATAGGTACTATTACACTGATGTCAACATTCATAAAATATATGCTAAAAAAACACTTACACTTTAACAAAGAAAACCTTCTTTGTAAACAAAAACTACCTTTCAGGTAGCTTTTTTAATCTTCACTACAAAAAATCCTTCAATATACTTGTCTGGCAAAATCCGACAACACTTATTTATTTCTTTATCAAATTTTATATCTTTCCATTCTGACAAATTTCTACTTTTTTCAAGACTATTTATTTCTATTTTTTCTATTTGCATTTCTCCTCCAAACTTTTCTTTGAGCCAGACTATTTGACTTTCATTTTCCTCTGGGGCAAAAGTACACGTGGAATACACTAGCGTGCCACCAGGTTTAAGACAAGTCCAAGCCGAGAATAATAATTTCTTTTGTAAGAAAGCATGATCCTTGATATTCTTCTCATTCCAATAACTATAACTACGTCTGTCAGCTAGATCAATTCTGGCTTCTGCACTACAAGGCGCGTCTAATAATACTTTGTCAAAATAATTACTATATTTTTCAAAAATTTTTATACCGTCTTCATTTACCAGTTCAAAATCCCAATCATCTTTTTCATCATCCTCTACTCCCAATAATTTCATATTGTGTGCCAGTTTTTCAAAACGAATTTTGTCTAACTCGTTGGCGACCAGCTCGCCAACTTTTCCCATCATCATCGCCATCTGACTAGTCTTACTGCCAGGAGCTGAAGTAAGATCCAAGACTTTTTCTCCTGGTTTTGGATCGAGCACTATTACTGGCACCATACTAGCAAGACTTTGCAAATATATTTTGCCATTTAAAAACAAATCAGTTTTCATGAGATCAGACTGACTTTTGTTTTCCAAAATAAAAGCATCAGCAAACCAAACTACTCTTTTTACCTTGAAACCTTTTTGTTGCAAAATTTGTAGTACTTCGTCTCTTTTGTTTTTTATGGTATTCACGCGAAAAGTAGTCTGTCGTGCTTTGAACGTAGTTAGAATTTTTTGAGCATTACTTTGTCCAAAAATAAAATTCAAACGATCTAACAATTTTTCTGGTAAATTTATTTTGGACATAAAACTAATAAGAAATGACAAATTTATTTTATTAACCAAGAAATTTTATAAAATATTTTACCTTGATTATTGGATGGTGATTTTTTTAATCATATTTAAATTTCACTCAACACATCAGAAATTTTTTGTTCCATTATCTTGATCAGTTGCTTGTTGGCGTTGATTATTTGCTGTTCTTTTTCCGCTTCGGCGACCAGTTTTTTCTGAATATTAAGAGATGGAAGGGGGATTGAAAGTTGCTCGACATCATCTTGATTTATGCTTGGGTATGAACCTTTTCCCATTCTGCCAGCCATTTGATTTTGCAGGTCATCAGTAAACAATAAATGAAAAACAAACTTTGCTAAAACATTTTCTTTTGCCGTCAGGACGGCAAAACCAGTTGAAGCCAACGCTTTGCTTGGTAGATTTTCTAAATAGGCAAATGCTTTTAGATTAGGACGAACAGTAGAAAGCAAAACATCGCCGTTTTGGATAATTCGTCTTGCTCTGCTTGGCGCTTTGCTTGGTAAAATTATATTTTCATAATTCAAATTGCCTGTTCCGTTTTCTACTGAAGAAATATCAATATAAACAAAATCAGTTTCGCCAAATAATTTTGTTGGCTCTGCCGTTTTTCTGTTGATTTCGCAAACCTCCCCCAACTCCACCCATTCTACCCCCTCTAATTTTCTAAGTGCCTGAC
>PFBU01000069.1 GCA_002773185.1 Candidatus Magasanikbacteria bacterium CG10_big_fil_rev_8_21_14_0_10_36_16 | reverse complement strand
AAATGTAAAAACAAAGTTGGAAAATAAAAAATTCATAAAAATACTTACCAATTGTAGATGTTAAAAGTGGTTATAGGACAAGGTATGATACTCACCACGAAAAGTTGTAGAAAAAGTCGATACTCTATACCTTTAGTTTTGAACCCACTTTTTGTGGTGTCGTAAAATATAGAGAATAGTGGCTCAACCTAGCCAAAAAGTAGGTAAGTTGGGGAAGTACCATTCATACTATAAATAGTCTGTTATGCCGACTATAATTGTTCTAATTATTTAGAATAATTATATATTAATATTTTTTGAAACAGGTTATTGAGATGTAAATAGTATTATAAAAAGAATAAAGTGACTCAAGTTAGACACTGAAATTATTTTTTATTTTAGTTAAAATAAGCCTTTATGTCGCATAAGATATATTGTGCGACATTGTATTAAATAGACTTTCTAACAAGAAAATACTACTCTCTTTGTTTAGCTAGCTAGTAACGCTTCCCTCTCTTAGTCTTTGTATCTATACATAAAACTTAAATCAAACATTGTTAATGTTTGATTTTGTTTGATAAATAAAAAAAGTAGCGTGGGTGGTCAGACAGAACTAGACAATTAAGTCTTTGCGTTCTGTCTGACCACCACTGGCGTCTATCCCCTCTTTTGAAGGGTATGGACGCACCATTATTTATTTAACTACTTTGGATTGATTGTGTCAATATCAAAAAGTGATTGGACATATTCAGGATTGCTTTTGTACAAAGTATTCATATTTTTTATTACACGTAACAAAGTTGGATCAGAGTCTTTCACTGTTTCACCAGACTAAACTTCATTATCATAATCTCTCGACCGTTGATAGTATTTTGTCCGTTCCATTCTTCTTTGGTAGGACTCCAAGTATGATGAATTACCAATTTATTTGGTGGTTTAGGACCAAAATCTTTGGAGTTTACATAGCTAGTAAACTGATCCTTGTTTATTTTTTGGTTGATTATCTCCATAGTTTAAACTTAAATTATTTATTTATTTTAAATAAACTTAAGATTATTTCCAATAGATTCTGTCTGGGTATCTTAGGTCTATATATTCCAAAAATTTATTACCATCTATTTTTTCTTTATACAAAGAATTTAATTTATTTGCTTGGTCAGAGACCAGCATATCAAAACGTGTTTTGATATAAAATCCTTTGTAAGTTTTTATTGTTAGATCTTGTTTATTGTCTTCAAACACGAAATATTTTAGCGGAATTTTTTCATTACTATCCAATTGTTTGAACCAATCTATAAGTGTGGTTACTTCTGCCCTATCCAAAACATTCTCGTTGAGACTGACTTCTTCTTTATTATTTTCATCGTAGATAATTGGATAATTACCTAAATCTTTTTTGACAGTGGTAATATCTGGTTCATGTATTTTATCAATCACAACAGTGGTAGTGACACTTTCACCGGATTCCGTGGTAGTAGCAATATCTTGAGTAATATCTTTCCATTCATAATCACTCGTTTTACGCATTATTTCTACTATCTTACCATCCAAATCTACATAGCTATATTCCAGACCATTGTCATAGATTATTGTAGAAATTTTTTCTTGAATCAGTATAGACAATTTATTAGGAAAACTTTTGGTAACAATTATTTTTTCAATAGGATATCTTTCTTTCAAAACGTCTTTGATTTCGTTGACATTACAAAGAAGATAACTATTTTCTTTTATCAGACCAAATTGTTTGTAATTGAGAAGACCATTTACAGTATCCAACAAATCTGTCTTTTTTATCCTTTGTAAACCATCTATTTGGACATCTTCTATAATAAAAAAAGGATGAAAAACAAAGATAGAAAAGGTCACTATAATACTGCTAGCTATTATAAAAATTTTAAAATACAATAATTTCTTACTTATTTTTTCGTGTATAAAAGGATTTTCCACTTCCCTACCATCCCAAGAAAAATCTCGTCTAGTTTTTTTGGGATTAAAAAAATAACTAAAAAGTTTTTTGGTACTTTTTACTTTGTTATGAAACTTTCTTTGTAGTTTGTGATGATTGATGATTTTTTTGATTGGCACAGGCAATTTTGTTAAAGAAAGATGGAAAATTTTTCTGGGATACGAAATACGAAAGCTACAAAATTACGAACTTTGCATTTTTTCCTTATACACATTTTGAGAATAGAATATTTTTCGTATGTTCGTAAATTTCGTATTTCGTATTCTAAAATCCACGTTTTTTACTACGAACAGTTTCAATAATCCAAGTAATCCAATACTTTGGTGAGATTATAAAATCTTGACAAGGTAATAAATCTTTTTGAAAACCACCAAAACCTTTTTTGAAATGAGTAATACCTTTGAAAGGGTGATTTGCCGGAGCGTTATCTGGAGCTATTCCCCAAAAATTGTAATATTTTAGTCCCCTATTTTTGGCTTCTTTGATAGCTTCCCATTGCAAAAGATAAGATGTTGGTAATTTTTTGTCTTGTACCAAAGATGCCCCGTGTCTATAGGCTGCAGAATTTCCATAAAAATAAACCACAGCTGAAGAGTCTAAGTTGGGATTATCTGGCAAATAAGCCTTGATGACAGAGACTTCATCATCTTGTTGAAAAGCCATAAATTCTTTTTCCACATAAGAATTGGAAAATCTAGTAAAGTGATGTTTTTTGGCCGTAAAATCGTGCAAAACATTGAATTCTTCCAAAGCTTTTTTGTCATTAGAAAATATTACTTTTACTTTTTCTCTAATACAACGGTTTATCAAATTACGATGATTTTTGTTCATGTTGGCCAAAATTTCTTCCTCACTTTTACTCAAATCCAAAAGCCAAGTTGTTTCAGCTAAGGCGTGTATGGGAGATTTCCTAAAACCAATGTTTTGGTAAATATTTTTGGTTTCCAACAAATCATCGACAAAGGGAGAAACTCTAATAAAATCATAATGTTCTTTTTTGGCTTTTTCTTTCAAAAAATCTATAAATAATTTCAAGATATTTTCATAGTCTTTGCTAATGACTGGTCCATAAGGTAAAAAAACAAAATTACCACGTCTGGCATGTACAGTCAAAATCAAGCTACCAGCGACTAGTTGTCCTTCTTCATAAACACCTATAAGCCAATGTTTTTCGTTCATTGATTCATAAAAATCACCATATCTGTAAGACTGGGTCATCAAAACAAATTTCTGTTTGGCTAGAAATTGTTCCCAATCTTCTTTGTTTAATATTTCTTTTATTTCGTACATATTTATTCTTTGGTACTATGACCTACAATGGTTCTTTTTCTTAGTTTTTGGATTAGTGAAAATATTTTATATTTGAAAGGATTCAAAACTATTTCCAAAGGTTTGGGATAACATTCTAATTTACCATTGAAACCAGCTTTGAATTTGGCTACGCCGTCTAACGGGTGAGATTTTTTCCAAGCGTAATTGTGATGTGAATTTCTGTCCTCGCTTCCCTCTTCGGCTGGTGGTGCCATACCCCAAAAATCATATACTTTACAATTTAATTTTTTAGCTAGTTTTATAATTTCAAATTGATTCAAATAAGGTCCCATGAGGTTGCGATGAGTATTGGCAGAAGCACCAAACAAATAATACATAATATCATTGTATTTGAATACAATGGCTGAAGAAATAATATCCTCAGCAAAATAAGTGCTTAGTTGATAAACACTATCCAATTTCAATAATTTCTCTATATAATTTTTGTCATGACTTTTGATACTATTACGGTTAGTAGTCATTTCATTTAGTTGCCAATATTTTTCTAGATCTTTTTCAATTTTACAAACCACGCCTTTTTTTATAGCCAAATTTATATTGTACCTAGTTTTACTATGCATTTCAGACAAAATTTCTTCTTCGGTTTTTTCTAAGTCTAGAAGCCAAGTACATTCTGGTTGTCTATTTTTTACCAATTTATAATTAAAATTTTTTGGAATATTATTATTCAATCTTTCTACTCGCCAAAAGACAAAATTATTTTCTTTGAAAAACTTACTTATTTCATCCAACAATTCTTGACTAAAAGACACACGAGGCACGTAAATAAATTTGAAACCTAAAGCATTGGAAGTTATTACACCTTGAAATTGGGTTACTTCTTTGTTTTTGGAGAGGTATTCGTATCTTACTAATTTTCTTCCAGTGTCTTTTAGAAAATCACCATATTCCCAAGATTGCAGAAATTCTTTTTTGGTAGTCCAATTTTCTTTTTTTGTAACTTCTTTGATCATAGATTATTATTTATCAGTTCGGCTATCATTTTGGCTTGAGTATAGGTGATATCTTTGTTAATTGGCAAATTGAGAGATTTTTTGGCCAAATATTCAGCCTTTGGACAGTTTCCTTCTTGGTAACCGGTACCTGGCATATTTAAATATTTGTCAGCAGGCGCAATAACAGAATCATACCAATTACCCAAAATAATTCTTTTTTTCTTAGCAATTTGAATAAACTTTTGTGGATTATCTATCAAAATTGTATATCTCAATAAAATTTCATTCTGGAGTAATTGTGGTTTTTTAATTTTGTCTGCCTGTAAAATTTTGTCATAAATTGCCGATATCTCCTGTCGGTGATTATTCATTTCTGCTAATTTAGTAAATTGATTTAATAAAATTTTGGCCAAAGCATTGGGATATTTAGCAGGATAAAAATTTAATTTGTGACATGCTTTTTCTTTTTTATAAATTATTTTTCCAGTTAGTCCAATCTTTTGAGCTACTGCCAAAGCTATCTTTCCTAAGTATAGAAAATCATATAAAGCCTTTCCAATATAAAAAATGGGGAAATTACAAAGATTTTGTAAAATAGTTTTGGTGGTAGATTCTGGTAGTTTTTTGTTTAATTCCATGATTTTTTCAGCCAATTTTTCATGGTTGGTAATAAGAGCACCACCTCGTGACGAAGAAATGACTTTGTCAGTGCCAAAACTAAACATCCCAATATCACCCCAAGTACCTGCCAATTTACCTTTATATTTTGTCCCAATAGTATGTGCGCAATCTTCAATCACAATCAAATTGTGTTCTTTTGCTACTTGTATTATTTTTTCCAAATCAGCTAATTTACCAAAAGTGTGTTGAATGATTATTATTTTTGATTTTTCTGTTATTTTATTTTTTAAATCCTCTACATTCATATTGAAATTTTCATTTATATCAACATAAATTGGTTTTCCTCCTGCCCAGTTGATAGCGTTACTAACCACAAGACAGGTATAAGCTTGAACTAATACTTCGTCTCCATACCTAATATTCGTAGCTTCTATAGCTTTTTGTAAAGCTGTGCGTCCACTATCAAAAGTTATAGCATATTTCACAGTAAAATAATTTTGTAACCAATTTTCAACTTTAAAAGTATTATTACCTTTTTTTAGTTTGAACCAATTCCAAGGTAAAAATAAAAAAGACAAAGCTGTGTGTACATCTTTTTTGTAAATATTGGGATGAAAGCCAGTAAAAATCATAATTTATTTTTTTAGTTCATATCTTATTATCTCTGGTATTCTATTTTCCAATAAAATGACAGAATTTGTTTCTTTACATTTCTTCAAGTAATTTAATAATTCTATACTGTTAGTTTTTACCATGACATTTGTTTGGTATTTGGTACCAACTCCTTTTTTGAGTGGCTCTACAAAGTCTGGTGCCGTAATAACCAACTCATCTGCCATAAAAGCTATCTCACCACCGATTTGTTCGTGGATTTCATTGCTTAATTCACCAAGTTCAATAATACCTCTTGTAATTACTATTTTTTTATACTCATGAGAATATTGAGCCAACATATTGATAGCAACTCGGAAACCGTCAGGGTTGGAATTGTAAGTATCATCAATAATAGTAGATTTGCCATACTTATAAATATGTAAGGCATTTTTGGGATTTTTGACTTTCAATACAGCTTTTTTTA
>PFBU01000082.1 GCA_002773185.1 Candidatus Magasanikbacteria bacterium CG10_big_fil_rev_8_21_14_0_10_36_16 | reverse complement strand
CTCAAAAACAGCCACTTTTAGTGACTACAAAAGGCAGACTATGACATTTCTACTTTGCCGACTGGTATGACATTTCTATTTAGCCTTTACATATTTTTTACGTGTCTTGACAAAAAGGCGAAAATGTGCTAGTATAATGTGTCTTGATTTCCAATTTGTCGCTAATATCTTGGTATTAATTATAATATTTAGATATCAGCGACAGAAGGATTTGGGGAGGTCCCAAGTTTTGACGTCGCAATCCATGGAGGCTTTTTGAAAGCCTTTTGGAATAGTTTTGTCGCCTGTTTCAGGCGACGAAAGATTGATTACATTAACACGTCACCCCATCAGTGGGGAGGCGGTTGAGGTAGTCGCCCCACAACACTCAAAAAGGAGGAAAGGAGGGGCACACAAAACACATCTCAAAAAGAGGTGTTTTTTGTTTGTTAGTACTTTTAGCCAAATAATTGACTTTTTTTATTATTTCTTATATAATATTCACAATTATTAATAAATAGCTTTGTAGGCCTTGTAGGCCTCGTAAGCTTTGTAAGCTTTTTATCACATGAACGTCACCGAATTAGCTCGTAAACTTAGAATAAATACCGTTGAATTATTGGAAGTCTTGCCTCAATACGGTTTTGATATTGGACGAAAAGCTATTAAGATTGATGACGCTACAGCTGAACAAGTGATACGTCGTTGGAAATATATTAAGCGTGAATTGGAAGAAAAAAAGAAAAAAGAACTAGAAGAAAAGAAATTGAAAGAAAAAGAATTGCGAAAAGAACTTGGTCAGGATGTAACTTTGGGAGACAAATTGACTGTTAGAGAATTTGCGGAAAAATTGAATATGACTGTTACTCAAATTATTACCGAACTAATGAAAAATGGTATTTTGGCCAACCAAAATCAAAATCTTGATTTTGATACTATGTCTATTATGGCCGAAGATCTTGGTTTCATTGTGCATAAAGAAGATGGTAATATTGAAGATGAAAAGAAAGAAGAAGAACGCGTCCAAAGTCTAGAAGAAGCACTTGCCAAAGGAAAAAATTTGCAACCACGTGCCCCAGTCATCGTGGTTATGGGTCATGTCGATCATGGTAAAACAAAACTTCTTGATACTATTCGTCATGCTAATATTATTGATACCGAAGCTGGTGGTATTACCCAGCACATTGGTGCATACCAGACAATTTGGAAAGATCCAAAAAACAAAAAAGAACGTGCTCTTACTTTCATTGATACTCCTGGTCATGAAGCTTTCACTATGATGCGTAGTCGTGGTGCCAAAGTAGCTGATATTGCTATTCTTATTGTGGCCGCTGATGATGGTGTGAAACCTCAGACTGAAGAAGCTATCAACATTATCAAAGCTGCAAAATTACCATTTGTTGTAGCTATCAATAAAATCGATAAAGAATCTGCTGATATTCAAAAAACGAAAACAGATTTGTCACAAAAAGGCGTTTTGGCTGAAGAATGGGGTGGAAATGTCCCGATGGTAGAAATCTCTGCTAAACAAAATACTAATATTGACAAACTTTTAGATGTCTTGCTTTTAGTGGCAGATATGAATGAAGACAAAATAAAAGCTGATAGAGAATTGCCAGCTATTGGTACTGTGATTGAATCCAATGTGGATAAAGGTATGGGACCTGTTGCTACTGTACTTATCCAATCTGGTACTTTGCATCGTGGTGACAAACTTGTTCTCAACAATGAAATTTATGGCAAAGTCAGAGCGATGAAAAATTATAAAGGGGAATTGGTTGATGAAGCCGGTCCTTCAGTGCCTATCCAAATTATTGGTTTCAAAATTGCTCCAGAAGTTGGAGATGTTTTGGATATCACCAAGGAGAGTACTGCTACCGAAATAAACTTGCGTAAGAAAAAATCTGAACAAACAGGTGCAGAACGTACTATCATAACTGCAGACAATGACAGTGGTGATGAAGAAAAGAAAAAAACTTTAAATATTGTTGTCAAAGCTGATGTACTTGGTTCACTTGAAGCTATTGTTTCTTCTTTTGAAAAAATTAGACATGCTGAAGTTGGTGTCAAAATTATTGGAAAAGGTCTAGGAAATATTACTGAAGATGATGTCAAAAAAGCAACAACTAGTGGGGCTACTGTCATTGGTTTCAATGTCAATGCTACGCCTTTGGCTGGTAGTATGATGCGTGAAGAGAATGTACAATTTTTACAATATGATGTTATCTATGATCTTATTGATTGGGTAAAAGAAGAGTTAGGAATATTACTCAGCGATGAAAAAATAATTACCGAAATTGGTAATATGAAAGTTGTTGCTATATTTAGAAAAGAAAAGGGCGCAATGATTGTTGGTGGAAGAATTGAAAGTGGCAAAGTCATGAAAAATGTCCTAGCTAGAGTAAAACACGAAAAACTTGAGATGGGTATAGGTAAAATTACTGAATGTCGTATGGGACAATCTGTTACCAAAGAAGTTCACGAAGGTATGGAATGTGGTGTGAGATTTGAAGGCAAACCTAGAATTGAAATTGGTGATGTCTTGGAATTCTATACTGAAGAGACTAAGGCGAGAGAGATACAATTCTTGTAAGAAATTTTTTTTAAAATGAAAAATCGAGTGATAAACTCGGTTTTTTTATTGTCCTATTGTCTTATTGTTATATTGTCGTATCGGAAACCACAATAGGACAGTAGGACAATGGGACAATAATTTTCCACAGTTGTCAGGAACTTTGAAAAGTAGTATAGTATCTATACTATAAATTAATTCTTAAAAAAGAAAAAAGTATGTCAGAAATAATTCTAACAGATGCAAATTTTGAAACAGAAGTACTCAAATCAGAAGTACCTGTATTTGTAGATTTTTGGGCACCTTGGTGTGGTCCTTGTCAGATGATGGGTCCTGTCGTCGAGCAAATTGCCGAAGAGTTGGCAGGTAAAGCCAAAGTTGGCAAATTGAATGTGGATGAAAATGGTGTTACTGCTGGTCACTATAAGGTGATGAGTATCCCAACTTTCTTGGTTTTCAAAGGTGGAGAAGTGGTAGATCAAATGATTGGTGGTGTGCCAAAAGAAAAATTGAAAGAAATGCTTGAGAAACACGTTTCTTAATCTAACATTTGAACAATCAAACACTAAAACAACTTCAAATTGGTGGGGTTGTTTTATTTTTGATAGTGTATTAAAATTGAAGTAAGTTATTTTTAATTATTTTTTATGTCAGAACAAAAATTTGTTGAATTTGGAACTGGAGGAAATCAAGTTGGTGTAGAAGTAGAAGATGAATTGAATAATGGTTTTGTAGAAAATTTTTTAGCAGCTCATAATGTTAAACAAGCTAGAGAGGTGTTTAATGATTTATTTATACCAGCAAGTGTTAATTTAACCGCAGAAGAAAAGGATCTTATTTTTAAGAGAATATTAGAACTTCGTGATAGGATTAGATAACATAAACATTATTTTATAATTTTTTAATAATATGTCAGAAAAAGAAAGTATACCAATTTATGAGTCTAAAACAATAGATGGTAAAGCTGTAATTAGAATTTGTACTGGTTATGACAGACGAGGGAGACCAACTTATGAGGAAAGACCTGCTGAACCTGGGGAAATTGAAGTATTGAACAGGGCGGGAACATCATTTGAGATAGTTTTGAGAAATAAAAATGGTAGCTCTATAGATTTGAAAGCTTAAAAATTCAAAAACGTCCTCAAAAAGGACGTTTTTGTTTGGCTTGCATTTTTCTTAGAATTTCGCTAAACTAAAAGGACTAATGCAAATAATAATAAGTTTATGGACAAATACAATCCACAAGATATCGAGAAAAAATGGCAAAAATATTGGGAAGAGAATAAGACTTTTCAAACTCCAGAAGACGTTACGTCTGACAACAAATATTACATTTTGCCACAATTGCCTTATCCGTCTGGTAGTGGTCTGCATGTGGGTCATGCTGAAGTCTATACTGCTTGTGATATTTTTGCGCGTTATCAGAGGATGACTGGGAAGAAAGTCTTGCAAGTGATTGGTTGGGATAGTTTTGGTTTGCCAGCTGAAAATTATGCTATCAAAAATAATATTCATCCAAAAATAAGTACAGACAATGCTATTGATAATTTTCGTAAACAGATAAAAGCTTTGGGTATTTCGGTAGATTGGGATAGAGAAGTAGGTAGTCATAATGCTGATTATTACAAATTTACCCAATGGTTTTTCTTGTTATTTTATAAACGTGGTTTGGTTTATCGCAAAAAACAGGCTGTCAATTGGTGTAATAGTTGTAAAACTGTTTTGGCCAATGATCAGGTGAAAGAAGGATTGTGTGAGCGTTGTGATACTGTTATTATCCAAAAAGAAATGGAACAATGGTATATCAAGATTACTGATTATGCTGAGAGATTATTGCAAGATATAGACAAACTTGATTGGCCAGAAGAAACTAAGAAAAGACAAAAAGATTGGATAGGTAAATCAAGTGGAGCGGAAGTAGATTTTGTTATCAAAGATAGTGATTTGAAAGTTCGTGTTTTCACTACTCGTCCAGACACACTTTTTGGTGCGACTTACATGGTCTTAGCCCCAGAAGGAAAATATATTCAAGAATTGTTAGATAGAGGAATTGTGGAAAATAAAGAAGAAGTTTTGGATTATATTGAAAAGACAAGTAAAAAAACTGAATTGGATAGACAAATTGAAAAAGAAAAAACAGGTATAGAGTTGAAGGGTGTAAAAGCTGTCAATCCTGTAAGTAAAGAAGAAATTCCTGTTTTTGTAGCTGACTATGTAATTGCTTCTTATGGCACGGGAGCTATTATGGCTGTACCTGCTCATGATGAGAGAGATTGGGAATTTGCTAAGAAGTTTAATTTACCTATAAAACAGGTTGTTATACCAAGTGATGTAGAACCAGAAAAAGTAGAAAATGGTAATTGGAAATTGATTATTGGTTTTGTAGAAAAAGGTATTGCATTTCATTCTGAATTTTTAAATGGTCTTACTACAGAAGAAGCGAAAGAAAAAATGATTGAGTATTTAGAAAAAAATAATATTGGAAACAGAAAAGTCCAATACAAACTTCGTGATTGGTCAGTTTCTCGTCAGAGATTTTGGGGAGCACCGATTCCGATGCTTCGTAATGAAAATACTGGTGAATTGAAGCCTCTTGAGCTAGAAGATTTGCCTGTACGTTTGCCAGAAGACGTGGATTTCAAACCAACTGGACAATCTCCACTTACTTATTCCAAAACTTTTCAAGAAGGTATAGAAGAAAAATATGGCAAAGGTTGGAAAAGAGAAGTAGATACACTGGATACTTTCATGTGTTCGTCTTGGTATTATTATCGTTATCTTGATCTAAAAAATGAACAAGTTTTTGCCAGTGAGGAAGCGTTGAAAAAATGGATGCCGGTAGATTTTTATCTTGGAGGACCAGAGCACGTCAATGGACATTTGCTTTATTCTCGTTTTTTTACCAAAGTTTTGCATGATGCTGGTTATATAGATTTTGACGAACCTTTCAAAGTACATCGTCATCAAGGTCTTATTCTTGGACCAGACAATCGTAAGATGAGTAAACGCTGGGGAAATGTGATAAACCCAACAGATGTAACCGAAGTTTATGGAGCAGACACTTTGCGTATGTATGAAATGTTTATGGGACCTCTTGAAGAAGACAAACCTTGGGATGAAAATGGTGTCAAAGGTGTAAGGAGATTTTTGGAGAAAGTATGGAATTTGCAAGATAAAGTGGAACGAGGAACGGGGAATGAGGAAAGTATAGAAAAATTATTACATAAGACGATAAAGAAAATTGGTGAAGATTTACCAAAATTAAGTTTTAATACGTCAGTAGCAAAGTTGATGGAATTTACTAATGCTTTACAAAAAGAAGAAAGTGTCAGTAAAGAAGTTTATGTTACATTTTTGAAACTACTCTCACCATTCGCACCACACATGGCTGAAGAACTTTGGAACAAATTAGGAAATGAAAATAGTATCTCAGAAGAAAAATGGCCAGAGTATGACGAATCAAAAATAAAAGAAGATACTATTACTATTGTCGTTCAAGTAAATGGTAAAGTTCGTGATAGTATAGAAGTACCTGTGGAAATTTCTGAAGAAGATATCAAGGTTCAAGT
>PFBU01000021.1 GCA_002773185.1 Candidatus Magasanikbacteria bacterium CG10_big_fil_rev_8_21_14_0_10_36_16 | reverse complement strand
TATCGACAAAAATGACTGGCACACCCATCTGTCCACTTTTTTGAATCATCTCGTCGCGTCTTGCAGAATCTTCTGAAACGTTATAGTCCGTGAAGACGATACCATTTTCCTTAAAGAATTCTTTAGTCGCATGACAGAAGTGGCAAGTTGGTGTTGAATATATGGTTACATTTTTCATAGTATTTTTAAGTTATTTTTTAATTATATTAAATTGATAATTTTCTTAATTCTTGGATCGTCTATCCTTGGCTTATAGCACATCATCTGCCCCATTTTCTCGCCTTCGATCATCCTCGACATTTCAAGTATCCGCAGGTGCTGTGATACTGCTGATACTGAAATATCTAGGACATTAGCAAGATCGGTAACACACATTTCTCCTTGTTCGATAAGGATTTTTATAATAAGGAACCGATTTTTATCCCCGAGTAAACTAAACACATCGACCAAATAAGTGTTTTGCGCCTTTAATGTTTCTTTAATTTTTGATATTTGTGATGGTTCTAACATATTTAAGTATTTGCGTTAATGCTTAAATATTACTCCTACACCTAACAATAGTCAAATCCACGTCTATGTGGATAAACACCCTAATTCCCCCAAAACAAAAAAGAAACAAATGGAAAATTCCTCCCCAAACCCCTCCTTTTCCATTTGCGACATCCGAATTCAAAAACAAATAAGCCGAAGTTTTGGCAAATCCTTTCCCCAAAAAATAGTTTTGCCAAAACTTCGTCCGCATTATTCCACCACCTGCCTGAATACTTGGAGTGCAGAACCCCGAAAGAAAAACACACTTTCCTTTTTCAAAAGAAATTTCACCCCCGCCAAATCAGAAATGCAAGGAGTGTTTTGCTTTCGGGTTTGCCGAGGCTCTGCGAGGCAATGACGGAACGATACGAGCGTACGAGGCAATTTCAAGCCACCACGCACTACGCGCGTGAGACATCATTTGTTTTGAAAATAGGTTCCAACTTGGTACAATAAAGACACAATAAAAATTTTATAAAAAATAAAAAAGCTCAAAAAATATAATAATCTTTGGGCTTCAGTGAGCTTCTAAATTAGCTATAAACATTATAGCATATATAAAAAATATTTCAAAAAAATGGGGATAACTCTTTTTTTCAATCCAGAGTTTTTACTTTTTTTAACCATCTCTTTTTTTAATCCGCCCAAGGCGGACGAGAGGGTTTAATTCCCCGTAGCTTGCTACGAAGATATTCCTTCTCATACCTCGTCAGCTTCAGCCAGAGGACTGATCAGCCTTGGGCACGATGCTGCGAGGTAGTTGATTATTTTCGCATTTAGAATAAAGAACAACGCTAAATTTTAGACATTATTTAAATAAATTTTTTTGCCTTAATTACCAACTTCTCCCAACAAAACCTCTTGTCCAAAGACCTGTATATCTTGCTGTAAAATATCATCAAAAGCTTTGATAACTGGCTTGGAAGTCAGATTTTTCTGAGTTGGATTGTCTGAAAGAACTTTTATTTCAAACTGAGCAGCTAAGATATCTACACTAATAGGCATTTGATCTATTTTCCAAAGTAATTTCTTTTGGTCTTTGTCATAAGTAATTGTCCCAGCTGGTACGACGATATTACTTTCATCGAGAGAAATATCACCATACAAATCAGCTGATATTTCTAAGTTTTTCAAGTCATGATAAGAATTAGTCAAAAGCCAAGAAATTTTGTGTACAGTGTCCCCTCCTACATCTTGACTAACATCATCTTTGGCAGTCATCTTCAAATCAGAAGTCAATTTGATATCCAACTTATTACTACTAATCGTTTCTGTTTTATCGTTTAAAGTGTAAGACAATTCACTAGAAATATTCATCATAAAGGCAGCGTAGTCTGACAAAGTCAAATCATTAGCATTTTTGATTAGTAGAGTAATATTTACCTTCACTTCGTCACCCGGCATAATATTTTTTAGCCCAGCAATATAGCGTTTGTCCCAAGTAATAATCCCACGTCTAACATCATCAGAAATTTTTTGTCCAACAATATCACCATCAATATCTCCTGTATCCAAACTAGTCCAATTCAAGATACTTCTATTATTATTGGCTGGAGCATCAATAATAAATTTTAATTTAGCATCTTTGAGGACTGACTCACCATTATTTTTGATAAAAATACTAGCACTAATAGTGTCCCCTGGTTGCATGTCAAAAGATCCGGTTGTACCATTTACTACCAAGCTGTACAAAGTATCCAATTTACTCAATACTACATCTTTTTCAACATTAGCTAAGATATAACCATCTCCAGTACGTTCACTAGAAACCCAATTCTTAACAGCTACACTAAATTTGTTACCATTGTCTTTGTCTTCAGTAAAAAATCCAAAAACATTGATTTCTTGTGGGGCATCTAAAGAATCAAAATTCCATTGACAATCTTTCCCTGGGACTGTCTTTGGTTCACTAGATTTGAAAGTAAAAGAACTAGAGTCACAAGAAACAGAAATATTTTTGACAGGAACATCACTAGCTGGCGAAACAATTATTTTTACCGGCGTATCCAAACCAGCCACTACTTGGTCAGCAACTTGTACTTCTATTTTTACCAAAGTGTCAGTACTAGTCAAAGTAAGACTTGTTACTTTTTGAAAAGATGAACTAAAATTTTCAGGTACATAATTCAAAAATACTCTAAAAGATTGTTCTGAACTTATATCACCATAAATATTACCAACAATGTCTATATAGCCACTACCTTCTGCTTCCAAATCACCCAAATTCCAACTATCATGATTATCATCTACGGTTGATTTGGTGCTAGAAGCAAAAACAAAACCTTTGGGATAACGCACTTCCAAAACTACATTATGCAAAGCCACATCTTGAGGATTCTTATATCTTATTCTATAAGTACTATTTTCACCAGATCTAAAATTTTCATTACCCGATATGGTCAAAATAATATTATCTTCAGAAAATTTTGTATTAGGTTGAATCACAAAAAATCCTACCCAAGCTATAGCTGCAAAAAAAATAACTGAAAAAATCAAAACAAAAAAAGCCCACAAAAAACGACTATGACTACTCTTTTGAAAGAGTCGCATATCTGGTATGTCCCCATTATCATTTTCATAAATTTCCGTCAACTTCTGTGAGATATTATTTTCTTTTGACTTCATATCTTTTTCACTTGGTGTTCCATCATTTTTTTCTTCAACTTCTACTTTACCTTCGACTTCTACTGGTAAATCTTTTTTTACAAAAACATGCTCTTCACTAGTTACAGGAGTTTTATGTTCCAAAATTTCAATATTTTCTTTGATATCTTTTTCAATATTTTTGATAGATTCATCTTGGACAACAGTTTGTTCTTTTTCTACCTGTGATATATCTACTATCTTTTTTTTTTTATTTTTTTTAGGGATTTTGTTTTTGACAGGCATACTAATTTATAATTTATAAACTGATAAAAATGAAGACATTTATTGCTTCTCCATAACTATACCAAATATTTTGTCATTATCAAAATTTTCTACTATAGAACCACCATTTGTGGACAGTTCCAAGCTGTCACCTTCTTTCCAAATAGGAGTCCAACCGTCTGGATAAATAATGGAATGATCAAAACCACTTGTTTGTCCTGATTGTTTTTGAAGCAAAATACTATAGTGAGACAATAAAGAATTTTTAACTTTCTGACTAAAAAAATTAGTAAAATTAAAAAACTTTTTATTTGTCAAAACTTCCGTATCTAATTTTGCTTCTGACAATACATTGAATGGTAATTTGTAAATAAAATAAACCTGAGACTCAAAATTGGCTTTGGTTACCACCCAATTACCAAAAACTGTTTTACCAAACTCTTGACTAATCTCTGTACCAGTCTTTTGATCAAGCTGAGAATTTTGTTCATTTTTTTGCAAATCTACATCATCCTGATACCAACTTGGTGGCACTTTGAAAGAATTTTCATCTGGAAAAACAAAGCCACCAGCATCCAAAAGTTCGGCGCCTTCTGGTACATACAGACGCAAAAAATCTATATTTGGAATATCATAATAAGCCTCCCCACCCTGACCATTGTGTTTTCTAGTGACAATCACAGTGTCTATCACACTACCATCTTCTTGAACCACAGCTTGGTGTTCTATTTTTTGGGTAATTTGGGCATCACTCTTGCCACCACCAATATTACTATTGACCACCAACAAATAATCTTGAGTTTCTTTGGTTGGTAAAATCTCGCCAGTCCAACCATAATCTTGTAAAATATTTTGGACATAAGAATCATTGAAATACAATTGAATTTCTCTACCAGACAAAGCTTCGTGCAATTGGGTTATCAAGCCTACAAGTTGACTAGGTTTGAGATTTTGGATAGAACTAAAAACTTGGTTAAGGACTACTGACAAAATAGCTTTGGGAGTATTTTCTTCGGTATTATCATAATTTCTCACTTCTGATTCCAACTTAGTAAGAGCGTCTTCTGACTTGAGAAGAAGACTGTAATCTTCATTTTGCAAAGGCCCAACGACTGTCAAAAGTCTCTCTAAAACTGAAGAATTGATAGCGATTACTCCATCTACTGTCGTCTTCTTGCCGTGTTCATAAAACCAAGCCATCTTTTGGGCAGAAGCCTTGAAATCTGGAAACCAATTACTATCTTGAAATTCCCATCTCTTGTTTACCAATTGCAATGGTAGTGATGGTTTTTCATAGACATCAAGTTGACCTTGAAAAGCGTAGCTACCTTCTCCTGGGACATCAATATTAGTGATTTTGCCATTGCTGACATCTACTACCGCATAGCTACCCACAAAGCCACCAGTTGGCCTAATTTCAAAAGTATTTTGGAACAAAACCAAATAACGTTTGAAACCATCTCCACCCATTATCAATTGCACACCCCGAATTACTTGATCATAATTGTCCATGTCAGTTACAAAACCTGCAAACAAAGTTTTGAAATCTGTAAAAGATTGCTGATATTCAGCTGGTACGGCTGTAATTTCTACATTGTCAATTTTGTCCAAAGCTGTATTGTAAGCTTGCAACGCACCTCGTAAATGTTGTTGTAAAATAGCCAAACGAGCTATCAAATTGTCTGCTGTCTCTGGTTTGGTAGCTTCGTCAATTCCTTTTACCAAGTAAGCATTGCCAAGCGCCAACTGGTGACCAGCCAACAACAAATCTTGTCTACTTTTTACTTTGTCTCCCACCACTGGCAAAAGTTTGGCAACATAAAGCGCTGCTTTGTATTCTTTGTCAATAATTTCTTCAGCACTACCAAAAGAACTGAGGGCTGAATTCAAATCATTTTCAGCGCCAGGTAAATCATTGTTGAAAGCAGAAACGGTAGAAGATTGCAAAGCCAAAAAGGCATCACTACTCTTGGAAACTATTTCACTAGTATCTGCTTTTATTTTTTTGTAATAGCCCACAGCTGGAAAAGGTATGGTACAAACAATAGTCAAAAGCAAAAAACTAACAGTAAAACGTCTAAAATTGAAGCCATGCCAAAAATCGTAAAACACTTGGCCTACGTCTTTTATTTTGGCAGAGACAAATTCTACAAAATCAGCAACAAATTTCTTTGAGTTAGCCACCACTTTTTTGATAACATAAAAACGTGGCACCAATCTATAATGTTTGGTTATTTTGAATTTTGGGGATGAATTTTTTTTATTTTCTTTTTTATCTTTCACTACTTCCAACAAAGGTTTTGAGATACTAATAGGATTTTTAATTTGCAAAATACTTTGTTTTTTGTTTTCTGCTTTCACTAAGCTACCAAAATCCACCACCACTCTGGTAGCTGGTTTTTTTGATTCATTTTTGTAAACATTTATTTTTTCCAAATCTGTTGCTTTTTTTCTTTTACTAGAAATATCAACAATAAAAGGAGATTTTCTAGCTTTGTTGACCACTTTGACACCAACAAAAGAACCACCGTGTGAAGATGGTGTTTGTATTTCTCTACTTTCTTTTTTGACAGCTCTAAGAGTTGGGCAAGTACGGGAGTTGTGTCCAATTTTAGCACAAATTACACACTTGCGAGGTGCTTTCCTTATTTTTGTTTTGATAATATTTTTCTTGGACATTACAAAAAATAAAAAACCAAATTATTGCTTATATTATAACACAACACACCTAATCACTACAACACTGCATCACCTAAACACTTAAACACTACAGCAAATAAACAACCAAAACAAAAACAATCCCCTCTAAGAGATTGTTTAAGTGATTAAGTAATTAATCAAGTGTT
>PFBU01000010.1 GCA_002773185.1 Candidatus Magasanikbacteria bacterium CG10_big_fil_rev_8_21_14_0_10_36_16 | reverse complement strand
TATCGGCCGTGGCGACATGCTTTTCCAAACAGCTGAACTTAGTAAACCAGTGCGTATCCAAGGTTCATATATTTCTGAATCAGAAATGAAAAATGTCGTCAAATATCTCAAAGGTGATGACGAACCAGAATATGATACTTCTATTGTTGAAAGTAAAAAAAATAATGGAGGTACGATAAATATGTTCGGCGGAGTAGCTGATGACACTGATCCACTTTTCGAAGAATGTAAAGAACTTATTGTAAAATATGAAAAAGCTAGTGCCTCATTTCTCCAACGTCGTCTCAAAATTGGTTATGCTCGGGCTGCGCGAATTCTTGACGAGCTAGAAGAAGCTGGCATTGTTGGACCTTCCCAAGGTGCCAAAGCTCGTGAAATACTTGTTACAGCCGAAACTATGGGCCGTACCATGAATGCTGGTGGCGAACACAATGTCTTTACCAATCCAGTACATGATGAAGAAGAAATTGAAGAAGTGGAAGCAGAAGAAGAGGAGCCACTAGAAGAAATAGATATACCTGAAGAGGTAGAAGATCAATATGCCAATATAAATATGGACGAAGAGGAAGAAAGTACTAACAACGACGAAGAATATGACCCAGACAAAACTGAGGAAGAGATAGATGATGATCACAGTCATGATAGACGTTCGAAATTTGAGTACTAGGATTTGTAAAGTGGAAAAATTAATCCCGACTAAGTCGGAATTAAAAAACCATTCTAAAATGTATCTACATAAACAAATATTATGCCTTATTTAAAATTCATTTCCAATCATGACTTAATTACTGCTGTTAGCAAAGTCATAAAAGTAATCGAAAAAGCCGAACATGATGCAGAAACAAACATGTACAAAAATGTAATAGATCCATTTTCTGCTTTGTTTCACGGAATTACAAAATCAATATCTTACAAAGACTGGCTGAAACAAGAAAAAGCCAGACAGACACAAAAAACAATGCAGAATTCTATCGGTGATTTTCAACAAGACATTTTGGGTTCAATCTCTGGGTGGAAAAATCTTGGTGTCGGAGGTGGGCTAGATGTTATCAATGAAAAAATGAAAATAATTGCTGAAGTTAAAAATAAATATAATACAACAAAAGGCAACCACCTAGTAAAATTATACGATGATATAAAAAACACTCTTAAAAACAATAGGTACGAAAAATACACTGGCTACTATGTCGAAGTAATATCAAAAGGAAGAAAAAAATATGACAAACCATTTATACCATCTGAAAAAGGAAAAAGACGACCAGCTAAAAACAAAATAAGAGTAATTGATGGTGTAAGTTTTTATGCTATGGCTACTGGTAGAAAAAAAGCACTTCAAGAATTATTTGATGTTCTTCCACAAGTTATAGCTGATAAACATAAATATAAACTAAACAAGAAAGAAGCGAAGGAGTACCACGAATTGTTTAAAATGGCGTTTTCCACAGAATAACCTTTGCCTATGCATTGGTTATTTGTTATAATAATGATAGATTAATCCCCTATCATTTTTTATATGAAAAACAAACAAAAATATTTTACAGCTGGTGAAGCAACCAAAGAATTAAAAATCTCGATAGACACAATTCGAAGATGGGATAAAAAAGGATTAATTAAATCTTTTAGGGATGAGAACAACTCTCGCATGTTTAGTTTAGATGAAATTAAAAGAATACAAAATAAAACTGGTAATAAAACCAACAAATTTAAAATTTTAAAAAACAAAAATAAATCACAATACACCGCAATAGAATTATTTGCTGGAGCGGGTGGAACTGCAATAGGTATGGAAAACGCCGGCATTGAACATATTCTACTAAATGAATATGATAAACATGCTTGCGAAACATTGAGAACAAATCGACCTGATTGGAATGTTGTGGAAGATGATGTCCGAAATCTAAAATTTGAGGAAGGGCAGGCAGATATTGTACAAGGTGGTTTTCCTTGCCAAACTTTTTCTTACGCTGGTAAAAAAATGGGCTTTGAGGATATACGAGGAACCCTATTTTTTGAATTCGCCAGGTGTGTAAAAGAAGTCAAACCTAAAATTGCAATTGGTGAAAATGTAAAAGGTTTACTTAATCACGATAATGGTAGAACACTCAAAACTATGATTTTTGTTTTGGAAGAATTGGGATACAAAGTAAAATATAAAGTTCTCAGATCACAATACTTGGATGTTTCTCAAAAAAGAGAACGTCTAATAATTATTGGAGTAAGAAACGATTTAGATATTCCTATTTCGTTCCCGAAAGAAAAAGACTACATCATTCCACTTCGTGAAGCATTACATAAATGTCCAAAATCTGAAGGACAAAAATATCCTGAACATAAAAAGAAAATTTTAGAACTTATTCCACCTGGCGGATATTGGAGAGAACTACCCCAAAAATTACAGAAGGAATACATGGGAGCAAGCTTTTATATGGGGGGAGGAAAAACTGGTATAGCAAGACGACTTTCTTGGGATGAACCATCTCTCACTTTGACTTGTAGTCCTGCTCAAAAACAAACTGAAAGATGCCACCCCGAAGAAACCAGACCTTTAACTGTCCGAGAATACGCCAGAATACAAACCTTTCCCGATAACTGGAAATTTGCAGGATCTATTTCTCAACAATACAAACAGATTGGTAATGCAGTACCTGTAAACCTTGGCTATCACATTGGAAATACCATTATACAAATGCTGGAAGGTGAAATTGAGGAAGAAACCGAAGAACCAATTTATAAACAACAACAGATGTTTGCTTTTACCTCATAAATAAAAAAGAGAGCCCTATGATAAAGTATGACTCTCTTTTACAAAATTGTTTACGCTACTTTAATCAGCCTTAGACGGGAATGTTCCAACGAAAGTGATTATTCTTCCACATCTTCCTTTTCCCCAACTTTACCTTTTTCCTCATCTGGAGCTTCTCCAAGTTTTACAGCTTCCCAGACTTTGGCTCTAATTTCTGCCATCATCTTTGGATTTTCACGAAGGAATTGTTTGGCTTTTTCTCTGCCTACTCCCAACTTTTCTTCACCAAAACCATAACTGTTACCAGACTTTTGCAAAACTTTGTAAAATACACCGGTATCTATCAAATCTCCAGAAACGGAAATACCTTCATTGTACATGATATCAAATTCAGTAGTACGGAAAGGTGCTGCCACTTTGTTCTTCACAATTTTGGCTTTTACTCTGTTACCAATAATTTTGTCACCTTGTTTGATTTGAGCACTACGACGAACTTCAATACGAACTGATGAATAGAATTTTAGTGCATTACCACCGGTAGTAGTTTCTGGATTACCAAAAAATACACCAATCTTTTGACGAGTTTGGTTGATGAAAACAACGACAGTATGTGTTTTGGAAACAATACCAGTTAGCTTACGCAAAGCTTGAGACATAAGTCTAGCTTGCAAGCCCATGTGACTATCCCCCATTTCACCTTCGATTTCCGCTTTTGGTACTAGAGCAGCGACTGAATCAACAACGACAACATCAACTGCATTGGAACGAACCAAAGTTTCCAGAATTTCTAGAGCTTGTTCACCAGTGTCTGGTTGAGAAATATAAAGAGCATTGACGTCCACACCAATCTTCTTGGCATATTCAGGATCAAGTGCATGTTCGGCATCAATGAAGGCAGCAATACCACCCAATTTTTGGACTTCAGCGATGATATGTTGTGCTAGAGTGGTCTTACCAGAGGCTTCTGGTCCAAAGATCTCTATAACACGTCCACGTGGTACGCCACCGACGCCTAAAGCGATATCTAATGAAAGTGAGCCTGTAGAAACTGCGTCCACTTCCATAGCTTTGGCTTCACCGAAGCGCATGATGGAGTTGTCACCATATTTTTGTCTAATTTGGTCGATTGCTGTCTTAGCAGCTTCCATTTTTGGATTTTCTTTCTTGATAGCCATAATATTACTTATATTTAGTTAAATGACAGGTCTATTTTTAGATTAAAAAAGAGGTAAAACCCTCTCCTCCGTGCTTAATTTTACACTTTTATAGATATAGTGTCAAACGAATATTGGCAAGCTTAATATTAAGCTGGTATAATAGAAAAATAATATAAATTAAAATTATAAATACAATTAATATGGTTAATTTTGAAAAAAGTCCTCAAATATTTTTACCAGAAAATAAGACTACTCAACCTATTCTACCCCCGGAGCTAGTTCAACATGTATCAATAAAACGTTTACAAGAAAATATCAAAAATCACCCAGAAATGTCTCGGGAATTAACTGAATTACAAAAAGAAAGAATAAAAAAAATAAAAAAGGTACTAATGGAAATACCACTTATCCATGCTACATCAAATGAAACAATTTCCCAAGGACTTGCAGATATGAAACCTACTGAAGATTTACCAAATAATCACCAAGGACACTCACTTGAAAGTGACAGAAGTTTAGGGCTTACAAAATGTGTATTCTTTGGATGGGGGCTACCTCAAAAAGGATATGGACGTTTCATCACAAAATTTTCACCCGAACTATTAGATCTAGAAAATGTTTTTGTAACTCCTATGGATATTGGACATATTGAATTTGCAGATCATAAACCTTTTGAAGATTTTGAAGAAGAAAGAAAGAAAAGAATTGACGAACATTATTTTAGTTCTATGGTTACAGGAAGAGCCTGGCAAGAAATCATGGCGAGACGTGTGTTAAAACACATTGAAGAAGGTAATCCTTTTTTTCCATTATATGATTTGTACTCTATGGGTGAAATAAAACATTATGGAAAAGTCCCCTCACAAGAATTTTTAGGTTCTTTCAAAACATCTGACATGCGTGAACATTATAAATATCTATATGAGCATGGTTTTTCATTTGCAAATATGGAACAAGACAACAGACTATATAGGCAGACAGGTAAAAAATATGGTGTTGACCCCCTATATGAAGAATGTAATATAGACTACGAAGAAGCCTCTAATTTTTGGAAAAAAACTTTAAATATATCACAATAATATGCAAACCACTTCTCAAAACTCTTACAAAAAAATAGCCAACTTTCTTTTTGAAGTTGGTACTATGCGCAAACTTCCTCGCATGCATCAACAAGTCTTACTTACCCAAGATTTGTCTGATAATATTGCTACCCACTCCTATCGCGTCGGACTTGTGGCTTGGTTTCTAGCCAAACTAGAAAATGTTGACCCTTATAAGACTACTCTCATGGCTCTCACCCACGACTTAGGTGAAATCCGTAGTGGCGATCACAATTATATCCACAAAAAATACGTCAAAATTTTTGAAGAAGAAATAATAAAAGACCAACTGGGTGATTTACCTTTTCCCGATTTATTTGAGATGAGTACTGAATTTGAAAAACGCGAAAGCAAAGAAGCAATCGTTGCCAAAGACGCTGACATGATAGACCAGATACTACTGCTGAAAGAATACACACACCAAGGTAATCAAGAAGCACCAATTTGGCTCCACGGCAAAGGTGAAGGACAGACCGAAAATATCCAATACAAAAGTCTCAAGACTGAATCTGCCAAAAAGTTGGCAGAAGAAATATTGGCTGGCAAAATTTCAGAATGGTGGGAAAATCTATATACCAATAAAAATAGATAATATAAACTTACAAATTAATGAACAAAGGAACTAAAATACTTTATTTTAAGAGAAGATCTAAACCTAAAAAAAATAAAAACTGCTCAATAGCAGTTTTTTTAATCTGTGCAATCTATTATAATCAATGTAATCAGTGTAATCAGTGCTACTTCAAAGAAATTCCCCCACTATTCTTATAAATCACATTCCTCACTTCTTCTGTCGTCTTACCATGTTTATTTTTAGCTTCTATCACAAAAGTATTAATACCTGGCAAAAGATTGATACTCTGATTAAAATTACCATTCTCGTCATTCTTCACAGCTTCACTGTTGATAGTGATTTGGATTTCTGGATCAGTCTTGCCATTGACATCAATAAAATTGCTATTACTAATAAAACCATTTTCTGGGGCTAAGACAACTAGACTTGGTGGTGTCAAAACATTTTTGATATGAAAACCAAGAAAAAGAAGTAAAGAAGCTACCACCACACTAAAAAGTGAAAAACGTAAAATATTTGGAATATTACTAAAATGATATTTTTTAAGATCTGTAGCCACCACTACTGGTACATCATAAGTCAATTCTTCATTGACAAATTGTTCGACAAAACATCTAGTGTCTTCACCAAGAGCTTGAACATATTTTTTGACAAAATTCTTTTTGTACAAAGCAGACTGTGGCAAATCTGAAAAACGACATTCTTCAATTGCTTGCAAATAAGCTTTGTTTATTTTGGTTCTTAGTTCCAATTCTGACAAAGAAATGT
>PFBU01000081.1 GCA_002773185.1 Candidatus Magasanikbacteria bacterium CG10_big_fil_rev_8_21_14_0_10_36_16 | reverse complement strand
CAAGAAAAAAAATCATTGAAATAATATCCATAATATAGTTTATAAAGTTAAAAGTTCATAAAGTTTTGTCAATTTATATTTTTTATTTTATTAAGCACTTTAAGCTTTTCAGGCTTTTTCAACCCCTGTCTGTAGGTAAACAGGTTTCGAGCTTTTTACTATTGACAAATAAGTATTTATATTGTACTATATGAATCATCTAATAACAAGTATTAACCCCAAATTTATGCCAAAATGTGAAATTTGTCTAAAAGGACCAAAAAAAGCTGCTAACAGAAGTCATTCAAAAGTAAAAACTCTTCGTCGTCAAAATCCAAACTTACAAAAACTTGACGGTCACAAAGTTTGTACCAAATGTAGAAGAACTATTACCAAGAAGTTTGCTGAAATGACAGCTTAACACAATATTTAAAAATACCGTTCTATATTGAACGGTATTTTTTTATTTTATATCCAACAGAGACGCATCGCCATGCGTCTCTACGTTTTTATTTTGTATCCTGTCTTAAATATTCTCCACAAAAACAACAAACAAAGTAAAAGAAAAAAACTTATAATCCCAATACTCACTAATGGACTTACAGTAGAACTTTCAAAAAAACTCCAACGTAAACCATTGATCATATAAACAATGGGATTGATATAAGAAATCTTGTGCCAAATACCAGGTAACATATCAACAGAATAAAATACTCCACCCAGAAATGACAAAGGTGTAATCACAAAGGTTGGAAAAATATTTAATTTCTCAAAAGTGTCTGACAGAAGTCCAATAATGAAACCAAACAAAGCAAAAGTAAAAGCTGTAAGAAAGACAAACAAAATTGCTACCAAAGGATGAGCAATAGGCACAGGTGTGAAGAATAATGAAACAATATAAATAATAACAGAAATTATCATAGCTCTACTTGTAGCAGCCAAAGTGTAACCAAGTGTAATTTCTAAATAAGAAAGTGGGGCTGATAACAATTCATAAATTGTGCCGGTAAACTTGGGAAAATAAATTCCGCTAGATGATGCTGACAGACTACTAGAGAGCAATGACATCATAATAAGTCCCGGCACAATAAATTGAGCATAGCTAACACCACCACTGATAGAAATACGTGAACCAATGGCGCTACCAAAAACGATAAAATACAAAGCAGTAGTAATAACTGGCGAAAAAATAGTTTGCAAAGGCACACGAAAAGTTCTAATCATTTCTTTTTTGTAAATTGTAAAAAATCCTATCAAGTTCATATGATATTTTTTATTCATTAATAAGATCAATAAAAATGTCTTCCAAAGAACTCTGTTTGATAACAATATCACTAATTACAATATTATTGTTTTTCAAAGTTTGCATCAAATCTGCTACATCAAATTCAAAATCATTACCATAATTCACAATCAAACTTTGTTTGTCATCAGACAAACAAATATAATCTTTCTTAAGTTCACTCGGCAAATTATCCAAAGTATTTTTTAGACTAATAAGCAATTGTTTCTTGCCCATTTTTTTCATCAACACATCTTTGTTTTCAATCATTTTAAGTTCACCTTTGTCAATGATACCTATCCTATCTGCCATACTTTCTGCTTCTTCTAAATAATGTGTAGTCAAAATAATAGTGGTACCTTGTTTTTTTATTTTGGCAATAAACTTCCACATATCACGACGAAGCTCCACATCTACTCCAGCCGTGGGTTCATCCAGAAATAACACAGCAGGTTCATTCATAAGGGCTTTGGCAATAAGCACACGTCTTTTCATACCACCTGACAATTGGTTGACACGATTATCTTTTTTATCCAAAAGTGAAAGACCTGACAATATTTCTTTGGTCAATTCTGGTTTTTTTGACTTGCCAAAAAATCCTCTAGCAAATTCCAAAGTTTGTTCGACAGTAATAAATGGATCAAGCTGGATTTCTTGTGGTACGAGAGAAACCAAAGAACGAGCCTGACGATACTGTTTGATAATATCAAACCCACCAATCAAAGCTTCCCCACCACTTGGATTGACTAGCCCACAAACAATATTGATAAGTGTAGTCTTGCCAGCACCGTTTGGTCCAAGCAAGGCAAATATTTCACCTTTATTTATTTCAAGACTAACATTTTTCAAAGCTTTGGTACCATCTTGATATTCTTTACTTAAATTTTTTATTTTGAGTATACTCATAATTATTTTTTATCTTTGTCTGAATTATTTTTCTTATCCTTCATCATTTGTCTAATATGTTTGAATCTGAGTCTATCACGTATTTCATCACGCATTACTTCATTATCATTTTCAATAGCTTTTATACCAGCATGACTAACGGAAGTACTAACAGAACTAGAAGAATTTCCTATCATTGAAATAGAAGATGTTGGACCCAGATCATCACTTCCTCTCAAAGCTTTGCCCACAGAAGTTTTGGCATTAAGAATATCTTTTTTTTGTCTAAGTTGAGAAGTAGCTAAATTTTGAGCATGAGCAGAAATTTGTGGTTTGGAAACAGATGAATTATTCAAGTTTAATGGTAAATTTTGTGACATATTTTTTTATTATTCTAAAATTAAAATTGTAGCATCATCACTCCCATCGAAATTATCTGTCAAAGTATCAGCCACTTGTGATAATGTATTCCCACTATCTAAACTTAGAATATCATTTGCTTTTACAGCTCCATCCGTTGCTAACAAAATTTTATTTCCATCTTTTAGTTTTCTCATATAAAAATCTATAGAAAAACCTTCCTCACGTCCTAATAAACTTGTGGGATTATTTCTAATAATACCAGGATTTTTTTGCCTTGTTTGTAAATTTCTTTTATCAAAATTCAATTCAGCACTATCTAATTCATCAATACTTGTTGGTAAATAATTTCCATCGTTATCTTTTGTACCTTGTCTAATAGTATCTTGAGCAATAGTGATTTGTTCTATTCCTTCTTTTTTTTGTAAAAAGACAGGACTATCACCAACACTCACTACAAGACAATATTTTTCGTATATCTTCACCATACTAAACGTGGTAGCCAAAAACATTTCAGGATTTTTTTTATTATGTCGTAAAAAAATTTCTTGTAAATCTGAGACGACTTTCAACATCAAATTATGCATCTTTTGTAAAGATAAATCAGAAATTTCTTTACCAGATTTATCTAAATTTTTTTGCCATAATTTTTCCAAATATTTACTAATACCAACAGCAGAACGTGAATCACTAAAAGAATTACTGACACCATCAGCAACAGCGTAAACATCCAGGTCAGGCAAAATACAATAATTATCTCCAACACGTCCATCTTTTCTTTCAGGATTAGATTTTCTTCTTAATTCAAAAGAAACGATATCACTTGAACCTGTAATTCTTTCAGTCTTCCCCACTTCTAATTCTTCACCACCAAAATAAGACATACGTCTTATTTCCACACCTTCTCTTCCAAAAACAAATTGTTCTCCATTATATATCCTTTGTAAAACCATATCCATATATTATACTATTGTACTATTGTACTATGTAATTATTATTTTTTCAAATAAAAAAACTCTTAATAAAAAGAGTTCTTTTATTGACCCTAGACGGAGTACTATAATATTACCCCTAAAAAAATAGGTGGGTAGTCGCAAGTCTGATCCACGAACCAAACCAATATAGACTTCCCATTGTAATATCTTTGTAGAATAATATTGTACAACCGCAAATTAGGATCACTCTTATTATATAATTTTGAAAAAGATGTGTCAATTGTGTACTACTTTATTACAGTACTACTTTATTTCATATCTATAATAACCGGACTTTTTTTACTTTTATTATCTCTACTGTCATCAGTTTCTTCTTCTCCATCTGGTCCAATTATGATTACTCGACGGTGCTCTGGTTCATCCTCATGAGATGGTTCCTGATCTGGTGGAAATTCTTCTGGTGTAGGTGCATAAAGTGGTTGTGGTTCAAAAAGGCGTGGTAGCATATAAATTTATTAAAATAATTAACAAATATAGTGTAACAAAAACCCACCTACTAGCAAATAATAATTTTAATCAAATTTATTAGCAGTTTGCATTATAGTCGTCTTTTTAGATATCATTTCCTTTTCAATTTCTTGAATTATTTTAGGATTCTGTGCGTTTATAATTCTAAAAAAATTACCATAAGTCAGACCTCTTCTTGCAAATTCTGTCGTCAAATTTTCCAACCTCAAACTATCTTCTTCTGTAAAAAAATTATTATCTAATAATATTTTCTTGGAATCTTCTTTTAATCCACCCAAAATCATAGAAGCATACTTCAAACGCATAAAATCAAGCACATCACTATTTATTTCAATATCCTCTTCAGCAGGATCTGAACCAAGCTCAATTCTTCTTGTCATAATTAAAATATTTAAAATTAATCAATATCATTTTACCACATTACTAATTACTTTTCAAAAAAATAATCAATAATGTGGACGGGGGCGCTCATGAGATTGTCTCACTGCGCCCCCGACTTCAGTCGTTCGACAGGAAGGCGTCATTAAACGCCTCCCTGTACTGCTCGAGAGTGCACGACATGTGCACCTCGAGCAAAGTACCTCTGGCGAGAGCAACAGCCGCCACCCTCGCCGTCCGGAGTACATCCGGATCGGGAGTTCTCCGATCCGGAACGTACTCATCGCGACGTGTGCAACACTCGTTGCACACGTCGCGACGATTTTTGTTTGGGTGCCCGCACTTCGGGCACTCCCAGGATTTAGCCATGCTTCCTCCTTTGCAGGGCCTTGAAAATCAAAATATTTTATATTTTAACTTTCAAGGCCAAACAAATTTACAAGAAAAAACTCCGCTTTTTCTGCGGAGTTTGTTTTTTATTTTTGAAAAATATTTTTATATACAATTATTTTTCAAGCAAACAACTCCGCTTTTTGGAAAGACATCCACAATAATAATAGAAAAGAGATTCCAATTCTTTCCTAGGGTATTATATGTGTAGCAAGTTGTAGTTGAAAATGTTTTGTTCATATATTGCTTATTTACCTTATTTACATTACCAAGACTTTTTGATGTGGTCAAGAAATGTTGGGGATAAGTACGTAAAAGGCCTGAAAGGCTTAAAATGCTGGAAAGGCTAGAAAGGCTGTGAACCAATTGACCTTTTGAGCCTTTTAGACCTTTCAAACATTTCCAGCCTTTATCCTGTCTTGACTTTTCCCTAAAAAAAGTATATATTGGTGGCAACAAAATTTACTTTAATTTACTTAATTTACAAAAATATGGAATTTACAGGCGTCAGAGAGAAAACTCTCGTTATTATCAAACCAGATGCCATCCAACGTGGTCTTTTTGGACAAATCACTTCTCGTTTTGAACAAAAAGGTCTCAAACTTGTTGGGGTCAAAATGACTTATTTGAAACAAGAAATCCTTCGCGAACATTATGTTCACATTGCTGACAAACCATTTTATCCAGCAGTAGAAAAATTCATGATGAGTTCTCCAGCTATTGTCCAATGTTGGGAAGGTCTAGACGTAGTAAACACAGTTAGACTTATTACAGGTATCACCAAAGCTCGTGAAGCTGAGGCTGGCTCTATCCGTGGTGACTACGCGATGAGTGTCGCTTGCAATGTCATCCACGCATCAGACTCAATTGAAAATGCAGAAAAAGAAGTTGCTAGATTTTTTGCAGAAGGCGATATCCATGATTATGATAAGACTGATTATCAACATGTTTATGCTGAGGAAGAACGTAATAAATAATATATCTTGATATTCAAAAACGTCCGTGATTATGCGGACGTTTTTTTTAAAATGGCTACATTGTTAATTTTTAAAATTTTCTTAGCAGGTCCCCTTCCCTCGTAGGGAAGGGACAGGGAAGGGTCTTAGCGGGATAATGTATTACAAATTTCTTTTATTTTTAAGATTGTATTTTCTCTATAAAACAAAACTTCTTCATTGGTAAATCTTATAACTTTGTATCCAGAGTTTTTTAAATAGTTTTCACGTATATAATCATATTCTTTCTGGTTTTCATGTATTGGACCATCTATTTCTATTATTAATTTCAACTCATGACAATAAAAATCTACAATAAAAGCACCAATACTCACTTGTCTACGGAATCTAAATCCCGTTTTTTCTTTTCGTAATTCTTGCCATAATACATATTCAGCTTTGGTTGGAAGTGAACGTAGTTTTTTTCTTTTTTCTCTAGTAGCATTATCATTGGCTCGATAAGTTTTTCTTATTTGCATAGATTGAGACCCCCTCCTGACCTCCCCCTACAAGCGGTAGTGCACACCTTTTTAAGATAAAATAGAAACGTCATTCCGAGCGAAGTGAACGAGGGACGAGTG
>PFBU01000024.1 GCA_002773185.1 Candidatus Magasanikbacteria bacterium CG10_big_fil_rev_8_21_14_0_10_36_16 | reverse complement strand
TTTTACTCCGTTTTTCTTCTTTTTAGACCGCGGAGCTTGGCTAAAAAATCGTTTTCGGCTTTTAGATAGGCAACTTTTGCTTCTAAATATTCTATTTTCTTGTCTTTATTTTTAAATTGTAACTTGGCTTTTCTACCACCTAGTTTACCTTTGTTTTCAACTAAACCTTTTAACCCTTCTTTGTTCATTGTTCGTCGCCATCTAAACAAACAGTCTTTAGCTTTGTTCTTACCTATAATACTAACATTAAATCCAGCTTCTGCAAATATTTCATTTGGACTGTAACCCTCTTCTAAATATTTACTAATAGCCCATACTTTAAACTTTTCTTTGTAAGTAATATTAGTAGCACTGCACCTTACTACATTTTCATTACTTAGTAACTCTTTTATTTGTTCTTGTTTAAACATAGTTTGTTAAATTATTAGCTTTCTATTATATTTTACACTAAACTACAAAAAGTAGACACTTTCGTGTCTACTTTTTGGGGCCCAGTTCATAGAAGGTTGGTTTTTAATCTTTTATAAATTTTGAGTTATTTAAATCTTTATCTTATCTCAATATTATTCTTCACCACCTCTACTTTTACTTCACTACCTTCATGAACTTTTTTCTCTACAATTAACATTGCTAGTTTGTCTAAAAGTTCTGTCTGAATAACACGTTTGAGTGGTCTAGCTCCTAGATTTTCATCAAAGCCTTTTTTGGCTAGCCAGTCTTTTGCCTTGTCAGAAACTTTAATATTTATTTTTTTCTTTTTGAGACGATTTTCTACGGCAGTAATTTGCAAATCAACAATTCTACGAATTTGTTTTGGAGTAAGAGAATGAAAAATAATAATGTCGTCAATACGGTTCAAGAATTCTGGTTTGAATTGTTCTCTTAGAGCTGACAAAACCATATTATTGATTTTATCATCCTTAGTTTTTGATTTATTATCTTTGTCAGTATCAAAACCAAATTCTCCTTTTTTACCCATGTTCATAATGATGTCGCTGGCAATATTACTAGTCATAATGATGACTGTATTTTTGAAATTAACTTTTCGTCCTTTGGCATCAGTCAGGTGTCCATCCTCAAGAATTTGGAGCATAATATTGAAAGTGTCGGGATGAGCTTTTTCTATTTCATCAAAAAGAATGACAGAATATGGTTTTCTTCTGACAATTTCAGTTAGCTGTCCACCTTCATCAAAACCAACGTAGCCAGGAGGGGAGCCAATCATCTTGCTCACGGCATGTTTTTCCATATATTCGGTCATATCAACGCGAATCAGAGCCTCTTCTTCGTTGAATAAGAATTCGGACAAGGCTTTGGCAAGCTCAGTTTTACCGACACCAGTTGGCCCCATGAAGATAAATGATCCTATTGGACGTTTTTCCTCAGCAATACCAGCTCGACTGCGACGAATCGCATTGGAAATTGATTTGATAGCTTCCTCTTGTCCCACAACACGTTTTTCCAATTCTTTTTCCATCTTAGCCAATTTTACTATTTCGTCCTCAAGCATTTTGTTTAGAGGAATGCCTGTCCATTTGGAAACAACTTTGGCAATATCTTCTTCAGTGACTTCTTCTTTCAAAATACTATTTATTTTTTGTAAATCAGCCAATTTATTTTCATATTTTTTGATAGCTTTTTCGATCATTGGGATTTTACCATAGCGAAGTTCAGCTACTTTTTGCAAGTCACCTTTACGTTCTTCTATTTCTGATTGTTGCTTCAATTTATCTATTTCTTTTTTATGTTCACGAATTTTGGTAATGATTTCTTTTTCATTGGTCCATTGCATTTCAATTTCTTTACTTTGATCTTTTAGATTGGCCAATTCTTCTTTCAATTTTCTCTCACGTTCTTTGCTATCATCATCAGTTTCTTTTTTGAGAGCTTTGAGTTCAATTTCTATTTTCATTATCTGACGTTTCATTTTATCAAGATTGTCAGGCATTGAGTCTATTTGCATTTTTAGAGCGCTAGCAGCTTCATCAATCAAATCAATTGCTTTGTCTGGTAGCTGTCTATCACTAATATAACGACTAGATAGTTGGACTGACGAAACAATGGCAGGATCAGTAATTCTTACACCATGATGAATCTCATATTTTTCTTTGATACCACGGAGTATGGCAATAGCATCTTCTATTTTTGGTTCCAAAACTAATACAGGTTGAAAACGACGTTCAAAAGCTGCATCTTTTTCAATATGTTTTTGGTACTCTTTGATGGTTGTAGCTCCGACAACATGCATTTCGCCACGAGCAAGGCCTGGTTTGAGCATATTGGAAGCATCCACAGCGCCCTCAGAGCTACCAGCACCAACAATAGTGTGTAATTCATCAATAAACAAAATTATTTTACCCTGAGCCTCTGTGACTTCTTTGATAACAGCTTTGAAACGTTCTTCAAATTCACCTCTGAATTTGGTGCCAGCGAGTAGAGAACCAATGTCTAGAGAGATAATTTCTTTGTTTTTAAGATTTTCTGGGACGTCGCCATTGATAATTCTTTGAGCTAGACCTTCTACGACAGCAGTTTTACCAACACCAGGTTCACCAATAAGTACTGGATTATTTTTGGTACGACGAGTTAGTACTTGCATAACACGACGAATTTCATCGTCGCGACCAATCACTGGATCTAGTTTTTCTTTGCGAGCGCGTTCGGTTAAGTTAATGCCATATTTTTCAAGAGCTTGATATTTACTTTCTGGTTCAGGGCTATCTACTCGTTGATTGCCACGTATATCTTTCAAAACGTTCAAAATATCTTGATATTGGACTTTTTGACGAGAAAGAGAGTCACTTATAGGATTTTTGTTAGTCAAAAAAGCTAGAAGTAGATGCTCTACACTGATAAAATCATCATGCATTTTTTTTGCTTCATTATCAGCATTTTGCAATATGAAAATCATGGCTTGCCCTAGAGTTACTTGCCCAATATTGCGATTTTCTTCTGTAGTTTGTTTTGGTATGATATTTACCATTTCTTGAACCTCGGTTTTGAGTTGTTCAATATTGACATTGAGCTTCTTGAAAATAGAGACTACAACACCTTCGCTTTGACTAAGTAAACTCAAAAATAAATGAGGTGGCTCTATCTGTGTTTGACCATTTTGCATGGCAATATTTTGGGCATTTTGGATTGCCTCTTGGGATTTGTGGGTAAAATTTTGAGGAAACATAAATGATACGAATTTACGGATAATATGGATGATCCGGATATTAAATGAAAATTTATCTTTTATCACTCTAATAAGGTGAGTGATAATACTATAACATGCTGGAAAAATTTGTCAATATGTGCTAGGATTAGAGAAGTTAAAAGTTCTTAAAGTTTATAAAGTTGAAAGTTTTTGTACTTAAATTATACCAATATTAACAATTTTTAAAAAGTGGAAAAGTATGTTGGGATTAAAACGTGGAACAGTAAAATTATCAGAAAACCATGAAGAATGGAAAAATCTTTTTGAAATAGAAAAAAAGTTGTTAATGGGTATTTTTGGTGATTTAGTCTTAAGGATAGAGCATATTGGGAGCACCGCTATTCCAGGAGTTCCAGCAAAACCTATAATTGATATTAGATTGGCAGTAAATTCGATTGATGATGAATATATCAAGCAATTTGTTGAACCTCTAGAGAAACTTGGTTATTATTATATGCATAAATTTGATGATCGTCATTTTTTTGCCAAAGGTCCTGAAGAAAAGCGTACGCACCATCTCAGTATTGTAGAATATGGTAGTGATAGTTGGAAAGATTCAATTTTATTTAGAGATTATTTGATAAATAATGATTCTGCATGTGGAAAATATTCAAAATTAAAAGTAGATTTGGCTAAAAAATTTGCAAATGACAGGCCATCTTATACTAAAGCAAAAGAAGAATTTATTGAAGATATTATTAAAAGGCTAAATCTGTGTAATTTTTATAAATCTGTGAAATCAATGTTATGAAACAAAAACTATTAGAACATTATTTGAAATTTAGTACATTTACTAATCCTGGCTACTACAAAGAATTTCTTCAAAATCTTCCAGATGATATTAAAGAACTTGGAAACTTGATTAGTCATCAAATTATTCATCGTGTAACTCTAAAAGAGGGTAACACGAAAGCCAATAGAGATATGCGTTATGGTGATATGAATGATTACCCTTGGCATAGACTAAGATGTGAAGATGAAATTTTACCAAATACTATTTCTATGGTTGCGGAATTGTTAAGACTTGGTGATAGAGGTTTTTTGGTAGACAGAAAAGTAGAGAATAAAATTATTGTTACATGCCGTAATGTTGCAATATTAATGGCATCTATATTAAAGACAAAGGGGATCCCATGTAGAGTTCGCTCTGGGTTTGCACCTTATTTCAATAAACATAGTGGTGATCATTGGATAAATCAGTATTGGGATAATAAACAAGAGGAATGGATAACTTTTGATGCAGATGGTTTTTTTGATCGAACTATTGGTTTTGACCAGTATAATATGTCAGAAGATAAATTTGACTGGGCATCAAATACTTGGCTTGGTATTAGAAGTGGTAAGTTAGATGCTAATAATTTTAGAAATGCAGATGGTTCTATTGGTCTTATGCCAGTTCTTTGGACAATATTTTATGATTTTCATAGTTTGATGAACAATGAAATTTTTTATAATCAATTGCCTGGTTATGTTTATTTTAAATTTGATAAACTAACAGAAAAAGATTTTAAAGAAATTGATGAATTAGCTAAATTAATGTTAGATCCAGATAAAAATTTTGATGAATTAGTTAATATTTGGAATACAAAAAAGAAGTTTAGAATATTAAGTAGTCCTTTAATAGGGGATAATGACCATGTTAAATGGAAGTAAAATCTGTGTAATCTTTATAAATTAGTGAAATCAATGTTATGAAACAAAGAATTTTTCTAGCTTTTCGTATTAGAAATGAAGAAGTTGTTAAAGAACTTCAAACTGTACAAAAGAAGCTAGAAAACTTGAACAAAAAAGCACATATTATTTGGACAAAGTCTCGGTCTTTTCATATTACACTAGAATTTTTAGGAGAGATTAATGACGTTGAATTAGCTAAGTTAAAAGAAGTTACTTTGGAAATAGTCAATAAATACCATAAATTCAAATTTTGGTTGGATAGATTAGATGGTTTTCCAAATCAGACTAATGCCAAAATAATCAATATGCGAGTAGGTGAAGAAGGCAAGATAGCGGAATCTCTTCAGGGAGATTTGGTCTATGCTTTCAAAGAAAATAATTTGGTAAAAGAGATAGAACCTTGGAAAGCACATATTACTCTGGCGAGAAACAGGGGAGAGCATCTTATACAAGGATTCAATACTATTAGCTTTGAAAAGAAAGTTTTTGAAATAGCTACTGTAGATATCATAAGAAGTGATTCAGAATTTGGTGGAGCAAAATATACAACTTTGGAGAGTTATGAATTGGCTAGTTAATTATTTATTTGATTCCAATTAAAATTACTGCACACTACCCCTACAAGGGGAGGAGTAATAATTTGTGTTTATTCGTGTTAAGATTCGTGTTTCTATGTTTGATAGTGCCAAAATATTAGGAGTGAAAATAAGTAAATTAGATTTGAAGTCTAGTAAACTTTTGGTAGTCAATCTTTTGTCAGTTGGTGGTCAGCACAAAGTCTTCACTCCCAATCCAGAAATGCTAGTAGATGCTAGAAAAGACAGTTACTTTCGTCGCGTTCTCAATAGTTCTGACTTGAATATTTGTGACGGACATGGAATTAAATTTTTATCAAAAGAGCATTTGACTATTATTCACGGGGTAGACTTCATGTTAGACGTCTGTAAGATAGCTGAACAAAAAAAGTGTTCAGTCTTTTTCTTGGGTTCTGGTAGTGAAGAAGTGTTGAAAAAAATGAAAAATAGACTAAAATTGAAATTCCCAGAGTTAAGAATAGCGGGCTCAGATTCAGGTCTAAAGCTAGAAGTACAACAGACAGGTACTCACAAAATGATGTTGAAATATGATGAAAAAGAGAATGAAGAAGTACTCCAAAAAATAAAGGCAAGCAAAGCTCAAATTGTCTTTGTGGCTTTTGGACACAATAAACAAGAAAAATGGATTTATGAAAATCTTCCAAAATTAAGCAATGTAAAATTGTTTATGGGTGTAGGTGGATCTTTTGATTTCTTGTCTGGAAAAGTAAAACGCGCTCCAAAAATTATGAGAAAAGTTGGTCTTGAATGGTTGTATAGATTGATCACTCAACCAAAAAGATTTGCACGTATTTTCAAGGCGACAATTACCTTTAGTTTTTTAAAAATATTTAGAAATAATTAATTTATTATATGCTCGAATTCTCAATCATTAAACACTTAAATAAGCTAAAACAAAAGAAATTTCGCAAAGAAGAAAAGGAATTTGTGGTAGAAGGAATCAAAGGAGTAGTGGATGCTCTTAATTCTGAAATGGAAGTAATCTTAG
>PFBU01000087.1 GCA_002773185.1 Candidatus Magasanikbacteria bacterium CG10_big_fil_rev_8_21_14_0_10_36_16 | reverse complement strand
GATAGAATATTTGCGTAGTATGGGTAAACAAGTGGAAGTCTTGGCTTTTGGTGAGACTACTTCTTCTCGTCTGATTGATTCAACCGATGATTTTATCAATTTGTCAGAAAACAAAGAAAAGTTTTTGATTGGTACTGGTAAACCGAGATTTATAAATAATAAAAAAAGTAAATTTATTTAATTATTAATTACTAATTATTAATTAGTAATTAGACATTGGGTGAATTAGAATTTTTTTTAAAATTTCTTCATTTAATATAATTAATTCAGAACTTGGTCTTGAGACATCTAGATCTCTGCACGTATTTATGTGCTGGTCTATAGTATCAAGATCAACTTCGTAACACATTTTTATGTTACACGCAAAACAATGGTCTATAGAGTGGGGCGGACGCACTCTGACTGTGGAAGTAGGTAAGTTTGCTTTGCAAGCCAATGCTTCTTGTACAGTACGTTATGGTGATACTACAATTCTGGCAACTGTAGTAAAGAGTAAAACAATTCGTGATGGTATAGATTATTTTCCTCTGATGACAGATTTTGAGGAAAAGCTTTATGCTGCCGGCAAAATAAAAGGAAGTCGTTTCATGAAACGTGAAGGACGTCCTAGTGATGAAGCTATTTTGACAGCTCGTCTAGTTGACCGTGCTATTCGTCCTTTGTTTGACGAAAGAGTTCGCAACGATATCCAAGTAATTACTACCGCTTTGTCTGTGGACGGTGAAAATGATGCTTCCACAGTAGCATTGCTCGCAGCTAGTTTTGTTTTATCAATCTCATCTATTCCTTGGGATGGTCCTATGGGAGCTGCTCGTGTTGGTATGGATGAAAATGGTGAATTCATTTTGAATGTTACTACCAGTCAACTTGAAGCAAACAAAAAACTTGATTTATTGGTTGCTGGCAATCCAGACAAATTGGTAATGGTAGAAGCTGGAGCTAACGAAGTTTCTGAAGAAGTTTTTTTCAAAGCTATGAAATGGGGATGCGAACAAACTGCTCCTATAATTGAATTTATCAAAAAAATTCAAGCTGAAGTTGGACAAGCCAAAGAAGAAATTATTTCTACAGATGATGTAGAGACTATTGGCGATCAAGTGAAGAGAGTGGCTGAAAAATTCATTGCTGACAACGCTGAAACATTGATTTTCAATTCTCCAAAAGTAAGTAAAGATGAACGCAAAAAAATGATAGAAGAAATTGAAAGTGCTTTGGCAGAATATTTGACTGTTCAAGGTTTTGAAGAAGTCGTTCAAAAGAAAGTTTTGTCAGAAGTCAAATATCTTATTTCTGTACAAATTACCAAAAGAATTTTGGATAAAGACCAAAGACTGGATGGTCGTAAAATTACAGAAATTCGTGAATTACAAAATGAAGTAGATTTGCTTCCACGTGTTCATGGTTCTGCTATGTTTATGCGTGGTGACACACAAGTATTGTCTGTTGTTACTCTTGGTGCTCCTGGAGATGTACAAACTTTGGATAGTATGGAAGAAGATGGTAAAAAACGTTACATGCATCATTACAATGATACACCTTTCACTTATGGTGAAGCTGGACCACTGCGTGGACCAGGTCGTCGTGCGATTGGTCATGGTGCTTTGGCAGAGAGAGCTTTGGAACCAGTACTTCCAGATGAAACAGATTTTCCTTATGCCATTCGTGTGGTGTCTGAAGTGATGGGATCAAATGGCTCAAGTTCAATGGCTTCTACTTGTGGTTCAACTCTTTCACTAATGGCAGCTGGTGTACCTATTAAAAAGTCAGTAGCTGGTATTGCGATGGGTCTGGCTTCTGATGCTGGCTCAAACAAGGGTAATGTAACAAAATGGAAAGTTTTGACTGATTTGCAAGATGTTGAAGATGGTCCTGGTGGTATGGACTTCAAAATTGCTGGAACTGTGGACGGTATCACTGCAGTACAGATGGATACCAAGACCAACGGTCTTACTTGGGATCTTGTAGAGCAAACTGTCAAACAATCTCGTGAAGCTCGTTTACAAATTTTGGGAGTAATGGCTAATCTTATTGCCGAACCAAGAGCTGAGCTTTCTCCATATGCGCCACGTATTGAGACTGTCCTTATCAATCCTGAAAAAATCAAAGACCTTATTGGCCCTGGCGGAAAAAACATCAACAAAATTGTGGACGAGACAGGCGCCAAGATTGATATTGAACAAGATGGTCGTGTACTTATCACTTCTAGTGATGGTGAACAAATGAAACTTGCTATCAAGATGGTCAAAGATTGTACTCGAGAAGTAGAAGCTGGTGAAGAATTTGATGGTAAAGTTGTTCGTCTAGAAGATTTTGGAGCTTTTGTGGAGCTTCTTCCTGGCAAAGATGGTCTGGTACATGTTAGTGAGATTGCTTGGGAACGTGTCAACAAACCTAGTGATGTTTTGAAAATGGGAGACATTGTCAAAGTAAAAGTAAAAGAAATAGACAATTTAGGTAGAGTTAATTTGAGTATGAAAATCTTAAAACCAAGACCAGAAGGCTTTGTAGCTCAAGATCCAGCTCCTCGTTCAATGGGTGGTGGACAAGGCGGACGTGGTGGCTTTTCTGGAGGAAACAATAATCGTGGTGGTGATAGAAAACCAGGTTTCTTCAAAAAGAGAGACTAATTATAAAAATTAAAATAAAAGAACGAGCTAAATGCTCGTTCTTTTTTTATTTAAAAATAATTAGTGTTTAATTATTTTCAATTCGACTTCATCACCAATTTTCAAACTAGCAGTACCACCAATCGGGAAAGTGAAGAGTGGGTTGGTGTGTCCAAAATCTGCATTGGCAATTATGGGCATACTTTGTAATTCTTTTTTGGTTTCAATAATATATTTTAATTTTTCTATAGTCATCCTAGAGTTTTTTTGAAAACGTCCGATTATCAATCCTTTAACTTTGTCAAAATTTGGTTGTTGAATTAATGATTGTAAATTTCTATCAAATTCTACATCAAAATTGTTTCCTGACATATCGTCATCTTCTAGAAATAAAATTGAATCAGAAATATCTGGCATGAATTCTGTTCCTTGCAATAAATTGAAGGTGCATAAATTTGCTCCTAGAATTTTTCCTGCTACTTCACCTTTATGTATAATTACAAAACCTTCATTTTTTATTAAGTTTCTGTTTTCTTGATCTTTATACCAAGCATCATCAGACCAAGTAGGTGATGTTTTGATTTCAAACTCGTCTTCGCTCATCAGACATTTCTCAAAATATTCTAGATTGTATTCAGATTCTTTTTTCATGGCGAAGTTAGAAAAGTGTATGCCTGAATAAGTTATCAAGTCAGTTTTGGCAGTGATAGCATTGGTTAAAGCAGTGATATCTGAATATCCACAAAGTATCTTGGGATTATTTTTTATCAATTCGTAATCTAGATATTGTAAAAGTTGGTTGGAGTTGAAACCGCCTATGACCGTCAAAATAGCTTTGACATTTTTGTCAGCGAAGGCTTCGTGGATATCATCAATTCTAGATTGTATAGAAGAAGACATAAACATATCTGATTCTTGGCAGTTTTTGGAAAAAGTGACTTTGAGGCCAATACTTTCCAATTTTTCTTTGGCTAGATTTTTGTTTTCTTCAGAAAGTAAAGATAGACTTCTGGCTGGAGCGATGATTCTAATTTCATCTCCTTGTTTTAATTTGTTTGGTATTATCATATTTTTCTTAAATTGTTATACTGTTAGTATTGCACACTTTGACTACTCACACAAGATTGACAAATTTTCTAAATTATTGTATATTATTCTCGTTATTTTAAGAAAGCCGACGTGGTGAAACTGGTATACACGCCTGCCTTAGGAGCAGGTACCGCAAGGTGTGAGAGTTCGATTCTCTCCGTCGGCACACGCTATATTACAAAAAAGACGGTTCATAAATGTGCACTGTTTTTTTATTTTAAATTAGAGACGAGAAGTTTATCTTTACTTTGAAAATTGCCTTGGAGATGGCAATTTTTTTGTACAAAAAAAGGCTTTGTTTAGGGCTTGAGGACTTGACAAAATTGCCTTTTTGTGCTAGCTTAAGTATATAGATGTTTTGAGATATTTTGTAAAAAAATTTAAACATTTAGATTTTGTATAAAATATCTTCTCTAAATTTATTAAAGATAGAGATTTCTATCATAAATAAAAAAATATGGAGAAAGTTAAATTCTCTATTATATATAGTCTAGCTTTTATTTTTGTTGTAGCTATCTTTTCCAGTGGCCTTTTTGTTTATCAGGTAAAAGCTACTACTCAACAAAAACTTACAGCCAGTGATCCTGGTAGTTCTGACAGATTTGGTGATGTAGTGGATGTGTCTGGAAATTATGCCATAGTAGGTTCAGCTCTTGATGATGATAATGGCAAAGATTCTGGTTCAGCTTATGTGTATTATTGGACAGGGTTTAGTTGGAAACAAATAGCCAAGTTGTCTGCTTCTGATGGTGTAGAGGGTGACAAATTTGGTACCAGTGTAGCAATATCAGGAAATACTATTGTTGTTGGTGCACCTACGAAAGATAGTCGTTATGGTCAGAATGCTGGTGCTATTTATGTTTTTACAAAAAATAATAATGATAAATGGGAACAAACTCAGGAATTAATTTCCAAGAAATTGAGTGCTAATGATAACTTTGGTTATAGTGTTGATGTTGCTGGAAATTATATTGTTGCTGGGGCTTATTTGGATGATGACAAATCTCCAGATGCTGGGGCTATTTATGTTTTTTCTAAATCTTTAACAAGTTGGACAGAACAAACTAAACTATTATCTAGTGATGGAAGTTGGGGTGATAATTTTGGGTTTAGTGTAGCTATTTCTGGTACTACTTTGGTAGCAGGTGCACCTAATCATACCAAAACAGGTTATGATGATTGGGGTTGGACTACTACACCTAATTCTGGTTCAGCTTATGTTTTTTCTTTGAATAATAATGTTTGGCAACAAACAGCCAATTTGTCTGCTAGTGATGCTAGCAACTACGCTGTGTTTGGTTATAGTGTAGATATTTCTGGAAATAATTTGGTAGTTGGTGCGATAGGTGATAGTCAAAGAGGTAGTCAGGCTGGAGCTACTTATATATTTGCTAAAAATAGAATAGGTAATTGGTCAGAGAGTCAAAAGTTAACTATACCAGGCAGACTTTCCTATATCAATTATGGATTTGATGTTTCTTTAAGTGGAAACAATTTGGTTGTTAGTTCTGTTTACAAATCAAGTAGTTATTTACAAACAGGTGCTGTCTATTTATATAGTAATGTTTACGGAACATGGTCTAATAATACTGAGTTTGTCACTGACAGTTCTTATCCTGATGCCTTTGGTAGTAGTGTGTCTTTGGGTTCTAATGGAGTTTTAGTTGGCACACCACAAGACTTGTACAAAGAACAATTTTATTATGGCTCTGTGTACTATTATTCTTTTTAAAAATTTTATATAAATAAAAAAGTCAGATTAATTTCTGATTTTTTTATTTGACCACAATTTAATTTTGTAATATAGTTAAAAAAGATTTATTATAAAGTATTTTTTATAATATGAACAAACAAATGGAAGAATTGGCTCAAGAATTATTATCTTTGGCCGGTGTAAATATAAATGGTGAGAATCCTTGGGATATTGAGGTAAATGATGAGAGACTATATGACAAAGTATTTCGTGAAGGAACCCTTGGTTTTGGTGAAGCATACATGGATGGTTGGTGGACTGTAAAAAAGTTGGATGATTTTTTTTATCGTGTTTTCATGGCGAATTTGGATAAAGAAATAAGAGGGAATTGGTCTGTACTATGGTTGACTATTACTTCTAGAATTTTTAATAGACAATCAAAAAGTCGTTCGGGAATTGTCGGTGAAAAACATTATGATACTGGCAATGATTTGTTTACTAAAATGCTCGGAGAAATTATGGCCTATTCTTGTGGTTATTGGGCAGAAGCTGACAATTTGCAAGATGCCCAAAAAGCTAAGTTTGATTTGATATGTCGTAAACTTGGTTTGAAATCTGGTATTCATATTTTGGATATTGGTTGTGGTTGGGGAACTTTTCTCAAATATGCTGCTCAAAATTATGGTGTTTCTGGGATTGGTGTAACTATTTCAAAAGAGCAAGCTAAGTTTGCCAAAGAAGTTTGTACTGGTTTACCAATAGAAATTAGATTGCAAGATTATCGTGAGGTGACAGATAAATTTGATCGAATAGTTTCGGTCGGGATGATGGAACATGTGGGACACAAAAATTATAAGACATATATGAGTACTGCAAATAAATGTCTCAAGGATGATGGTCTGTTTTTGCTTCATACGATTGGTTCCAATAAGTCAGAAAAAGCAACTGACCCATGGATAGAAAAATATATTTTCCCAAATAGCCACTTACCATCTATTAAACAAATAGCAGAAGTACTGGAAGGAAATTTTGTCATGGAAGATTGGCACAACTTTGGATCTGATTATGACAAGACGCTAATGGCTTGGTATGATAATTTTGAGAAATTTTGGCCAGAATTAAAAGGCAATTATGATGA
>PFBU01000086.1 GCA_002773185.1 Candidatus Magasanikbacteria bacterium CG10_big_fil_rev_8_21_14_0_10_36_16 | reverse complement strand
CTGGGTTTAAAGGATGTGTGGCCAACTTACTTAGTCATTGCTATTTATTATGCTCAAAGTATGTCTTTTTTGGAGTTATTCAACTTTTTACAAAAGGAATATGGTTTGAGCAATCACAAGGCTTGGTCAGCCTGTTTTCGAGCCAAAAGAGGTATGTCGGATACTTCTTTAGCTGGTGGATTGACTAGGGATGCTATTTATTTTAGAGGTTATTTGAAATTAGTTGATTATTTGTCTGAAGATACAGAAAATCGTACCAAGAGTCTTTATGCCGGAAAAATAAGTATCGCTGATATCAAATATCTAGAATATTTGCCAGATTGGAAAGTAAAATATTTGAATTTTGTGGAATTAGATTTTTAAAACAAGACGCTTATTAACACAGAAATTTTGTGAGTGAAAGAAAATTTTGATAATTTTGTTTTATTTATTTTTTATTCTAGTCTTTTTTTGTACTTTGTAACACAATATGTTATAATTATCTCTGTTAAAAAGATAATTTTTTTTATGCCAGAAAAAGAAATATTCAAAAAAGCTTATATTGTAACAGTGGATATGGGCTATGGTCATCAAAGAGCAGTGTACCCCTTGCACGAAATTGCAGAACAGGTTACCGAACTTTCTTTATCTGATTATGGAATTATCAATGCCAACAAATATGGTGGCATTAGCAAAAGTGACCAATTCAAGTGGGAGGGTGGACGTAAAATTTATGAAAAAATTTCTCGTTTGAAACATTTGCCATTATTGGGAAATTATATTTTTGGTTTGATGGATTATTTGCAACGTATTGAACCATTTTATCCACGTCGTGATTTGTCTCGTCCAACTTTGCAAGTCAAGGAAATTTTTAGCATGATAAAAAAGGGTTGGGGTAAAGATTTGATAGACAAACTAAATAAATTAGAACATCTTCCCTATGTTACCTCATTTTTTACTACGGCTTTTTTTGCTGAAGAGCATGGTTACAAAGGTGATATCTATTGTATTTGTACAGATACGGATATTAGTAGAGCTTGGGCGCCACTTGAGCCTAAGCGCAGTCGTATCAATTATCTTGTTCCAAATAGAAGAGTAAAAGAACGTTTGGAATCTTATGGAATTAGAGAAAACAAAATATCTATTACTGGTTTTCCTTTACCAAAAGAAAATATTGGTGGTCTAAAATTAGAAATCTTAAAAAAGAATTTGGCTAGTCGTATTGTCAATCTTGATCCTGAAGAAAGATATAGATCAAAACACAAATATACTATGTCCAAATTTTTGGGTACCAAATTGTGTTCGCAGTGTAGCGAGCCAGACCATCCACTGACAATCACTTTTGCAGTAGGTGGAGCTGGAGCTCAACGTGAATTGGGTGCAGAAATCGCAAGTAGTCTCAGAGAGGAAATCTTCAAAGGTAAAATACGTCTAAATTTGGTGGCAGGTATCAAAGATGATGTTTTTAGATATTATCAGGCCATATTAAAGGACTTGAATTTGAGTGAGAGGATAAACAAAAATATTTTTCTTATTTATTCTGTCAATTCCAAGTTTGATTATTTCAAAAGGTTTAATGAAATTTTGAACACGACGGATATTTTGTGGACCAAACCTAGTGAGTTGTCTTTTTATGCTGGTCTGGGATTACCAATTATTATTGCCCCAACGATTGGTTCACAGGAAGAATTCAACAAAAATTGGTTGACTTCAGTTGGAGCTGGTGTAGAACAAGAAGATCCACGATATACCAATGAATGGCTCAAAGATTGGCTGGCTTCTGGTTGGTTGGCAGACGCTGCTATGAATGGATTTCTCAATGCTCCAAGAAATGGTGCCTATCACACAGAAGATATTGTTTTACGTGGTGAAAAAAGTGAGATAGAGGATATGCACCTGTTTTAGGTTTGATTGTTGGATTTGATGAAGTATGTTTAGTTTAAGTATAAAGATTCATAAATTAAAAACGAAAATTACAAAATCCAAATTATAAATTCCAAATTTTATATTTGTGATTTGTGTATTATTTGGAATTTGTTATTTTATAATATTATGCTCTGGTTTGTAATAGCCATTATTGGATACATAAGTTTTGCCATAACTTTTATTTTGGACAAAACCATTGTCAGTGAAAAATTGAGTAGGCCAGTGGTCTATACCTTTTATTCTACTATTTTTATGTTTGTGGCTTTGTTTGTTTTGCCTTTTTTGGGTTTCCCTATACTTCAGGGTATTGACTGGTTTTGGGCTTTGATTTCTGGTTTGGCTTTTGGTTTTGGTTTGTGGACTTTGTTTTGTGCTTTGAAAAATGATGAAACCACTCATATTTCACCTTTCAATGGTGCTTTTGTGACTATTTTTGTTTATTTTTTTTCTAGTCTTTTTTTGGGAGAGGAATTAACAGGTTTGAAACAAATAGCGGTAACTATTTTGGTCTGTGCAGCTTTGCTTCTATCTTTTGAAAAAGTTCGTAATAGTAACAAAGGTTTTCACAAAGGTTTTCTGTGGGCAATTCTTTCTGGTTTGTTTTTTGCTATTTCTCATGTTAGTGCCAAATATCTTTATGGTCTTTATCCTTTTTGGACAGCTTTTATTTGGACTAGAGCTACGACTGGTTTGGTTGGTCTTTTAACTTTGTTTTTTCCAGCAGTATATCTTAGTTTCAAAAAAACAGAAAAACAATTAGATAATCTTAATAAGAATGAAAATACAGCTATGCTTATTGTTGTTGACAAATTGTTGGCTATTGTTGGTGTAGTGTCTATCCAGTATGCGATTGCGATTGGTAGTGTTACTGTGGTCAATGCTTTGGTTGGTGTACAATATATTTTGATGTTTGTTTTGGTTTTTATTCTTACCAAATTTGCACCAAAATTATTTCAAGAATATTTTACCAAAAAAGAATTGTTAGTGGAATTAGTAGCTATTATTTTGGTAGTAATAGGTACGGCTTTATTTGTTTTTTAATCACAGCCTTTCGCTAAAGGCTGGGCGAGCATCTTTTGTCACAGTTTGCTGCAGAGATAGTATAATAGGTGTCTTATGGGTTTAATATATTGTAGTTAATTTTTATGAAATTTTTGAAATTTGTGCTAGTTTTTATTTTATTTATTACCGTTGCTTCCTATATTTTTTTATGGGCTAGTAGTTACAAAAAGTATCCAGTTGTTTTTGGAGTATCTTTTAGTGAAGAACATGCAACTTATTTGGGACTTGATTGGAAACAGGCTTATCAAGCTGTCCTTACAGATCTCAAACCAAAATATATTAGATTGTCAGCACCTTGGAATGATGTTGAAAAGGTAGATGGTAATTTTGATTTTAGCGACGTAGATTACATGATGAACGAAGCCAAAAAAGCTGGAATAAAAGTGACTTTGGTTGTAGGACAAAAAGCTCCACGTTGGCCAGAGTGTTATGTACCAGATTGGGCTAGTAAACTTTCAACTACAGATTATAAAGCTAGACTAGACAATTATTTGACTAAGATTGTAAATAGATACAAAAACAATTCAGCTTTAGAATTGTGGCAAGTAGAAAATGAACCATTTATAAATTTCAAATTTGGAGAATGCGTCAATTTTCGCTCTGATTTGGTTGATGAAGAAGTGAAGTTAGTTAGTTTTTTGGATCAACCACATTGGACGATTGTGACAGACAGTGGTGAACTCGGTTGGTGGAAAAAGGCTGGTCAAGTGGGGGATTTGTTTGGAACCACTCTTTATCGTATTGTGCGTCTTCCAAATGCTATGGTCTGGAGCTATGATTGGTTGCCAGCGGCTTTTTATCGCTACAAAGCAATTCTAAGTGGTATCCACCTAGAAAGTATGTATATCTCTGAATTACAAGCCGAACCTTGGTTTACCGGTCCTGGACCAAATGAGACTTCTCTCAAAGAACAAGCTAAGACAATGAATATTAAGAGATTACAAAAGCATGTTGATTTCGTGGAGCGGATTGGTGTGAGTCGTGCTTATCTTTGGGGGACTGAATGGTGGTATTGGATGAAAACAAAAAATAATGATAGTAGTTATTGGAATTTTGTTAAAGAACTAATGAATAAATAATGATTAATTTTTTGGATTAAAATAAATTTTAAATTTCAAAGTCCAAATGACCAATCAAAACCTAATTTCAAATATCAAATTTTTATCATTTAGTAATTGGTCATTGATTTTAAATTTGGATTTATTAATTTGAAATTTATTATATACGTTTTTTATGTACTTATTTTTCAAAAAAAATCGAGAAGAAGAACTCAGTATTGTCCAGCACAATGGTATTTTCAAAAAAAGAATAAATCTTTTTCAAGCGGTGGCTCTGATTGTGACTTTTACGGTTGGTGCTGGTATTTTTAGTTTGCCCTATGCTATTTCTAAAGTTGGTTTATTAGTGGGAATAATCTATTTAGTTTTGTTTGGTATTCTAATAATGGGTATGAATCTAATGCTTGGGCAAGTGGCTGATCAAGCAGGGGATAATATGCAATTGGTGGGGCTAGCCAAAAAATATTTGGGCAAAAAAGGTGAGTTTATGATGACTTTGTTGTTTTATTTCATGTCTTTTGGTGTGTTGGTAATTTATCTGATTGGTGAAGGCGATGCCTTGTCAGCTTTGTTGCCAGGCACGGCCTTTATGTGGAGTATGATATTTTTTGTGGTTGGTTCTTTGTTGGTATTGGCTGGTATCAGAGCTATCAAAGTTGTTAGTTTTATATTGAGTTTGTCTATATTGGCTATTATTTTACTAATTATCTGGACTAGTGCACCACATATAGATTATCAAAATTATGTTTACAATGATTTTAGTAATCTATTTTTGCCTTTTGGAGTAATCCTCTTTGCTTATTCTAGTCTGACTTCAATACCCGAAGCGCACAGTTTGTTGAAAAACAAAAGCAAAGATTTCAAAAAATCAATTATTATTTCAAGTTCAATCGTGATTACCGCTTATGTTTTGTTTGTAGTAGCTGTTTTGGGGGTTACTGGTGTCAATACTTCCGAAATAGCCACGATTGCTCTCGGACAAAAAGTTGGTCCAGTTGTTTATTTGTTGGGCAATATCTTTGCTATTCTTACTATGGGTACAGGTTTCCTCATGTCAGGTATGGCACTTAAAGATTCTTTGCGTTGGGATTACAAGATATCTAGTTTTTTGGCTGTCTCCATTACATTGTTGGTGCCGTTAGTGTTGTTTGTGCTTGGTGTGCGACAATTCATCGTAGCGATTGGAATTGTGGGTGGGGTAATAGTGAGTAGTCAGATGCTTTTGGCAGTTTTGATTTATTGGCGCGCCAAATGTATGGGGCATTTGAATGGGGACAAATATCAGATGCATCATATTTTGTTGCTGATAATTCCTTTGACTTTGGTTTTGACTATTGGCACTGTTTATAGTGTGGTGAAGTTGTTTCTGTAATACTGGTGTTAATAAAACATGAAAAAAATAATCTCGGTGGAGATTATTTTTTTTGGATAATTTTTATAATTTATTTACTCGTTGTTTGTTTGTCTTGCTCTTTCAATATAGCCTCTATTACATACTCTTGTTCTGGTGTTAATGGTGGTTCAACATCAGCACCAAAATGTCCATTTTTTTCATAGTCAAAAGATACCTCAGTCATTACTCCTTTTTCTTGAAGACTTGGCATTTTTATACTGACTTGAATTTTTGTTTCAGCTTGTTCTCTTCTTCTTATTCCAGCTGGAATAGTAAATTTTTTGACTTCAAAATAGCAATTATTTACACCGAAAGTTATTTCTGGATCTATATTTGCTTTATGTCTTTTAATAAAATCAAGCATTCTTTCTGCAATGCCACTATTAATAAGCATTTCTTTTACTGATAGTGTACCTTTTTTTTCGGGTGTTTGGTAACCCCCTTGTTGTTCTGGTGAACTCATAGTTGTGTTGGTTAGTTATTAAATTATTTATATTTTGTTATGAATTATTTTTTCTTATTTTTTTCTCGACTTGTTTTTGGACATTTTTGATTGTCTCCAAATATGATTTTTCTACTGGTGAAAGTGTCTTTACTTGGTATTTGTGGTATTCTTTTTTGGCTTTTTTTATTGCCTTCTCATGACTTATTTTCCCAGATCCAACTAAAACTCCTTCTCCATAATCACTAAGCAAGTTATCAAGTGCCTTGATATGATTTGCCATATCCATTGTTTGTTTATTCATAGCACGCAACTCTGCCAATTCAAAATAGGCCGAGACAAGCCGGTTCAATTTTTCCAGTTCTTCGGCAGTCAAATAATTTTTTGCAATACGCACTTCTTCCAATATCGGCAAATCGCCTGAAAAAGTTGTCAAACCCATAAACTCTTTGTTGCTATCGGCACGGCTGTAAATAACTTCCGTGGCAGTTTGTTTGTGTGTGGCATAATGTAATTTGTTTTGCACAATTTTAAAAAACTTGACTGAATGCAGAGATTTTGGATCATAATCTACACTAGTGGCATAAAGATCAAGAACTTGTCGATACAGCATTTTTTCACTGGAGCGAATATCGCGAATACGAGCTAAAAGTTTTTTGAAGTACAATTCGCCACCATTATTTTTCAAAAATTCGTCATTCATAGTGAATCCTTGGACAAGATATTCACGAAGTCTGGCAGTC
>PFBU01000049.1 GCA_002773185.1 Candidatus Magasanikbacteria bacterium CG10_big_fil_rev_8_21_14_0_10_36_16 | reverse complement strand
TAGAAGATGAATGGAAAATTTGTGCTAACAAACTTTATTATCTAGCTGTACCACCAAATTTCATGCATGAAATTGTCAGTAATCTGAAACGTACAAAACTTAGTGATCCTTGTGGTGGAAATATGGGTTGGGCTCGTGTGATTGTAGAAAAACCAATTGGTTATGACAAAAATAGTGCAGTGAATTTGGAAAAAACTTTGAGTGTACTCAAGGACGAACAAATATATCGTATTGATCATTATTTTGGTAAAGAAATGGTACAGGGAATTTTCAATTTTCGTTTTTCTAATAATTTTTTGGAAGAAGATTGGAATAACAAGAGAATAGAAAAAATTGAAATTAAACTATTAGAGAGTATTGGTGTAGAAACTCGCGGAAATTTTTATGACAAAGTCGGAGCTTTGCGTGACGTGGGACAAAATCATCTGCTTTCTGTTTTGGCACTGCTTACTATGGACGATCCTCGTGATGCTAGTGCCGAAAGTGTACGTGAGATGCGGGAAAAATTGTTGTCACAAGTCACTGTCATGAATACCGAAGAAGTAGTACAAAATACTTTTCGTGCTCAGTATGAAGGTTATGACAAAATTGAGGGAGTGGAAAAAAAATCAGAAACAGAAACTTATTTCAAATTAAAATTAAACATTGAATCTTTGCGTTGGAGTGATGTGCCTATTTATATTGAAGCTGGTAAGAGATTGGGCCCTGCCAAAAAAGAAGTTGTTGTCACTTTCAAAGACCGTGAGCCTTGTATTTGGTGTCAACCAACTGGTCCGGCCAAAAACAAAGTAGTTTTTTCTTTTGCACCAAGTCAAGAAATAAATATTGAATTTTGGCAAAGGCAACCAGGTTTTGAAGATGTGTTGGAAAAACGTGATTTCAAATTTTTGCTTTATAAAAAACAATCAAAATTTCCTTATGTGGAAGAATATGCCAAACTTTTTTATGATGCTATTTTGGGACAACAACGTTGGTTCATGACAAAAAAAGAAGTTTTGAGTGAATGGGAAATCGTGGATCCAATTACTCAAGCTTGGGAAAAAAGAATGACACCACTTCATACTTACAAAGTAGACGACAAAGAAATTGTGGATATTGCTGAAGACTTTTTCTTAACTAACGAAAAAAATTTCAAAAAAGAAATTGCTATTATGGGGCTTGGTCGTATGGGTGGAGGTTTGGCTCAAAATTTGTTGGAAAAAGGTTGGAAAGTGGTTGGACATAATAGAACTTGGGAAGTAACAGAAAAATTGGAAAGCGTGGGTTTGATTGGGGCTAAAGGAATAAAAGAAATGGTAGACAAACTTGTACATCCTCGTATTGTCTGGCTGATGTTGCCAAATGGTAAACCTGTGGAAGATGCTATTTTTGATAAAAAAGAAGGTTTGGTAAACTTTTTGGAAAAAGGTGATATTATTATAGATGGTGGAAATTCATATTTCAAAGATTCTGTCTCACGTGCTAAAAAATTACAAAAATATGGCATCCATTTTCTTGATGCTGGAGTATCAGGCGGTCCTGGTGGTGCACGCAAAGGTGCCTGTGTTATGATTGGTGGTGACAAAAAAGTTTTCAAATATACCGAGACACTTTTCAAAGATATATCTCTGACTAATGGTTATGAATTTTTCCCAGGCTCTGGTGCGGGACACTTTGTAAAGATGGTTCACAATGGTATTGAATATGGTATGATGCAAGCTATAGGTGAAGGTTTCAATATTATGAAAAAATCAAATTATAAACTTGATTTGAAAAAAATTACCAGTGTTTATAATAATGGTAGTGTCATTGAATCTAGACTTGTTGGTTGGCTTTATGATGCTTTTGAAATTTATGGAACTGGTCTCAAAAAGATAAGTGGCAAAGTAGATAGTAATGGTGAAGGTGAGTGGACAGTCAAAACTGCCGAAGAAATGAAATTGAAAACCAAAGTTATCAAAGATTCTTTTGAATTCCGTAAACAATCACAAAAAAATCCAGATTATGCTGGGCAAGTCGTCTCGGCTTTGCGGGGACAGTTTGGGAAGCATGATGTGGAGAAGAAATAACAGTGCGGATATACTGATACCATGCCTGCCGGCAGGCAGGATACGGATTTACGGATTATTCAGCTAACGGATGTGTAATTTTGTTTTAAATTTGTATGAAAGAAAAAAAAGAAAATGATAATTTATCAGGCCAAAAACGGTGCAATCGCTTTTGAGTCTGATGTAAAAAAAGAAACTATTTGGGCGACGCAGAAGCAACTCGTCAAAGTTTTTGGTGTGGATGTGAGAACTGTGAATGAACACGTTAAAAATATCTTTAATACGGGAGAGTTGGAGGAAAATTCAGTTATCCGGGAATTCCGGATAACTGCCGACGACGGAAAAAAGTACTTAACAAAGCATTATAATCTAGATATGGTCATTTCGTTTGGCTATAGAGTGAATTCCAAGACAGCTACTAAATTTAGGCAATGGGCTACCAAAACACTCAAAGAGCACCTAACAAAAGGTTTTACCATAAATAAAAAGTTGATAGAAAAAAATTATCAAGAATTTTTGCAGGCAGTGGAACAGGTAAAGAGTTTGTCTGTTGGAATGGTAGGATTGGTGTTGTTACTTTTGGGGAAGTGATCTTTATAAAAAAGCATAAAAATAGTGTATAAAAAATCCCAAAGCTTTTGGCTAAGGGATTTTTTATTTGACATGTAAATTTTAAAAAATAAAAAAAGTATTTTAGGAGTGACGAATTCCTGCCTACCTGCAGGCAGGGAATGTGTAATAATGAAATTCGTTATCCAGCGTTGTAACGAAATTCGTTCTTTCAGATTCATTTCGTCATTCCTTTTGTATTTTAAAAGTTCTTGTTTTTCTCTTCTAACATTGACTAAAAGGTGTTTTTGTAATAGAATGACCTCATTAAATGTTCAAAAAAGTCTTTTACCTCTTTTGAAAGTTTATATTTTTTAAATATATTTATCTTAAGAAAGATCCCTTTCCACCTACGCTCTTGTTTCACAGAGCTTCGGAGGATCGGGATGGCACAACCCACCCTATGCTATCACTCGCCATCGTCGGACTACCAAACGTCGGTAAATCTACACTTTTTAACGCACTTACCAAAAGTAAACAAGCTGATGTTGCTAACTATCCTTTTTGTACGATTGAACCTAATGTTGGGGTAGTAGAAGTACCAGACGAAAGACTTCTTCCATTATCTACCACTTCCAAATCTCACAAAATAGTACCAACAGCTATTGAATTTGTTGACGTCGCTGGACTTGTCAAAGGTGCTTCAGAAGGAGAAGGTTTGGGAAATAAATTTTTGTCACATATTCGTGAGACTGATGCTATTGTTCAAGTGGTGCGTGGTTTTACTGATGGAAATGTGACTCACGTTCATGGCAAAGTCGATCCCAAAGATGATAGTGAAGTGATAAATCTAGAATTAATTATGACTGATTGGCAGACCGTCAGTAAACGTCTGGATAAAACTCGTAAAAATGCTAAAGGTGTAATGGCAAAAGAACTTGCCAAAGAATTAGCTTTGCTTGAAAAAATAGATGCACATCTTCAAGCTGGAAAACCTGCTAGGACTTTGGAAGGCGATAGGTCTTTTGTTATTGGAGAAGATGAAGAATTAATTTTGCGTGATTTACATCTTATCACTATGAAGCCAATGCTTTATGTCGTCAATATTGATGAAGCAAGTGTCGGAACTAAAAAAGAATTTAATCTAGATGGTCCATATATAGAAATAAGTGCTAAGCTGGAAGCTGAATTGGCTGAGCTTGGAGAAGAAGATGCCAAAGCCTATATGGCAGACTTGGGAATTACTGAAACTGGACTTGATAAACTTGTGGTAGCTGGTTATAAACTTCTAGACCTGGTTACATATTTTACTTCTGGTGAACCTGAGACTAGAGCTTGGACTGTAAAAAAAGGAGCAAAAGGTCCAGAGGCGGCAGGTGTCATTCATACAGATTTTATCAAAGGTTATATCAAAGCAGATGTGGTAAATTGGAAAGATTTTGTAGAATACAAAGGTTGGAGTGGAATTAAAACTAGTGGTAAATTGCGTCTTGAAGGAAAAGAATATGTGGTGGAAGATGGAGATACTGTGTATTTTCATGTGGCGACGTAATAGTTCATAGCCAATAGCCAAAAGTTTTTTAGTTTAAAAAATATGAGAGCGGGAATAATTATTTTGAGAGAAAAGTTAGTTGATCTGTTGATTTGGTATTAATATATAGATTTACAAATTACGAATAAATAGAGATAAGATTGAGAAAAAATTGAGATAATAAAAAATCTAGCTTTGATGCTAGTTTTTGTTTTTATATAAATAATGTGTGTGCGCCTCCCCGCGTCGGACCGATGTTGTCTCGGTCTCCGGCGCGGGCTGGCTTGTTGTTGGGTCATTCTTTTTTGTGTTCTTCCATGACTTTTCTTATCCTACGAAGTTCATCCGCCACGTCGAACAAGGCCAACGTGGCGAAAATCGCCAAAAGGGTTTCAAAAATCGACACAAAAAACCTCCTCGCTCGGTGGAAGTTGATTCCGAGCGACCAAAAAGTGTATCATATTATTATGTCAAGAATTAGGTGAGGATTTTTTGTGAAGAAACCCACCCCTAACCCCTCCCTTAAAAAGGGAGGGGAATTTACAAAAAAGGAATGGTGAGCGTAAGTTCGCCGTGTATTTTTAACGGGGCGAACTTACGTTCGCCACTCCTTTTTACAAAACAAAAACAAGCTTTTTATAGCTTGTCTTTGCTTTTGAAGTTTGTCAGGACTAAAGTCCTGAGTTACAAATAAACTAATATCAGCCAGAGGCTGACCAGCCTCTGGCTGGAACTAATTAACTTTTTTAAACTTCCAAATTTCTCTGCCAACAAATTGAGTTGAGCGATGATAGAGAAGTGAACGTTCACCATTGGCAAAATTTTCAATTTCAAATCCTAGATTTTTTATTTCGTCGAGACATCTTACTTGTAGCCAGACATTACCAAATTTGAATTTTGGAATAATAAAAATTATGGTGCCACCGGCTCTGAGTACTTTGTGAAATGTTTTGAAGGTAGAAATATATAGTGCTTGCAATTCTTCTATTTGTTTGTCGAGTATTATTTTCGGTTCATGTCCGTGTAGAGGTTTGCCCATGTATGGTTCAGAAATTATAACGTCCACACTTTGTGGTTTTAGTTTACTACTAAGCTCAGTACTCGGACTTAAGAAAATATTGGTTTTGACATTTTGTAAATTATTTTCAGCTATTAACCATGAAATATTTTTTTCACTATCTTGCACGGCTTTTTCGCTGATGTCACTGCCGATAACGTTTTTGAAACCTAGAGATAATGCTTCGTTTAGCACTGTACCTGAACCGCAAAAAGCATCGAGCAAGACTTTGTCATTATCTACCTCAGACAGATTGATCATAGTTCTGGCTAGTTTTGGTGGGAGCATACCAGAGATATTGTCACTCACTGGTCTATCATAATCGCGAGCACTGAAACCTTCTATATCTTGGATATAAATTGTTTTGTAAACATTGTTTTGAAAAACTGTAAAATGACTTTTACTTTTTATCAGTTTATTGTGTAAAATACTAGCTGTATTTTTGGTTTCAATATAACGCACAGATTTGCCGAGAGCCTTCAACTCTTTTTTTATAGTAATCGCTAGTTTGTTATTGGTTGGAGAAATAGAAAAATTGATTTTGCCAGTTTCTTTGGTTTGTAGATATTTTGAAATAATTTGTTGGGGAAATTCTGTGCTTTCAAATTTTATACCAACTTGGATAATAGCGCCAAATTTTTGAGCCAGTTTTTCTATTTGTTTTTCTTCTGCTTCTAATTCCAAAATAAAGAAATCATTTTTGTTTTCTAGTATTTTGCTTTTTATTTTGGCGTGCTTTAAAACCGCCAAGACTTCGGCGGTTGAGATGTGTGGTTGATGTCCTAGTTCAAAGAGATATTGCATATAATACGCGGATATGTTGATTTATACACGTTTATGTATTGATTTGAGAAGACTACACTGATTTTGGTTTAATGTCAATTTGGGGTACTAGTTTTTGTTGTTGTTGTTGTGTTTTCTGTTATTTCTGGTGTAGAAGTTGGTATAAATAGTGTTTTGTTGAAGAGGTCTCTCTTAGGTGTCAAAATATCTAAAGCAACATTTTTATTTTGCCAAGTTGTAATGGTTTCTTCATATATTTTGAAATTGATAGTTTCAATTTTTTCAATGTTTTTTATTAGAGCTACATCTTGTATTTGGTTTAGAGTTTTATAAACATAATTGTAAATAAACCAAAAGGTCGTGCTTAGAGTGGTCAAAACTACTATTAACAAAAAAATATTAAAAATTTTTATTTTTTTGAGGCGAGTATAATCACGGGATTGCCTTATAGTCTCCATTTTTTTATTAGTTTTTTTTGGAAAAAGTTGCATAGCTATTTGGTAAAAATAGTAGCCTCAAAATTTAAGGATACATTAGTCGCATCTACTTTGGTCCAATTGAGGTTGTCCATTGTAATATAAAAGGGCAAATGTTCTAAGGAATTCAAATATTGTAGAGTGCTATAAAAACTTGCTTTGGTT
>PFBU01000011.1:9344-10904 GCA_002773185.1 Candidatus Magasanikbacteria bacterium CG10_big_fil_rev_8_21_14_0_10_36_16 | reverse complement strand
AAAAAAGATATTCCCAAGTTTTTTTATCTAATGTAGACAAATTTTTTGGTATAGACAAAGAAGTTATAACAATTATATTAAAAAACAAAGAAGGAAGTATTTTGTGTAATTTTTTAAAGAATGAAGGTGTTAAAAAAATGTTAGGCTATGAATCAATTTCGGAAGCATTGTATGAAAAATCTTTGACTACTATAAAAATTATATTACAAGCCAATTTTTTTCCATTGTTGTGTCAGGAAGACTTTGAATTGCTTCTGAACAAAGAAGATTCAAGGCAAAAAACACTTTCCAAATTTTCAGTATTGGAGTTGAACGTATTAGCAGAACAAAATAAGTTGCAAAATTTGAAGTGGCTAGGTAGCGAAGAAGAATGTGAAGGGGTATTCAAAAAATTAAAAGAAAATAAAATAGACTCATGGTCTGATGAACATAATATATCAGGACCCTTTGAACAAGGTTCTGCTATTTTTGGTCACAAAAAAATGTTTTCTTATATTTTGAGAGAAGGTGTGTCACGCCATGATATGTTGTATAATTTTGATAAGATTATTAAATTATTCAAAATTTCAGGTTTGGAAGCACAACAATTTTATATTCAAATATTAGATCAGGTAAAAAGAGATGGTGCAGAATATGGTGGTGGAAAATCTGCTCATCGTTTAAATACTATAGCTAACAATTTTAGAGAAGATATTTCAAAAGTATTGCAAGAAGCACAGGAATATGGGGATATAAAAGGATTGCAGACTTTGGCAAAAGATTTATCTACACCAGAACAAATTTTTAAATCCTGGGAAAGTTTAAAGAAGTATGCTGAGTTATGTCAGTTGTTAGGTAAAAAAGAAATCCTTGATCAATTAAAACAATTGAAAAGTGAAGGTGAAGGGAAAGAAAAGCTGTATAAATATATAGAAAGATTAGCTTTTCATCCAGATATAAGTATGCAGAGTGTAATTCAATTTTGGCGTAATCCTGAAGCCTTTTTAGGTCTTTTGGATATTCACACTGATGTCAGACTTCAAAATAGAAAAAAACCTTCGAACTATATCGAAATTCCCAATTTGGATTTAACGGCTGAACAGTTGAGAGATGCACTTGTGGAAGGTTCGTTGGATCAAATTCAAGTATTTGAGCCACTAGAAATTGAGTATGAATTGCCAGCACGAAGTATGTCAGTGCAAGCCCCTTTTGAATTAATTAGAGATGCTATTGGAATGAAATCTTTGAATTTGGTTGGAAAAGCTCAAGATCCTGGAAAAGTATTTGCAGAGATTCAGACATTTTTAAAGAAAAGTGGAATCAAAATAAATTTTAGAAATTATTTGTCTGGAGAAGAAAAAATAGATGAAGAAATAGAGTTCCAAATTGTAGAGATAGTCAAAAAATATTATAATCCAAGTATTGAAACTGTAAATTATAGAGCAAAAATTAATTTGAAATCAGATCCAGATGGTGTCGTCGCTGGTAATGATACTGCTTGTTGTATGCCGTTTGGCTCTGGAAAAAATAATATATATACCTTCAATCCTGTTTGTTCCTTGTTTACCCTTCAGCGTCGTA
>PFBU01000011.1:2672-9333 GCA_002773185.1 Candidatus Magasanikbacteria bacterium CG10_big_fil_rev_8_21_14_0_10_36_16 | reverse complement strand
AAAAGATAAAAACATTGGAGTGAATGTTGCAGACCTAATAGGGAAAATTCAAAATCCTGAAGTTGTTCATATGCAAGATGTTATTCCAGAAGAGTTGCTTCGAGAAGCTAAGTTTACTATTGCTTGTGATAATGTTGAACTTGCACCTTCTGTGAAAGATAGTGAACTTATACATAAGCAAGTCGAGTTAATTTATGCTGATTTTATGTCAGAATATCTGAGTAGATTTTCTGTTAGAGATAATTTGGATAATTCACAGGTGGTAATTGGAAAAGGTAATTCAGATAGTCTCACAAACCTTCCTCAGGTTGATAACCTTTATATACCGAGTGCTCCTGTGGGGTATAGTGATAAAACACATAGCACAGTATATCAATTGAAACCAGAAAAAGGTTCTTTTGTGACAAGAAATGTTGTTGAAAAAAATAGAGAAAGTCGTGGGCAGGAATTACAAACAGATATTAAAGGAATTAGTTCTTTAACTTTTGAGGATTCTCTACCTGTAGCATATATAGAAGGTAAAGCATATCGTGATAATGAGTCGTTGATACAATTTTTACACAACATGGAAAATGCTTTGATTGCAAAAGATATTAATAATGCTACAAAAAAACGAGTTAACATGAGTTTCAAATATACCGATAAAGAAGGAAAAGTGCATGGTTATTTGTTGGCTTATGAAGGGATTGGTTCGGAAGGCACTGAAAAATTACAAAATAAAAATATTTTATATGTGGCTGATATAGCTAGTGATGGAGAAGTATTAGCTTCTGGAAGAATATTAATGGCAGCATTATTGGAACAATATAAAAAGGAATATGTAGATAAAGGTAACCCTATACCTATTTTTGCTCAGATGAGAGAACAAACTTCTTATTTAATTGTTAAAAAACAATTAGACAGATATGCAAGAAAATTTGGTATGAAGTTTACAATGGAAGAATTAGGAACAAACACCGTAGGTGGGGATGTAATGCATGAAGTGGTTTTGAGGTTAGTTGTGTAGTTTGTAAAATTAATTTTATTATCCACAATCAAAAAAGTGTCTAAAATTAGCTAATAATTTTCCCTTGTCAGTCTTCTAATCACGTGCTACAATAAAATAGCTATGAGATTATTTTTTCCAAAATTAAAAGAAGTTAGAGAGACCCTTATTTAACATACAAGCCACCATATTTGGTGGTTTTTTTGCATTGATTAGACACTGATTGCATTGATTTAGAAAAGATTACACTGATTGAAAAATAAATTATAATTTAATTTTTATAAAAACACATTTGTTACAAGTATTATTTGGTTATTATTGATGACTTCATAGTATATCAGTGTACTCCTTAATAATCCGTGTAATCAGTGTTAATTAATATTTTTTATGCATATCCCACTAGCACTTACTTACGACGATGTTTTGATAGTTCCACGTCGTTCTAGTTTTTCCTCACGCGATGAGGCAACCACCAAAACCAGACTTTCTAAACACGTCAACCTAAATGTACCTATTGTCTCGGCCAATATGGATTCAGTGACTGGGTCTGAGATGGCGATTGCCATGGCTAGACTCGGTGGTATTGGCATTTTGCACCGTTTCAATAGTATTGAAGAAAATGTAGAAGAAGTAAAACGTGTGAAGCGAGCGCAAAATTTGATTGTCAGCGATCCTTATACTGTGGATCCGACAAGCACAGTGGCGCAGGCCAAAGAATTTGCTGCTGAAACTGGAGTGTCTGGGTTACTGGTAGCTAATGGGGACAACAAATTGCGTGGAGTACTATCTCGTCGCGATTTTCTTTTTGCCACAAACATGAATCAGCGTGTTGAAGAAATAATGACACCGCGAGAAAAATTAATTGTGGGTAATGCTTATACAACTTTTGAAGAAGCCAAGAAAATTTTTGCTGAATTCAAAGTAGAAAAGTTGCCACTGGTAGATGAAGAAAATCATATTGTGGGGCTGATTACTAGTGATGATATCAGACATATTATAAATTATCCTTTGTCCAATCGTGATAAAGATGGTCGTCTGATTGTCGGAGCTTGTGTGGGAGTGCACGGGGACTATTTAGAAAGGGCTCAAGAACTGGTTAAAGCTGGGGTGGATGTTTTGGTAATTGATATTGCTCACGGACATTCTGATTTGATGTTCAATGCAATTGCCAAATTGCGTGAGGTGGTGCCAGACGTGGATTTGATAGCAGGAAATATTGCGACAGCTCGAGCTGCTCAAGAATTGTGTGAAGCAGGAGTGGACGCTGTCAAAGTCGGTGTTGGTCCGGGTTCTATTTGTATCACTAGAATTGTGACTGGTTGTGGTATGCCGCAGTTGACAGCTGTCATGGAGGCAGTCAATGTTGCCAAGAAATATGGTGTGCCTGTGATTGCTGATGGTGGAATTAAAAAATCAGGAGACATGGTCAAAGCTCTTGGTGCTGGAGCTGATAGTGTAATGCTTGGTAGTATGCTGGCTGGCACAGAAGAAAGTCCTGGAGTGGTGATGAACAAAGGGGACAAAAAATACAAAATTTCACGTGGTAGCGCCAGCTTCACTCAAGCCAATGATAGGAGAAAAATCAGTCAAGAAAAAAAGAAAAGCATGAGTGATGTTGTTCCAGAAGGTGTGGAGTCTATCGTTCCATTCAAAGGAGATGTAGGAAGTATCATTCATCAAATGGTTGGTGGACTTAAGTCTGGTATGAGTTACACCAATTCACATACAATTGCAGAATTACAACAAAATGTTGAGTTTGTCCGCATTAGCAATGCTGGTTTACAAGAAAGTGGTGTGCATGATGTGACAGCTATAACCTAAACGCGGATTAACACAGATTTTTACGCAGATAAACACAGAATTTTTTTTCATAATTTAATGCAATAACAAAATAATATGAATAAACAAATTACCGTGATAGTCGGGGCACAATGGGGGGATGAGGGAAAAGGAAAATTAACAGATTTTTTGGCGCAAGAAATGAATTACGTGGTACGTTTTCATGGTGGTAACAATGCGGGACATACTGTCGTAGTTGGTGACAAAGTTTACAAATTACATTTGCTTCCTTCTGGTGTAGTTTCTCCACATGTTACTTCTATTGTTGGTAATGGTGTAGTGGTAGATCCAAAAGTATTACTTGAGGAATTAGCAAATTTTACAATTGACAATCCAAAACCAAAATTACTTGTTAGTCAGCGCGCTCATGTCATTATGCCCTATCATATTGCTATGGACGAAGCCCTTTCTGGTCACCAGGGAAGTCTGGGTGCTGGCAGTACTAAACGTGGAATTGCACCAGTTTACGCAGACAAGGCTTATCGCCATGGTATTCGCATTGGGGACTTACTTGAGCCAGAAATTCTCAAAGAAAAATTGGACAAAGCCTATAAGTTTAATGTAGATATTTTACAAAAAGTTTTTGATTTTGAATTTTCAACTCCTCTTGAAGACATTTATGAAGAATATTTGGCTTACGGTCAGAAATTAAAAGAGTTTGTCTATGATACCGAACTAGAATTAGCTATGGCTTACAAATTTGGACAAAAGATTTTGTTTGAAGGTGCTCAGGGTATGTCACTAGATCCAGACCACGGGATGTATCCTCACACCACGAGTTCCAACAATGTGGCTGGTTATTGTGAAGTTGGTGCTGGTGTGGGATTAAATTGTGAAAAAAGAATAATTGGTATTGTCAAAGCTTATGTTAGTCGTGTAGGTAACAGTCCTTTCACCACAGAATTGTTGGATGAAACTGGAGACTTTATTCGCGAAAAAGGTTTTGAATATGGCACGACTACTGGACGTCCACGCCGTATTGGTTGGTTGGATTTAGTACAAATCAGACAAGCTGTGCGTACTAGTGGTCTGACAGAAATGGCAGTCACTAAGCTAGATGTTTTAGCAGGACTGGAAGAAATAAAAGTCTGTGTAGCCTATAGTATTGATGGCAAGATGGTGACCGAAATGCCAGCTAGTCTTGACGCTGTACGCAAAGCCAAAGCAGTTTATACTAGTTTTCCGGGTTGGTCAGATCTTACTCCAGAAGACAAAGAAAAAATTAAGACCGAAGGTTTTTCAAGTTTGCCAGAAACTATGCAAAAGTATTTGCAATTTCTTGAAGAACAAGTTGATTGCAAAGTTTCTATTGTCTCTTTTGGACCAGATAGAGAGGAAACGATTTTTATTTGATAGCTTACATTTTTAGGAATCAAAGAAAATTATTATAATGCAAATTGTCCTATTGTCCTATTGTCTTATTGACCTGCTGATTTAGAAAACGACAATAGGACAATAGGGCAATGGAACAATTTTTTTGTGAGCCCCAAGTATAAGCATCTAATTGTAACTAATTTTTTAGTCATAAATTATGAACCTGGAAAACATTTCCCCAATTGATGGTCGTTACCAAAAAGATACAGAGGAATTTAGTAAATTTTTTTCTGAGAGTGCTTTGATTCGTTATCGTGTGATGCTTGAGATTGAGTACCTAATAGCTTTGGCTAAAGAAAAAAACTTTGTACAAGTAAAAAATTTTTCCAAAGAAGAAAAGAAAACTTTGCGGAATATTTATCAAAGTTTTAATCTCGATGACGCTGAACAAATAAAAACCATTGAAGACGTGACTAAACACGATGTCAAAGCTGTGGAATATTTTTTACAAACCAAATTTGTTGAGCTTGGTTTTGAAGAATTTATATCTTTTATTCATTTTGCTTTGACTTCTGAAGATATCAATAATCTCGCTTATACACTTAGCTTCAAACATGCTTTGCAAAAAGTATATTTGCCACAAATAAAAAAAGTTGTAGAAATATTATTGTTGCAAGCCAATCAATACAAAAATTTAGCAATGCTTTCTATGACGCATGGTCAGCCAGCCACCCCAACAACTTTGGGCAAAGAATTATTGGTTTATGTAAATAGATTAGAAAGACAAATCAAGAAATTAGAATCGCATAGTTTTGCTGGCAAATTAAATGGGGCAGTTGGCAATTTTGCTGCTCATCATTTTGCTGTCCCGGAAGTTGATTGGAAAAAGTTTAGCACAGATTTCGTAAATTTTTTGGGTTTAGAACCGTTGTTACTTTCTACCCAAGTAAATAGCTACGATTCTTTGGTAGAGAGTTTTATGATAGTTAGTCACATCAATATTATTTTGTCAGACTTGGCCAAAGATATGTGGCTTTATATTAGTCGCGGAATTTTTTCTCAAGTAGTACAAGAAAACGAAGTCGGTTCAAGTACTATGCCACACAAAATAAATCCGATAAATTTTGAAAACGCCGAGGGAAACGTCAGTATTGCCAATAGTTTGTTTAATTGTTTGATTGACAAACTACCACAATCTCGGATGCAAAGAGATTTGAGTGGTAGTACTATTATCCGTAATCAAGGTGTGGCTTTGGCACACGCTTTATTAGTCGCTAAGAATATTGTTAAGGGCTTGAATAAAGTAATTCCCAATATTGAAAAAATAAAAAGTGAATTGGATAATAATTTTGAAGTAGTAACCGAAGCTTTACAAACAATTTTACGAAAAAATGGCAACAGAGATGCCTATGAAAAAATAAAGAATCTTAGCCGTGGTAAGCATTTGACTAGGCAAGATTTTTTGGAGTTTGTAGAGACTTTGGATTTGCCTTTGGTAGACAAAGTGAAGTTGCAGATGTTGACGCCAGAGAGTTATACAGGTCTTATCTTTTAACTTTTTTCAATCTATGTTATAATAATAAAAACCAATTTATGCCAATAAAAAAGAGAAAAATACTGCTATCAAAAAGTACTTTGCAAAAAGTACAACCTGAGTTTTCTTTTTTACCAAATTTATTATCTATTTATACCGTTACTACCAAGTAACGGTTTTTTATTTTTAACTTACAAATTTATGGATGACAAATGGAATCTAAAAAAACAAATGTTGGAAGAAATAAAAAATAAAGGTGGTTTTGTAAATTGTCATAATCATTTTGATAAGGCTTTTTATATAAACAAAGAAAGTTTGAACCAATCTATGGTAGATATGGAGCTCAAGTGGAATATGAGTGATAATATCAAAAGGAATTCCAGTCAGCAGGAGATTGAAGATAGAATTGCTACAGCACTTGAGATAATGTTGGAACAAGGAGTTTCACAAGTTTGTAGTTTTGTGGATGCTTACGAAGCTGTAGGACATAGAGCAATTGATGCCGTCAACAACATGAAAGAAAAGTATAAAGATAAAATAAAATTTTTGATAGCTACTCAACCACTTGGCGGACTTGTAAATAGGGAGGCAAGAGATTTGTATGAAGCAATTACTGCCAAAGCAGATATCGCTGGTGGATTACCTTCCAAAGATAGACCAAATGATGAAGAAAGTCTTGATAATTTGTTTGCCATTGCTAGTAATCTAAACAAACCAATCCACATTCATATTGATCAAGAGAATAATCCATTTGAAAAGGACACTGAAAAAGTTTTTAAATATGTAGAAAAATATCATTATGAAGGGCGTGTGGTTCTGGTTCATGCTCTTTCAATTTCCGCTCAAGATAAAAAATACCGACAAGAAATTTACAAAAAAATGGTTGGTTTGGGTGTGTCTGTTATTGTCTGTCCTTCTGCTGCTTTGGCTATGCGTCAGCTAGATCAATATTTGTCTCCAATCCATAATTCTATTGCCAATGTTCCTGA
>PFBU01000011.1:1868-2655 GCA_002773185.1 Candidatus Magasanikbacteria bacterium CG10_big_fil_rev_8_21_14_0_10_36_16 | reverse complement strand
ATTTTTATCAGCCATTTGTTGATGGTAATATGTGGACTGAACTTCGTATGTTGCAAGAAGCTTGTCGCTATTACAATTTTGATGAGTTGATCAAAATTGCCTCTGAAAATGGAGCAAAAATTTTGGGTAATGAATTATACAACAACAGGTTGGTTGATTATTCTTATAATTTAGCTTCGTTTTCACGACAAGTCGTTTAAAATTAGAACTATAAATATTAATTAAAATTTATGGCAAAATTATGGCAAACTAGTAGTACCAAATTACATCCAATGGTTGAAAAATATACTGTTGGTAATGATTATTTGTTAGATCAAAGATTGATACCTTTTGATATTGAGGCTTCTGTCGCTCATGCTAAAGCTCTAAAAAAAGCCGGGATTCTAAATCAAGAAGAATTACAAAAATTAGTCAAAACTTTGGCAGAGTTGTTAAATCTTTATAATGATGGCAAATTTGTGTTACAACAATCTGATGAAGATTGTCACACAGCTATAGAAAATTTTTTGGTAGAGAAGCTTGGTCAGTTGGGTAAAAAAATTCATACCGGAAGATCTCGTAATGATCAAGTTTTGGTAGCCACGCGTCTTTATACTAGGAAAAAAATAAAACAAATTAGTCAGGAAGTCATAAAATTGGAAAAAGTATTTTTGCAAATGGCCAAAAAATATGAATTTGTGCCGATGCCAGGGTTTACGCATACACGCAGAGCTATGCCCTCTAGTATTGGACATTGGGCAGCGTCTTATCTTGAGGAGCTTATCAACAATCATATGTTATTAGAATC
>PFBU01000011.1:0-1817 GCA_002773185.1 Candidatus Magasanikbacteria bacterium CG10_big_fil_rev_8_21_14_0_10_36_16 | reverse complement strand
TTGACCCAAATTATGATGACCTTAGGAAGACTCTCCAATGAAATGATTTGGTTTAGTACGCCAGAATTTAATTTTTTTAGTTTACCACTAGAATTTACCACTGGTTCAAGTATTATGCCCCAAAAAAGAAATCCAGATGTCTTTGAAATTGTGAGAAGCAATGTCAATGTGATTGTTGGTTTACAAACACAGACCAAAGATATTTGTAAAAATCTGATTTCTGGCTATAATCGTGATACTCAATTGACAAAGGAACCTTTGATAAAAGGTATGGGAATTACGAGGAGAAGTCTGGAAGTTTTGTCATTGGTGATGAAAAAAATAAAACCAAATATAAAAGTTTTGATGAATTCTTTTACGCCAGAACTATTCGCCACCCATGAAGCTATCAAATATGTCAAACAAGGAATGCCTTTTCGTGATGCTTATCAAAAAGTAAAAGAAAATTTGGACAAAATAGAAATTTCTGATCCAGTGTCTGCTATCAAAGAAGTGAAATCTCTAGGGGCTCCGGGAAATTTGAATTTGAAAAATTACAAGATAGATAAAGCGTTATAAAATATAATAGTGGGAATAAACAAAAAACACAACTCTGTACAAGTTGTGTTTTTTGTTTATAAGCATCTTTGTTTTGTGTTTTTGTATAAACTTTTAGTATCTATCTATATTTTCTAGTATTTTATTTTGCATGATTAAGTTTAGTTTGTCTATTTTTTCTTGTTTTTCCAAACTATTATCCGAAAGTGCTTGTTCTATCTCTTTTATTAGAGCTTCTTTAATTGGAATTACCTTTTTAAATTCTCGTAACCAATCATATGTCTGACTATTGTGTCGTAGTACCCAATCGTTGCCTTCTCCTCTTGTGACCTCTATCTCCTTTTGTATTTCTTTACATTTTTCTTTGAGTTGTTCTTCTGATAAACTTTCATCTATTGTTACTTCTTCTAGATCCTTTTCATGTACAACCAGTGTCTGCGTGATTTTTTTTAAAGTATCTTCGTTGGTTTGTTTTTTACGAAAATCAGAGATAAAAGTAGATATGGTGGTTAATCTTTGATCTACTTTAAATATAAGAAAACGTCTGGTTTTTTCTTGTGTTAAAGCTTTTTTTATACCCATTAGTAAGGAATTTTGGGCAGAAAATAAATCGGCATATTCTCCATAGTTTATGTCTACTTCTAGAGCATTTCTTCTTGTTGACACTACTCTTTCTTTTAATTCTCTCAGTCTCAACACACTTTCCACAAACTTTTTATGATAGTCAACTATTTCAACCGTTTCTTTGGGAGGAACATCTTCTTTTTTACTGTCAGATTTTTCTATTGGATCTTCGCCATACATTATATAATAAAAATCTTTCATATCACCACTATGCCAACCTATATATTGAGTTAATTGTGGATATTCATCAGGATCTAGGTAATCTGCTGAAGCCATATCTTGTATGTCTCCGTGTATAAGATTCAACTGCTCAAGAGCACCATGTTCACCCTCATCTAGTCTTTCTAAGAATTCATTTACTCTGTTAATTACTAGTTGACCAGTTTCTGTTTTTTCATTAAAACGTTTTTTTATCTCGCTGGACAGGTTTAGACATTCTTGTAATTCTGGATTACCCCCATTGTCTATTTGTGCCATATTTTTTAAATTAATAAATTATTATTTTATATAGAGTAATTAATTATATCAAAACCTCTCCGTAATATGCAAATGTTTCCTAATCTTATTTTTCCAACTCTCAAAACTTTCTACCAAAACAATTAGTCCCAAAATTACCATGACGAAGACTACTGGCTGAGTAGTATAATTAGGTAAGT
>PFBU01000033.1:11905-12526 GCA_002773185.1 Candidatus Magasanikbacteria bacterium CG10_big_fil_rev_8_21_14_0_10_36_16 | reverse complement strand
CTACTTCTTCCACACTAAGAGCAGTTACATCCTCTTTATCAACAGCCAAGATAATGTCACCTGACTTCAAACCAGCTTTTTCAGCAGGAGAACCTTCCAAAGGAGCGATAACTGTAATTTTACTATCACGGATACCTATCTCAGCACCAATACCCTCAAAGGCACCAGCCAAATCACTGACAAAAGCTTTGGCCTTGGATGGTGGAAAAAAAACAGAATAAGGATCATTTAGACCTTTGACTAGACCTTCTAAAGAAGAATAAAACAAAGCAACTTCATCTACTGGTTGTTTGACATAGTTTTTCTTTATTTTGTCCCAGATATCCCAATATTCTTTGAAATCAACTTCATTGGAACGACTATTACTATAAAGATTTACTACTTTGGTGATATCTACACTACCACTACTATTTAGCAAACTGTGACTAACATCTCTTCCCACACCAATAGTTACTCCCGTAAAAAATACAGCAACAGTAAAAACAGCAAACAAAACAAAATTCAAAATTTTTCTTTTAGACATAGATTATTTATTCTTCATAAGTTATCCGAGCACCAACTGCCGAAAGTCTCTGCGCTAATTTTTCATAACCACGTTCAATGGTATAAGAATTGCGCATC
>PFBU01000033.1:7067-11881 GCA_002773185.1 Candidatus Magasanikbacteria bacterium CG10_big_fil_rev_8_21_14_0_10_36_16 | reverse complement strand
TTAATTTGCTTGGACCTTCTACAAAGACACGGTGCGGATCGAGTAAAGTGAGATTAGCTCCTAATTTTTGAAAATCAAGAAAATAAATTGCTCTATTTTCATAGACCCAATCGTGAACCAAAGTTCTACCTTTGGCTTGAGTCAAAATTGGCACAAACAAAGGTAAATTGTCAATATTGAGTCCTGGAAAAGGCCTGCCATAAATTTTGTCAGGCAAAGATTGTAATTCTGATTTGAAAAACTTGATGTCCACGATATCAAATTTTCCATTGGCTGATTTACGTTTATTTTTTATTTGAAATTTTTGTCCCATGACTGATAATTTTTCCAATTCTAATTCTAAAAAATCTAGGACACAATTTTTGATAGTTAATTCTGATTTGGTAGTAATAGCCAAAGCTATAAAAGTCATAGCTTCAATCGGATCTGGAATAATATTATATTTTTTTATAGGATTTAGTTTTTTGACCCCAGTTATTTTCAAAGTGGTATTACCAATACCTTCAATCTTGGCTCCAGCTGTTTGTAAAAAATAACACAAATCTTGCACCATATAATTGGAGGAAGCAAACTTGATGGTGGTAACTCCAGGAGCCAACACCGCTGCCATAATGGCATTTTCGGTTGGAGTGTCGCCAGACTCATACATCACAATATCAGCCGCTTTCAAAGCTTTGTTTTTTACTTCGTAATATTTATTTTTTGACTCTACGCTCACCCCAAATTTTTCAAGAGCAAACAAATGTGGTTTGACAGTACGCTCACCAAGACGGCAACCACCTGATTTGTAAATTTTGAATTCTTTTTCACGAGCTGCCAAAGCGCCAAGTAACATCAGAGATGATCTAGTCACTTCTGTAGCTTTTTTGTCAATTTTGTCCATGGTCAATTTGCCCGAAGTATCCAATAACAAAGTATGCTCATCTTGCCAAGAAGACTTCACCCCAATACTTTCCAAAATTTCCAAAATACGAAAAACCTCTTCCATACGTGGCATATCATGCAAAACAACTTCAGCTTTAACCATCAATGAAGCACAAAGGATAGCCACTGCCGAATTTTTGGCAGTATTTGCACTCAAAGAACCTGACAACTCCTTACCACCCTCAATTACGAATTTAGCCATAAAATAGTTGATAAATATATGAAAATACGCTATGATTATACAGTAAAAAGTCATTAAACGCAAACATGGACAAAATACATGAAAAAATACTCAAAACTAGATTAACCAGACCTGCCAGACTAACCATCATGTTCTTTCTTGTTAGTTCTTTTTTTGTGTTATCTCCAATCTTAATAGCCTATAGTTCTGGCTATCGTTATGATTTTGTCAAAAACAAAATAAAACAAACTGGCGTACTCAATGTGGACATCTTACCAAAAAGTGCCCAGGTTTTCCTCAATGGTGCAGAATTGTCCCAAAAAATACCCTTCAATTTACCACTCTATCCCGACACTTACTTATTGACTATCAAAAAAGACGGCTACAAAACTTGGGAAAAAAATATTAGTATTACCCACAAACAAACTACTTATATCAACTATTTTACTTTGCTAAAAGATAGTTTAGCTATGTTTACCGAATTATCAAACGTGCAAGGTATAATTGGTGGTAACAACTCTGACAATGTTTTGCTACTTACTCCAGCTCCAAACGATAGATACAATATTACAAATTTTGATCTTAAAAATAATAGAAGCAAAACTTTGGAAAACAATGTTGATATTATAAATTATTCTGTCTCCCCTTTTGGTAATTTTGCTTATATCATAAAAAATGAAAACGGACAAAATAAATTAGTCCTTTATGATTTGAATAAACCCGAAAATTTTCAAACCACTAATATCTATGTTTTGAATTCTATACAATGGAAAAATAATAATAATAAACCACTCATAACCACCCAACAAAATCAAATCATTACAATTGATCGCAACGGCAACAGCAAAAATTTAGACATTACAACTTCTAGCAAATGGTACGTTGACGACAATGATACTGTCTGGTTTTATAATGAAAATACTATTTTCAATAACAAGGAAACTTATCACTTGCAAAACAAAATATCAAAAATAGTAAGTCTAAACAAATATAGAACACTGTCCAAAACAGTAGATGGTTTCTTGGTTTATAATTTACAAACAAACCTAGAAACAAAAATAAATGGTACCAATTTATTTTGGAACGAGATTAATAAAGATTGGATAATCTATTCTGATTGGGATATAACTACTGTCAGCGACAGCGGAACAATTAATTTACAATACCGAAACGGCGAAAAAATAAAAAACCTCCAACTTTTGGATGAAGGAAGAATCTATATTATCCAAACTGAAAATGAAATAAAGGCAATTGACGTTAATCAATACTTGCAATTTCCTATTTTGAAAACTACTGAAGACCAAACTTATCTAAACAAAAAATATAGAGAATTATTTTATATCAGTGACCAAGAACACAAACTATACAAACTAGAACTCTAAATTTCTATAATTGTTTTGTCACCTATCAACATAGTCCTGCCTTCATTGGTAATTTTTTTTATTAGTTTGACATTTTTTCCTATCAAACTATCTTGAATAGACAAACTCACATCAATCAAAGTGTTGTCCAAAATAATAGAATCTTTTATAGTAGCATTTTTGATTTCACAGCCAAATCCAATAGTAGTATTTGGTCCAATTTCACAATTTTCCAAAACACAATTTTCACCAATAATGACAGGGGCAATCAAAATTACATCTTTGGCTATTCTGGAACCTAAACCAACATGAACTTTACCACCAATCTGCGCGCCACTTTCTACAGTACCATGATTTGAAAAATTAGTCTCTGACATTTCTTCTAACAATAGACGATTGGCAATCAATAAATCTTCTATTTTACCAGTATCTTTCCACCAACCAGTGATTTCTTTGTAACCAACATTTTTGTTATTTTTGAGGAAATGTGAATGAATACTAGAAATTTCGTATTCTCCTCTATCACTTTTTTCAATTTTTTGAAAAGTTTCAAAAAACAATTTTGGTCCATAAAGGTAAATGCCAGTAACCGCAAAATTATTTTGCGGATTAGCGGGTTTTTCCAAAACATCAATAAGTTTATGATTTTCATCAAAAATCGGCACACCAAATCTTTGTGGATCAGGCACTTCTGACAAAGCCAGCATACAATCAAAATTACTTTTTTCAAACTCTTCAAACATTGGCTTGAGACTTCCCAAGATTATATTATCTGACAAATAAAACATGAAAGGATCATCACCAATAAATTGTTTGGCTTCATTTACCACGTGAGCAATTCCTTGTGGACCACCTGTTTGTTCAAAAAATTTTATCTTGATTCCCCAATGACCACCGTCACCAATATAATTTTCCAAATCTTTTTCTCCAGGATTAGTATTGATAAATATTTCTTCAATACCAGCTTCCACCGCTTTTTCTATAGCATGAAAAATCATTGGCTTATTGGCCAAAGGTAATAAGTGTTTGTTGATTGTGGTAGTAATAGGATGCAAACGTGTTGCTCTTCCTCCACCAGTTAAAATTGCTTTTCTTATTTTCATATAACTCAGTTTATAAAGTCTTTAAAGTCCCTAAAGTCAAAAGTCTTTTTGGGATACATACTCAATAATTTTAAAATTAAATCATTCCAAAATTGTTTTAAAATTTAAAATTTCTAAATTACAAAATTTATATTATTACCACCAAATCAATCCCTTTACCACAACGTAATAATAAACTTTCATAACAGGATTAGCTACATATTTTACCAAAAAATTGTCAGTAGAAGAATCTTGAAAAACAATTTCAGCCACACTATGACGCAACATTTCTCTGTCAGTTACTTTTCTAGTTGTTTGAATTTGTTTTCTTTTGTTGAGCCAGATAGACCAATTTTTCAAATTCAACCAATATTTATAAACTTCCCATCTTTTCCCCGCATAACCATTTTTGAAACTAAAAAACCATAGACCAAATTCCAGACCAATAGCAATCGGAGCCAAAAGTAAAAGTGTTGGCCAGCGAAAATACATCAGCATCACAGCATGACGATTTCTCTCCATCCAATAAAATTTCATAATACTACGAGAAAATTGGTATTGATGATAAAAGACAGAATCTCGTACTAAAACAATTTTGTAACCCAAACTTCTCATTCGTAATCCCCAATCCAAATCTTCATGATAAATATAAAAATCAGCATCCCAAGCACCATACTTCTTGATCAAGTCGGTACTAATCATAAAAGCTGCACCACTAGCATAATCCACTTCTTTTACTTTTGGTAATTCAACATCTTTTATCTTTTGTCGATAACCAGAGGCAAAACCAAAACCAAGATAATGAAAAGAATTACCAATACTATTTACTAAATCTGTTTCAGGATAAAGCAAAACCAAAGATTGAGCTATCGCAATAGTCTTATCACTTTCCAAAGTCTCTACCAAAGGTTCAAGTGCATTCAATGCTAAGAAACCATCATTGTTGTGGAAAAAAACATAATCAAAACCATTTTTTACTGCCCAGTCCGCACCCTGATTATTGCCAACAGCAAAACCAAGATTTTCTTTATTGACTATAAGTGTTGTGTGAGGAATTTCTATACCAGACAAAGGCATCACAGCATCATCTAAATAGTTAACAAAATTTCCGTCTTTCTCATTGTTGTTTGCAACAATCACAAGCTCTATCTTATCTTTTGGATAAGTTATTTTTTTCAAAACAGATACTAAATTATTTATATAAGATTCATTGTGATAATATAGTAAATATACTATAGCGATTTTTGGGTAATTTGTCATAAAAAA
>PFBU01000033.1:0-7042 GCA_002773185.1 Candidatus Magasanikbacteria bacterium CG10_big_fil_rev_8_21_14_0_10_36_16 | reverse complement strand
ACCCAGCTATTAGCATGAATACGCGCTAATTTATTTTTGAATATTGCTTTGAAAATTCCAGGAATTTTGGCAGATTCTCTGGTATGTACATGATTTATCACAATATCATGAACATAATATACTGGATAATTTTTTTCCCACATACGATGACACCAATCAGCATCTTCCAAATACATAAAATATTTTTCATCAAACATTCCAATTTCGTCAGCTATTTCTTTGCGCACAATCATAGCTGCTCCCAAAACCCAATCTACTGGCCTAGTAGAATTGTGATCAAAATCTTTCATTTCCAATTTGTCAGCGTGTTTCTTGACCCATTTATATTTTTTATCAAAATTGATTTGTTTCAATGGTTTTATAATAATTGAAGCTAAGTCAAAACGATAACAATTATATTGCAAAGTATTATCCATATTAAGAAGCTTTGGACCCACACAAGCAATCTTGGGATTATTATCCATAAATTCAATAATTTTCTCAATTGTTCTAGAATTTTCTGGAATCAAGGTATCTGGATTGAAAGCAAAATAATAACGAGCTTCTGCATTTTTGAAGCCTAAATTGTTTCCCTTGCCAAAACCAACATTGCCTAAAGCATCAATATATTTTACTTTTGGAAATTTATTTGCCAATTTTTCTTTTATTTTGTCTTCATTTAGAGAATTGTCCACTACCGTAATTTGGACATCATATTTACAATTTTGTATATCAGAAAACAGTGAAGCAACCGCTAGACTAATATCATCTTTTCTGTTGTAGTTTACGAAAACTATATTTATATCTTTCATAACATTTTAGCTAAGCCAGCAGAGTCAGCAGATACAGCAAACTCAGCAAATTCACTTCACAAAATTATATTACTAATTAAAAAATATTCAACCTTTCTACTTTATATTTGTTACATTCTGCTACTTTATAAACTTTTAACTTCAACTCCATCACTTTCGGAGTTCCTTATAATCTACCACGCGCATTTTTTTTATCTCTTCTCTACGAGTTTTCAACAACTTCCTATTCTTCCAAACAACAAACAAACCCTTCAAAACAGCTCTATCAAACAATAAAAAGTAACCAAACTTCTTTAATTCATACCATATTATAGCAAAAAAATCAAGGGCAAAGTTTTGACCGTACTCATTTTTATAAAGTGTCATCAAGTGATTTTTGTAACTATGGTACTTAATCCAATCTGGCTGTTTTTTCTTATTTTCCACCGCTGTCGTATCACCTAGTCTTTCTTGACCTTGAGCTGATCTATCATGATAGACAATAGTATCTAACAAAACAAAAGATTGAAATCCTGCGATACGTAATCTGAAAGCTAAATCCACATCTTCTTTGTAAGATTCATAAAGACTATCAAAAAAGTTACCATCCGAAAACTGTACTTTTTCAATAGCATTTCTTCTGTACATTGGTAGAGCACCAGACACACCAAACACTTCCAGAGCTTCATGCTTTTTTATACGAAAAGAAAGTTCCATTTTGGCTTTTTTTTCATCCCAATCTTTTCCTGCATATTTTTCTATTACTCTTCTATTTCGTAAAACTTTCAATCCCAAAGAATCAATCCTATTTGTAAAACTTTCGTCAAAATCGTTTTCTATTTCTGCAAAATTCCATTTCATGAGTCTCGGACTAACAGAAGCAACTTCTTTATTTTCATCAAGAAACTTTATCATCTTTTCCAAAGTATCTGGCATCAAATACATATCTTGATTCAGTAAAAGAAAATATTCACTATCTGTTTTTTTGTAAAGTTCATTGTGTCCCCAAGCAAAACCAAGGTTTCTTTCACTGGCCAAATATTTATGTGCAATATCAAAATTTTCTAATTCTTTTTTTATCAGACTAGCAGTTTCGTCACTTGAAGCATTTTCCCAAACAAAAAGTTTCCAATCTTTGTAAGTTTGTTTTTTTAGAGAATCAAAAAGATAAGGGATATACTTCGCACCATTCCAGGAGACTAAATGTATAGATAATTTTACTGGCATAATTTTTTTATAAAGTTTTTGCACAAATTACAAATTCCAAAACTCAAATTTCAAATAAAATACAAAATACAAAATTTTTTACTATTAATAATTTGTCATTTTATTTGAAATTTGGATTTTGTCATTTGAAATTATTTACTATTTAGTTTATTCATAATATACACTAAAAATATCCCTACTGGTCTAAATAACCATATCCAAAACCATTTATAAAATGCTTCCCATTTCTGAAAATAAGCCAGCATACTTCTCGTAAAATTCTTTTGTTTCCAAAGTGATTCTGCTTTTTTGAAACTTTGTCCGACATAATCTGTTGCCGTAATCACCGGACTATACATTACTTTTAATCCCATTTTTTTTACTTCCCGACAGATATCCACATCTTCATACCAAATATAATATCTAGGGTCAAAAGCAAAACCAAGTTTTTCTACCACTTCACGACGCATTAGCATAAATGAACCACGCACTGAGTCAACCTCTTGGTTCTCGTTGCCATCAAAATCTTTCATCAAATATTTGTCCATCATACTCGGAAAAATATGTGATAGTTTCAAAATAAGAGCCACTTGCTCCCAAACTCTTGGAAATCTGCGTGGTTTTGTATCTTCATTTAATTTACCATTTTCATCAACTAATTTTGGACTGACTATCCCGACATCTTTTCTTTTTTCTAACCATTCAACAATCACATCCAGACTTCCCTCTTCCACTTTCATATCTGGATTGAGAAAAAGTAAATACTTGCCTGTGCTAATTTCAACTCCTTGATTGTTAGCATGAGAAAAACCTTTATTTTCTGTATTAGCAATTACTTTGACATTTGACAATGATTTCAAAATTTCTACTGTCTTATCAGTAGAAGCATTGTCCATCACGATTTGTTCAAATTCAAGATTTTTGCAACCAGAAATCACCGACTTTAGCTGTCTTTCTATCTGCTTTTCATTGTTCCAAGTGACGGTGATGATGGATAGGTTCATAGGACAATTCATCCTGAGCCGACGAATACGACAGGGAAGGATCCCTGCCTGCCGGCAGGCAGGTTTCTTAAGATAAAATCTCGTAATTAAAATACATAGACAATTATATAAAGTCTTTCTTATATTATCAATTCTAGCTTATTTTGGGGCAAAAATCAAGTACAAAAAAACAACTCTTTTTTAGAGTTGTTTTCCTATTTTAATTCAAAAACTAATCTAAAACTTCCAACAACTCCAAAGCACCTTTTATTTGCATAATTCTATTTTCTACTGTTTGTATAAAAAAATCAACATCTCTTTGTACAATAAAATTCTTTTCACCAAAACCAATTAAAGATTCCATTTCTTTCATTTTTTCTTGCAAAATAACTAAAGCCTCTTCTCTTGTTTTACCCCTCAACATTTCAAAAACAAACACACCGTCCACAATTCTTTCTGATTCTCTATCCTTATTTTTAACTCTAGAAGAGAGATAATCAACTACCAAAGAAGAATCTTCTGAAAAATTTTTATCCATCATTTCTTCTATTTGAGCATGCAATGCACTCAATTCTACTAAAAGTTTTCTTATTCCATCGCTAGACCAACTTTTATAATCTTTATTTATTTTTTCTAAAGATTCAATATCATTTTTATTTTTAGGATCAAAAATATTACTTTTTTGTCCAGCTAGCACTTCAAAGACAGGTCCAAATTGTGTATCATATAAAAATAAAACTTTCCCACACAACTTACTCAAAATAACTTTAATATCTCCTTTATCTTTTTCATCAGAAGATGTAAAAAGATAATCTAAATTTTTGTAAATATTATCCAAACTAAAAATACGATTGGCTTCTCTCTTTATTTCAGAATCCGATTTTAATTTTAAATCTTGTGTATCAACTGTGTTTTTTTCTATTTCTCTCATAAAAAAATAACATTAACAAACCATTGAAACTTCTCCTTCTATTTTATTTAATCCATCTTTCTTAACCTTTGCATACTTTTCCATAGTATCACGAATAGCAACATGAACATCGCGCATCTGAATTCCAACTTTTTCCAAATTTTCTGATGCAAGAAAATTGTTTGATCTGGTCTTGGTAGCCAAACCTTGCTTGACCAAATCTTCTCCACTAATCCATTCATTAGTATGACTTGGATCAACTAATTCTTCATAAAGAGCAATAGTCTCTCTATGTTTCAAAGTACCAGGATTAGTAACATGGAAAATACCACTTGCTTTTTTCTCCATAAGCTTATAAAAAACATCAATCATATCATCTAAAACAGTCACACTATTTTCAACATCAATAACTTTTGGATAAGTAGTAATTTTATCTATCAAATTTCTAGTAGCAGGTACCCAATCAATCGGCATACGAATTCTAGCAATACCAACATTATCCAAAGTAGATAAGACTAAGTCAGCCGCCCATTTGGTACGAGAATAAGTAACTTCTGTAGGATTACCCATATCACTTTCACGCCATTTTTTGTCAGCGTGTGGTGAATCACCATAAAAAATACAACCAGAACCCATGTGTAACAAATATATTCCTTTTTCTTGACAACCTTCAGCAAGAATAATTGGTAACTTGGTATTGCCAACAATAGTTTCAAGTTGATGAGTTTCACACCAATCAACATTTGGTTTACCAGTGGAACCAGCCGCATTCAAAACTGCATCTGGTTTGTGTTTGTCCAAAAGTGCCAAAATATCTTCTTTACTATTTATATGACCGTCAGCAATTATAGCTTCTTCACCCCAAGCATTTTTACAACGATTACCAACATAACCATTTCCTATAATCAAAATCTTCATAAATATTTTTATTAATTCTTAATTTATTTTTTTATAAAATAACTGAGTCTGCTGTTTTATCTATCTTCATATTGTTTCTTATAATAATCCTTGTAAGCACCACTACGACATCTCTCTACCCATTCTTGATTATTTCTATACCATTCTACCATATCATGCAAACCATCTTCAAATTTTATTTGCGGTTCCCAACCCAATTCTGTTTTGGCTTTGGTGAAATCAATAGCATATCTTCTATCATGACCAGGCCTATCTTTGACAAATTCAATATAGCTTTCATCTTTACCCATTATTTTTAACAAATTTTTGGTGAGTTGCAAATTAGTCAATTCATTATTTCCACCAAGACAATAAGTCTCGCCTATTTTTCCTTTTTGCAAAATCATATCTACTCCACGAGCATGATCAAGAGTATGAATCCAATCTCTAATTTGCATACCATCTCCGTAAACTGGCAATTTTTTATCTTCCATCAAATTGGCAATGAAAAGTGGTAATACTTTTTCTGGAAACATATAGCGACCATAATTATTACTACAATTTGAAATTGTCATTTTTATTCCATAGGTATGAAAATATGCACGAACTAGATGATCAGCAGCAGCTTTACTAGCACTATAAGGACTTCTTGGATCATAGGGCGTCTGTTCTGTAAAAGCCGGATCAAAATCTTTCAAGGCTCCGAAAACTTCATCAGTAGAAACATGGTGTAATCTTTTATCATATTCCCGTACAGCATCAAGCAAAATTTGAGTTCCCAAAACATTACTACGTACAAAAGCACTTGGATCTATGATGGATCTATCTACGTGAGTCTCCGCAGCATAATGAACCACGACATCGCAATCTTTTACCAACGAAAACACCAATTCCCTATCACAAATATCTCCTTTGATAAATTTATATTTTGGATTATTTTCAATGTCTTTCAAATTTTCCAAATTTCCGGCATAAGTAAGCAAATCAAAATTAGCAACCTCATCTTCTGGATGTTTTTCAAACCAATAATGTATAAAATTGGATCCAATAAATCCAGCCCCTCCAGTTACTAGTAGTTTCATAAAATTATGATTAATTATTTTATCAAATGATGTCTGACCAACGACCAAACAGCCATAGTGAGTCCATTCCAAATCTCATTATTTTTTATCATTTCTTCTATTTCATCTGGACGACGATACAAAACATCCATATCCTCTGTATCATCCAACATTTGATTACCTTGTGTTGACACCTGTGCCAGGTAAACGTTGCAAAGACTTTTTATTTCAGCCGGAGCGTAAGCAAAAACTCCCAAATTAACAATTTCGTCGGCAGTATATCCAGTCTCTTCTTGCAATTCTGCTTTTGCAGCTTCAATAATTGTTTGACCTTGTTTAGCTTTTCCCGCAGGAAATTCAATACTCTGTTTATCAAACAAATAACGATTCTGAAGAACAAGCACAATTTTACCATCAGGTAAAACAGGAACTATCATGACAGAAGGCATTGGCTCACTATAAAAATAGTCACCTTCTTCTCCATTTGACATAACATATCTATCATGTTTATATGTTGACCAATTTGTTTTATACAAAGTTTCTTCTGATTTTTTTTCTAAATGTTTGGGCATACTTAAAAGGCTTGAAAGGCCTGAAAAGCTCAAAAGGCTTAAAAGGCTAATAATTATATCCGTAAATCCGTATCACCTGCCTGCCGGTAGGCAGGTCTGTAATCTGTATGTAAAAATTATTTAAACAACTTATAAACTTCTTCCACACTCTCATCCCCTGGATTATTGACAATCGCATGCATATTGGCGCCACCGTCATTATTATAGCGTGGCATAATATGAATATGCAAGTGTGGTACAACTTGTCCACCAGCATCACCATGATTCCAGCCAATATTATAACCGTCTGGATGTAAAACTTGATCTATTTTTTCTTGAGCCTTTTTGACAGCCAACAAAAGATTCTTAACATGACTGTCATCCAATTCTAACAAATTTAAAGCATGTACTTTTGGTATAACCAAAGTATGACCCTTGGCACGAGGTGTAATGTCCAAAAATGCCAAAGCAAAATCATCCTTATAAACAGTATAATTAGGTATTTCGTGGGCTATAATTTTACAAAAAATACAATTTTCCATATTTTTGTGATTAGATATGACTATTACTATAATAAACCAATCAAGATTTTTTTTCAACTACCCAAATATACATAGACAAATCTACCAAATTATAACCAGACAACTTAGCATCCAAAACTTTT
>PFBU01000016.1:3517-4264 GCA_002773185.1 Candidatus Magasanikbacteria bacterium CG10_big_fil_rev_8_21_14_0_10_36_16 | reverse complement strand
TACTCTCTTTTTGAGAAAAAAACAAATCTATCAAGACTACTAACGCTGGAAAAGTAATAGCAATCTCTTTTATAAATAGAGAAAAAACTATACTAAACAAAGCCAAAATGTAAAACAAATTTTTGCTAGAAATTATGAAGCGATGATAAAAATACAAAAATAACACAAAGAAAAAAGTAGCCAACAAATGAGGCTGGATGGCAACCCACGAAATAGTTGAAGCATGGTTTTGTAAAAAAATAAATAACAAAGCAGAAACCCAAGCTACCATCTTATTGTTGCTAATATTTTTAGCAAATAAAAATACAAAAAAAGCCGTAAGTGCATATATAACTAACCCAAAAATATGATAAAAAAAATAATGAAACCCAAACAACTTATATTCAGCAGTAAAAATTATATTGAGCATTGGCCCGTAAGTACCCTCAATATCCCCACCAATATTATTGGTCAAAAAATAATTTAATACATTACTTTGTCTGGAAGTAATATACAAAAAATGATAATCGTCACTAAAAAAACCTAAATGTATTGTTGGATAAAAAAATACAAAAACCAAAAATACTAATAAACCTAAGGTTAGTAAATTGGTCCTATATTTTTTTAAGAATGAAGATAACATTATCACCAGTTTATAAAGTTAATAAAGTTTACAAAGTCACTTACAAATATCTTATAAATCAACAAAAACTTTATAAACTATTTTTATTTTATCTATTTGACTTAGAAAAAAGAAAATTTTATTTT
>PFBU01000016.1:2267-3500 GCA_002773185.1 Candidatus Magasanikbacteria bacterium CG10_big_fil_rev_8_21_14_0_10_36_16 | reverse complement strand
GGAAACGGTACGACTGTACGAATATTTTTTTCACCAAGAAGAAGCATAGTCATACGTTCAATACCAGGCGCGAAGCCACAATGTGGCGGTACGCCGTAAGAGAAAGCCTGAATCATGTGTCCAAATTTTTTGTCCACCACCTCTGGTCCATAACCAGCAATTTCAAAAGCTTTGTACATGACATCAGGATAAGTATTACGCACACCACCAGAAGAAAGCTCCAGACCATTGGCAATAATATCATATTGTTCAGCGATAACATCCAAAGGATCAGAATTCAACAAAGCATCCATACCACCTTGTGGCAAAGAAAAAGGATTGTGACCAAAATCAATTTTGCCAGTCTCTGGATTTTTTTCATACATTGGAAAGTCAACAACCCAAGCCCAAGCAATAATGTTTTCATCAAGCAAATTCAATTTGTCAGCCACGAGAGTACGCACCGCTCCAAGCGCTTTGGCCGAAGTTTCCCAATCATCAGCACCAAAAAATACTATACAATTTTCTTCTATTTTCAAAATATTTTTTAGTTCAGCCAATTGTGCTTCGTCAAAAAACTTAGCTACTCCACCATCAAACTTACCATCAACATATTTGGTCCAAGCCAAACCTTTGGCATGAGCGCGCTTAGCCACATCAGTATATTCTTCATCAATTTCTTTGCGAGAAAATACTTCGCCTTTTGGCACAACAAGAGCACGTACAAACTGCGCACTAGAAAAAACTTGAAAACTAGTTTTCTTGGCCCAGTCACTAATATTTTTTATTTCCAAATCACAGCGTAAGTCTGGTCTGTCAGATCCATACTTTTCAATCGCCTCACGAAAAGGAATACGAGGAAAAGGCTTGTGCAAAACTTTTTTGGTAGTAAGTTTTTCTGTAAGTTCAATAAAGAGTGGCTCCATCAGTTGGAAAAATTCTTCTTTTTCCATAAAACTTACTTCACAATCAAGCTGATAAAATTCTCCTGGACTTCTGTCTGCTCTAGGATCTTCATCACGCATACATGGAGCGACTTGGTAATATCGGTCCATACCTCCGACCATCAAAAGTTGTTTGTATTGTTGTGGCGCTTGTGGCAAAGCATAAAATTTGCCAGGATGAATACGAGAAGGCACGAGAAAATCACGAGCACCTTCTGGTGAACTGACGGTAAGAATAGGTGTAGCAATGTCTAAAAAATCTCTCGCTTCCATATAGTCACGCATGTACTTGACCATCTTGGTACGAAAA
>PFBU01000016.1:1829-2255 GCA_002773185.1 Candidatus Magasanikbacteria bacterium CG10_big_fil_rev_8_21_14_0_10_36_16 | reverse complement strand
ACGTAATTCAAGAAAGCGATATTTGAGACGAAGATCTTCATCGTCTTCACCTTTGTTGGTCTCAAAAATTTCAAAAGGCATTGGTTTAGCTTCACTTAGAATTCTAATTTCAGTAGCGACCATCTCAATCTCACCAGTACTCAAATCTTTATTAATATTTTTTTCATCACGAGCCTCAATTTTTCCAGTAACAGAAATCACATATTCATATTTTAGTTTTTCAGCCAAAGAAAAATCAGCCATATTGTCTGGATTGAAGATGACTTGTGTCAGACCGTATCTATCACGCAAATCAATAAAAACCAGACCACCAAGGTCACGACGACGATGGATCCAACCGGCCAGAGTCACAGTTTCCCCCACATTTGTTTTATTTAGTTCCCCACAGTTTTTTGTTCGGTACATAAAATAATATTTATCCGCCCA
>PFBU01000016.1:1452-1781 GCA_002773185.1 Candidatus Magasanikbacteria bacterium CG10_big_fil_rev_8_21_14_0_10_36_16 | reverse complement strand
GCTTTCTTTTGTTAAATTACTCACTTAGTTTAGCAAAATATTTGGTAGAAATCAAGGGCTTTTATTAGGATTAAGAAGTAAGAGGAATAAGAAGTAATCAATAAGGAGTGACAAGCGCCAGCTTGTCCCAATATGAAAGATATTTATTATAAAAGTGACAAGCTGTCGCTTGTCACTCCAGAAGTATTATCTGGTTTGAATAATAACGACTAAGAAGAAAAACTTTTCCTCAGCCAATAAACAGACACTACGACAATTTCTTTTTTATCTTCCAAAACTGTATAGATTACACGATAAACCAAATTCCTCACGGAAAAATCAAAAAAACG
>PFBU01000016.1:1198-1340 GCA_002773185.1 Candidatus Magasanikbacteria bacterium CG10_big_fil_rev_8_21_14_0_10_36_16 | reverse complement strand
TGATAAAAAATTTGTAATTCATAAAAAATAATACCCATAAATTATCAACACATAAAATTATAAGGAATGACGAATTGAGTATGTAATAACGAAATTCGTTACACACAAGTGGTACAAAAAATAAGCAATAATCCTATCACAC
>PFBU01000016.1:514-1015 GCA_002773185.1 Candidatus Magasanikbacteria bacterium CG10_big_fil_rev_8_21_14_0_10_36_16 | reverse complement strand
AACATCACTCCAAAATAGCATCCAAAGGTAAAATTTTTCTTTCTTCAATTTCCGACAGAGAATCAAAAATTATTTTCCTTCTTTTTTCATCGGACAAGGCATCTAATGTAGCCAATTCCGAAGTGGAACAATCCTGCAACAACTTAAAAGCCTGCAATGCATCTACCATACTTAATTTGGAAGTCCACTTAATTTTTGTGAGATCAAAATTCATATAATTTGATTATAGCACGGTCAATTATACCCCTGTCAAATTGGCTAAAATTAGGATAAATTTCAATTTTTTTAATGTTTATCCACACTATTTGACTAAGCCAAAATTTTGTGTCATAATTCTAGTACTTACAAAAATAATTTTACCAAAAATATGGAGGAACAAAATAAATTAGACCAAGTCTTAGACTTGGTAAAAAAATTAGATACAAAAGTTAGTTCTTTAGACAGTAAAGTTAGTTCTTTAGACAGTAAAGTTAGTTCTTTAGACAGTAAAGTTAGTTCTTT
>PFBU01000016.1:0-496 GCA_002773185.1 Candidatus Magasanikbacteria bacterium CG10_big_fil_rev_8_21_14_0_10_36_16 | reverse complement strand
TTAGACAGTAAAGTTAGTTCTTTAGACAGTAAAGTTAGTTCTTTAGACAGTAAAGTTAGTTCTTTAGACATTAAAGTTAGTTCTTTAGACATTAAAGTTAGTTCTTTAGACATTAAAGTTAGTTCTTTACAAGTTGACATGACAGAAGTAAAAGACAAAGTCACTTCACTAGATGGAAGGGTGGATATGCTTTCAAATACAGTAAAGGATATGAAGAAAACACTAGATGCCGTAAACCAGCGCGATTTTGAAGATAGTAATGCCACTAGTCAGGACATCGTAAATTTGAAAAAACGTGTCAAAACTCTAGAAAAACAACCAGCTTAAAATATTTTACAGCTAATAATATTCAACACCAGCGAAAAGCTGGTTTTTTGTTTGGTGTAAAAAATAGGAATGGTGAACGTCAGTTCGCCCCGTTTAATAGGTTACGTAACTTGGCGAAATGATGCCTGCCCGCCAATTCGGCGGGAAGGGTTCAATACTCCTTAATCCT
>PFBU01000017.1:5890-13146 GCA_002773185.1 Candidatus Magasanikbacteria bacterium CG10_big_fil_rev_8_21_14_0_10_36_16 | reverse complement strand
ATTATTATTTGCTTGTTTGAAAACAATTTCATTTGTATTGTTCGCCAACCCCATTTACGTTTACCTTTTTCAAATATTTCTTTGATTAACAAATATTCTTCATAATCTTTGTCTGGCTTGTCTGTATTTTTTAGCCACCGGTAATATCCACTTCGCGACACATTTGCAATATTACATAATATTTTTACATCCATTGGTAAGCCTCTCATTATCTTGTATTTCTGGTACGGCCTTAGTTTTACTCCGCTTTTTTGGCCCGGAGCTTGGCTAAAAAATCGTTTTCGGCTTTTAGATAGGCAACTTTTGCTTCTAAATACTTTATTTTATCTGCATCTGTAGACCACTTCGTTTTCGGCCGGCCACCATAGCGGTCACGAGTCTCGACAGACAGACTATCTATTCCTTTAACTTTATATAGTTTCACCCAATCCATAACGCAGTTTTTAGCTGAATATTTACCGACCAAATCTATATCTAACCCTGCCTCTTTGAATATCTGTCTAGACGACAATCCTTTCTGATATTCTCTAACAGCTCTTATTTTAAATTCCTTATTATATGTGATGGCCTTTTCACTGCATTTACTTACATTCTGATTATTTACCAACTGTTCTATTTGTTCCTTGTTAAATCTTCTTTTGCTCATATGAATATGTAATTATATATTTAATGTATTATAACTGAGATACCAAAAAGCAGACACTTTCGTGTCCACTTTTTGGGGTACAGATCACTTATTCAGTGACTGTTTTATTTAAAATACTATTCAATTTATTTTACTTTAACACCCATTTGTCTAGCTGTACCTTCAATAATTCTCATAGCAGCTTCAATATCATGGGCATTTAGATCTTCCATTTTCTTTTCAGCAATTTCCTTTACTTGAGCTTTGGTAATTTTACCAACTTTTTCTTTCAATGGATTGCCAGCACCTTTGGTAATGCCAGCTGCTTTTTTGATAAGTTCACTTGCTGGAGCAACTTTCATGATGAAGTCAAAAGTTCTATCTTCGTAAACGTTGATAATAACTGGTACTACCTCACCTTTTTTGTCAGCTGTGGCATTGTTGAATTGAGTACAAAAATCTTGAATGTTTAGACCATGTTGTCCAAGAGCTGGACCGATTGGAGGTGCTGGATTAGCAGCGCCACCCATAACTTGTAATTTGATTTGGGTTTTTAATTTTTTGGCCATATTTTTTGTTAGTCTACAGACTATGGACTAAGGACTACAGACTTTAGAGAAGCACTTTTATAAAAAAGCTAAGTTTGTTTTTCCTTTGTTTTGAGTCTTTTTTAAATAATTTATTAATGCATTTAATTTTTTTGCCAGCTTATTACTTGATTCATAAATAAATTCAAATTGTTTTTGTGTTATCATCTTTTGGTCTAGACTTTATATATTACATTGGTAAATTGACGAGCTAACTTCCAAACATCTAAATTTTCAAATTTGTAATAGCTCATGTTTTTTGACTTTAGTCAGTAGTCTGTCGTCCGATTAGATTTTCTTTACTTGTAAAGCATCAAGTTCAACTGGAGTTTCACGACCAAACATATTTACTAATACTTTTATTTTACCACGATTTTCATCAACTTCACTAACTTTTCCTTCAAAGTTTTTGAAAGGACCGTCGGAAATTCTGACTGCTTCGTTGACTTCAACATCAATTTTGTGGGTAGGATCTTCAACATTCATACGTTTGTTCAAAGACAACATTTCGGAGGCATCAATTGGGGTAGGTGTTGTGCCTGTACCAATAAAACCTGTTACGTTTGGTGTGTTACGTGCTACATACCAAGAGTCATCATCAACAATCATTTCTACCAAGACATAACCTGGGAAGATTTTTTCTTCTACTACACTACGTTTGTTATTTTTTATTTTAATTTTCTTTTCTTTTGGAATAAGTACCTGGAAGATTTTGTCGGTCATTTCAAAAGATTCAATACGTTGCTCTAGATTGTGTTTGACATTTTCTTCGTAGCCACTGTAAGTATGGATGACATACCAACGGCGACCTAAGTTTTCTTGTTGTTTGGACATATTTTATTTTTTTATGATAAGTTCAAGTAGCCAGTTGAAAAAGTAGTCTAAAATACCAAAATATATAGCAACAACCAAACTCATGGCTATAACGACTATGGTATAGACTGTGATTTGTTTTTTTGTTGGCCAAGTTACTTTTTTTAGCTCTTTGATAGAGTCTTTTAGGTATTGTCCAATTTTTGAGAGTAGTTTCATATTTTTGCTCTAAGAGATTTTACTTTATTAAAAAACGGCCTTTTGACCGATTTATGAACTAAGTATAGGGTATTTTGGAGATTTTGTCAAGGGAAGGTGGTGGATAATAATAATAAAGCCAAATTTGATGTAATTTGGCTTTTATTGGTTACTATGATCTGTATTTTTTGGTAGGTTTTTTGGGTACTTTGGTATCAGGTAAAGGTCTGTTTTCTGACATAAAATCTTCTTCATTCATGTGGACAAAATTACTACCAGGGTCTAAGCCAAAAGTCTCGTGTATACTTTCTCTAGTATTTACTGCAGGATTTCTGGTACTTCTGAAAGTTTCTTCAAATCCTTCATCTAATCTATGTCTCAATCCACTGGTTACGCTTTCGTGAATTTGGGAGTTAAGTTCTGTTATCCTTGGCGAAAGTTTTTTTTCCATATTTAAAAATTAAATTAAATATCCAAATTTTTCACACTCTTAGCATGAGTTTGGATAAATTTTTTACGAGGAGCAACCTCTGCTCCCATAAGTATGTCAAATGTTTGGTTGGCCAACTCAGCGTCTTCTATTTTGACTTGTTTGAGAACACGATTGGCAGGACTCATTGTAGTCTCCCAAAGTTGTTCAGGATTCATTTCTCCAAGACCTTTGTAGCGTTGGATATTCAATTTTTTTGGATTGACAGTGGCTTTGCTTTTTTCTTCTACTTCTTCCTCTTGATTTTCATTATCATTTTCTTCTTCTAGCACTTCCAAATCAGAGTCAACAATATCATATTTTGCTTTGTATTTGTCTAGAGCTTCAGCATTGTAAATCCAAGTGATATCTTTGCCTTTTTTGATACTATAGAGCGGAGGTTGGGCAATATATATGAAACCTCTGGTAATAAGCTCTGGAAAATAACGGAAGAATAAAGTTAATAATAAAGTACGGATATGAGAGCCGTCAACATCAGCATCGGTCATAATAATAATTTTGTGATAACGTAGTTTTTCAATATCAAACATTTCTCCCACATTGGTACCAAGGGCAATAATAAGGGATTTGAGTTCGTTGTTGGCTAGAATTTTGTCTAATCTGGCACGTTCAACATTTAAGACTTTTCCACGCAAGGGTAAGATAGCTTGAGTATGTCTATCACGACCTTGTTTGGCACTACCACCAGCAGAATCTCCCTCTACAATATAGAGTTCACTTGATTCGGCTTTGCGACTTGAACAATCAGCTAATTTACCTGGCAGAGTAAATCCTTCCAGTGCACTTTTACGAAGAACTGTATCACGCGCCATTTTGGCAGCTTGACGAGCTTTGGCTGCAATCAAACATTGACCAATAATACCTTCGGCATCTTTTGGATTTTCTTCTAGAAAGATTGTGAATTGTTCACCAAAAATATTTTCTACTACAGTTTTTACTTCAGTATTACCAAGTTTTGCCTTGGTTTGGCCTTCGAACTGTGGTTCTGGAATTTTGATAGAAATGATGGCAGTAAGTCCTTCTCGTACGTCGTCTCCTGTGAGGTTTGGATCTTTTTCTTTCAAAATATTTTTACCTCTAGCATAGTTGTTCAAAGTTCTAGTCAAAGCTGTTTTGAAACCAGAGACATGAGTACCTCCTTCAGGATTGGTAATGTTGTTAGCAAAAGCATAGAGAGATTCACTGAATTCGTCGGTATATTGCAAAGCTACCTCTACACTAATATCACCTTCTGATTTTTCAGTATAAAAAACGGTTTTATTTTTTGGTTCACGATTTTTGTTGATGTGTTTGATATAACTAGCAATACCACCTTCAAAATGAAATTTGTATTGGTTGTTTGTAAAGGGAACAGAGGTTTTGTCCTTCTCTTTTTCTTCTGGTGTTCTTTCGTCACTTATCAAAAGTGTAATACCTTTGGTTAGGTAAGCTTGTTGACGAAGATGGTCAATAATATATTTCCACTCGTATTCAATGGTTTCAAAGATTGTAGGATCAGCTTGAAAAGCAATGGTTGTGCCTCTTTTTTTTGTAGTACCTATGGCTCTTACTTTGTTTTTTGGTTCACCAATTTCGTAGTCTTGTTCCCAGATTTTGCCTCCAAGATAGACCGTAGCTTTCAAGTGTGTGGACAAAGCATTGACAACTGAGACACCAACGCCATGCAAACCACCAGAGACTTTGTAGCCACCACCTTCTTCACCAAATTTACCACCAGCGTGAAGAGTGGACAAAACTAATTGTAGGGCACTGACTTTTTTTACTGGGTGCATATCTACAGGGATACCACGACCATTGTCAGTCACTTCGACCCAAGATTTTGGTAGAAGTCTGATGATAATGGTATCACAATAACCAGCCATGGCTTCGTCAATAGAGTTGTCAACAACTTCCCAAATAAGATGATGTAAACCTTCTACGCCAGTAGAACCAATGTACATACCTGGTCTTTTGCGGACAGCTTGTAAGCCTTCCAAAACTTGAATATTTTTAGCGCTATAAGATGATTGTGTTGTACTTTTTGCCATATAGAAACACTGATTACAAAATTTATGAGTGATTACACAGATTATGTTTTGTGTATTTTGATATTTTATTATGGATACAATTATAGCATGTATTTGCGTTCTAGACAAGTGGCTAATAATGAATTTGAGTAACAAGAAAAACAAGGTTAAATTAATTTTTTAGTTTATGTGTCTTTGTTGTTATTTTTATAGGAAGGAGTTTTTGTATAAACAAATAAAGCAATTAACCAATTATTAAAAATGTGATATAATGTTTTTATATGAAAAAAGAAAAGTTTGAAAGTTATATAGACACGTCAGGGGATTTTTCTAATGATAGCCTAAAACAGGCTAAGTTTTATTTGCTACACAAGATTTTGTTTAGGAAAATTTTGATAGGTATTTTGTTGGCTTGGTGTATTTTTTCTGGTATCTTTGGTTTGTTTTTTTGGGGTAAATATTTCTTTTTTGATTATCAAAATGACAATGTAAATGTTTACAACATGATCAAAACTAATGTTTCTCAAGCAGTAATACAGAGAAACAATCCAGTTGATTTACAAGTTGCCAATAAATATATATTTTCAAGTTCCAAGGATAAATATGATTTTGCGGTAGAAATTACTAATCCTAATAAAGCTTGGATAGCCACTGTTGTTTACAGATTTTCTTATGAAAATGGTCAGACTGGAAATAGGTCAGCCATCTTGTTGCCAGGTGATCAAAGATTTTTGACAGAGTTTGGTGTAGAGTCTCCAGATTTTGTTCCAGCTAATATTCAATTTCAATTACTTTCGTCTTCTTGGAAAAGAATTGATGCTCACGAGGTACCTGATCCTTTAATTTATATATCTGAAAGAATAAATTTTTCTATAGACAATATCAAATTTGAATCTTTTGGTACTGTTGGTTCTGGTGTGGGTAAGTTGCTTAGTTTTGATGTGATCAACAATACTTTGTTTGGTTTCAAATCTGCTGATTTTGTGGTAGTATTGCGTAGGAATGGAGAATTAGTTGGTTTGACACCTCTTTATATAACAAATTTTGATTCTTTATCTAGTCAAAATATCGCCTTTTCTCTATTTAATAATAGTTTGGAAGTAGATTCCGTCGAGTTGCAGCCTGTCGTAAATGTTTTTGATGGTAGTATTTATTTGTCATTGTAATAGTAATTATGTTTAATCTACCTAAGATAAATTGGAGGAATTTTGATTGGATTTTGTTTTTTTCAGCTTTTATTTTGTCTTTGGTTGGTTTGTCTACTATCTACAGTGTTGATCTGTCTCGTGGGGTGGCTCTGGATTTGACATCCAAACAAATGATTTCTTTAGGATTGGCCGTTATTGTCTTTTTTGTTGCTTCACAAATGCATATATCTTTTTACGAATCGGCTGCTCGGCCGGTTTATTTTTTAGCTATTATTTTGCTACTTGCAGTTTTGTTTTTTGGGGCATCTATCCGTGGTACAACTGGTTGGTTTCGACTTTTTGGTTTTTCTTTTCAGCCAGCTGAATTTGCCAAAGTAGCTCTGGTAATGCTTTTGGCTTGGCGGATAGAGAGACAAGCTAGGTGTTTTGACAAATGGCAATTTGTATTAGTAATGTTTACTCTCACACTTTTTTTGGTGTCACTCATTTTGTTACAACCAGATCTTGGTTCAGCTTCTATCCTGCTTGCTGTTTGTTTTGGTCTATTGGTTTTGGTTGGTACTAAAAAAAGATATATTTTTGGTATTATTGCTCTAGCTATTTTGGTGGGTGTAGTGGGTTGGTTTTTTGTTTTTCAAGATTATCAAAAAGATCGTATTTTGACCTTTATTGATCCAACGCGTGATCCACTTGGTTCTGGCTACAATGTCACCCAATCTATTATTGCTGTGGGCTCTGGTCAATTTTTAGGTCGGGGCTTGGGTTTTGGATCTCAGAGCCAATTGCATTTTTTACCAGAAGCCCAAACTGACTTTATTATCTCAGTTATTAGTGAAGAATTGGGCTTTGTTGGTTTTTTTATTGTTTTAGCTCTTTATTTCATCTTACTTTGGCGTCTTGTCATTATTGCTTACAAGGCTAGAAATGATTTTTCCGCCTATTTATCGCTGGGAGTCAGTCTCGTATTTTTGTCGCATATTGTAGTCAATATTGGGGCGGCTATGGGTCTTTTGCCTGTCACTGGGGTCACTTTACCTTTTTTAAGTTATGGAGGTTCTTCGCTGATTATCAATTTTTTGTTGCTTGGTATGGCTGAAAGCTCGGCACGGTCTATTTAAGTATGGTATAATATTAGCGTGTTAAATATAAAATTGCCATTTTGAAAAGTTGGTCTAAACAAACAAGTTTTTTACAACTATTCCATTGTTAAATGGTTACATTGCTAAATTGTTGTCTCATTGTAGCAATGTAACCATGTAACCATTTAACAATGTAACCATTAAAAACCGTCTATAGCTAATTTGACCTTATACTAAAGAAGGTTTTATTTGTTGGAGAAGTAGTTATTTACAGCTTAGGGCTTGACTAATCTTAGCTTTTTTGTTATAT
>PFBU01000017.1:0-5872 GCA_002773185.1 Candidatus Magasanikbacteria bacterium CG10_big_fil_rev_8_21_14_0_10_36_16 | reverse complement strand
TTATATTTCTTTCGCTTTAATATGTTTGAAAAATCAAGACTTTCACAAATTATTGACCCACTTCGTTCTCAATTTATGATAATGAAGGAGTGTTTGGTCTGTAAACGTGAAATTGGTGATAAACAAATTAAAATAGTTGGTGAAGCAGATAATTCTTATATGCTACATCTATCTTGTAGCCATTGTGACAATGCCTTGGTATTGCTCGCCTCAATCAATAATATTGGGGTAGGACTGGTAGGTATGATAAGCGACTTGACTTATGATGATGCCAAGCGACTGTATAATCAGTCACCCATAGATGATGATTCCTTGTTGGATGCTTACCAAATTATTCAAAACATTTCATTTAATAAATATTTAATTTCTAAAAAATAGCAGTTATGACATATTCATTACAAGCTCAAAAGAGAAGTGGTAAAGATGCCCAAGATGTTCGCGCCAAAGGTTTGGTTCCTGGTGTAGTTTATGGACCAGATCGTGAATCTGCTTCTGTAAGTGTAAATGCACTAGAACTACAAAAAATTTATAATGAAGCAGGTGAATCTACTCTTATTGATTTTACTTTTGAAGGTGAAAAAATGGTAAAAGTCCTTATCCAAGATTTGCAATATGCTCCTGTCAAAGGAAACATTACTCATGTAGATTTCCGTCAAATTCAAATGGGTGTAGAAATGGAAGCTACTGTTGAGCTTGAGTATGTAGGTATGTCATCGGCTGTGAAAGAACTTGGTGGTACCTTGTCTGTGATGAAAGATGAATTGGATGTAAAATGTTTACCAGAAAATCTGGTTACTTCTATTCAAGTTGATATTAGTGTTTTGAATAGTTTTGATGATGCTATACATGTCAAAGATTTGCAATTACCACAAGGTGTAGTTTCTACAGAAAGTTTAGATTTACTTTTGGCCAAAGTAGTTGCACCACTTTCTGAAGATGAACAAAAGGCTATGGAAGCAGGGGACGCTACTAGTATTGAAGATATTGAAGTAGAAGAAAAAGGTAAGAAAGAAGAAGGTGTCGTTGCTGATGGTAAAAAAGAAGATAAGTTCGCCCAAGGCGGATCTACCTCTGGTGGAAAAGATGAAAAGAAAGATAGTAAGAAAGGTTCAAAATAATTTTTGTACTAAAGGAAAACCGTTCTTTGTGAACGGTTTTTTGATTGAAATATTTTTGTGTGCTAAAATACATTGGTATATTCTTTATAAAAATAATTACTATTTATGAAACTAAAATTTCCAGATTTGAATCCAAAAGTTATGTATATTTTGGCAACTATCCTTTTTTTGGGAGCTCTGGTTTTGTTGTCTATTTTTTCTTGGAGTTATTTTGGCAAAAAAAATTCAAAAATAGTTGTGGATGATGGGGTAGATAGTCAAATAGATGGTCAAGTAGATAATTCTCTTTGCCAATTTCCTCGTTTGCTAGATGGTGTGTGTGTAAATAGTGTGGAGGAAAGAAATCCAGAATTGGTAGCCGTGATGATAGAAAATCATGTAGATGCCAGACCACAATCTGGTTTGGTCAAAGCCTCTGTAGTTTATGAAGCGCCTGTTGAAGCTAATTATTCTCGTTTCATGGCAATTTTCCCAGTAACTACTGAAGTCAACAAAGTCGGTTCAGTGCGTAGTGCTAGACCTTATTATCTAGATTGGTTGCGTGAATATGGCAAAGACATTATGTATATGCATGTTGGTGGCTCTCCAGATGCTTTAAATATTATAAAAACGGATAATAATATTTTTAATTTTGATCAATTTTTCAATGGGCCATATTTTTGGCGTAGTACTGACCGCTATGCTCCTCACAATGTCTATACTTCTAGTGACAATTGGACAAAGGCCTGGGAAGATAAAGGTGTGCAAGAAAATACAGATTTCAAATCTTGGAATTTTCGTGATATTGGCAATTGTGAAGGGGTGGGGGAAACTTGTGTCAATAAAATTACTGTATTATTTTTGTCACCAAGCTATGAAGCTGTTTGGAAATATAATAGTAGTACCAGGAAATATGCTCGTTATCAGATGGAAGGTAGACATCTTGATCAAGACGGAACCGCGATTGAGGCTGACACTGTCATTGTCCAAAAAGTTCACAGTGAGGTGCTTGATGATTATGGTAGATTGAAAATAAATACAATTGGAAAAGGTGAGGCTATTATTTTTCAGAATGGTCACAAAGAAGAAGGTGAATGGAGAAAAGATAGTGTGACTGGTAGGACTGGATGGTTTAATTTTGACGGTCCGGATGGACAACCTATACCATTGAAACCTGGAAAGATTTGGATTGAAGTGGTGAATGATAGGGGAGATGTGGAGTGGGAATAGTTTTTTGGGGAATGTGGGACGAGGAACCCGCCCTAGGCGGGCAAGTGAGGAATGATTATGAAAAATAAATTGAGATAAAATAGAGATAAGGTTGAGATAATTTTTTATGGAAAAAGTTCACGAACAAAATATTTTATTTTTGAAAAATCTTTTTGAAGATGAACATTTTGATTGGGTGAATTATAAACATCTAATAGATATTAGCTTTTTTAAAAGTGGAGGTGGTACGCATTTATATTTGGTAGCAAATTATAACCAAAAATATTTGGCTCGTATAAATTATTATGAAGGAAAAAATGAGTGGGGAGTGAAAAAACAAGAATTTGATGTTCTCAAACTTATAGAACCATTGAAAATAGCGCCTAAAGTTTATTTTTTTAGTAATGAAAATTCTATAAAACAAGATCTAACTATTGTAGAATATATTGAAGGTGAAACATTAAATAATATTTCAGAAAAGAATATTTTGGATATTGCAACAAACTTACATAAATTACACACATCGTTTCAGTTTGATAAATGTGATGACACTTTGTCAACATATGGTGATCTACCTTATCATTGTAATATTTATAATGAATTTGCTAATGGAGAAGATAAAAAAATTGAGAGATATTTTGCTTTAGAGGGTATGGAAAAAGTAGTTGAACCATATAATAGGATAAACAAAAGATTGGGAGAATGGTTTAATAATCTTGATATTTTTGAAAATATTATAGAATTTTGTCTGTGCCATGCTGATTTAAAAAAAGAAAATATTTTGGTAACTAGTAGTGGAATAAAATTGATAGATTGGGAATGTGCTGGTGTAGATATCAGAGAGACAGATATTGGTAGACTTTTTTCATATTTTGGAAGATTATATCATTTTGAAACGTAAAGACTGGGATGTTGATAAAATGTTGGCTGAGTTGTTGGAGTATGAAAAAACAACAGACTAAAATAAAAAACTGAGTTTAGAACTCAGTTTTTTATTATTATTAATCTATCCAATCCTGCCAAATCTTTTTCCACTTTAATACTTGCTTCAGGTAAGTATTTTTTTATTAAGATTTTTATTTTTTCAGTTTGAGAAGGATCTATCTCGAGGAATGAGGAATGTGGAACGAGGAACCCTCCTTCGCTCTGTACTCCGTCAGAGCTTCGGTGGGCAAGTGAGGAAATTTGTCTGAGAAGTTCTTCGTAGAGTGCTAGGTCTTCGTTGTCAGCGACGAGAGCGAGTTTTGGTTCATGTTGTATTGACGGTTCATTTTGGAATTGTTGTTCGGTGATATAAGGGAGATTAGCGGTTATAATAAGTTCAGTGTTTTTAGTTCTTAGTTCAGAGAGTTGAAACATTGGTTCTAATAAATTGCCATGTAAAAATTCAATTTCAACATTATGTTTTTTTGCGTTCTTTTTTGCAACACACAAAGCTTTTTTTGAAACGTCAATCGCAATTGTTTTTATGTTTTTATGTTCTTGTGTTTTTAAGATAGAAATTGGAATACACCCCGAACCAGTCCCAACATCAATTAGTAAAAACTTTTTGTTTATTGATATTTGTTTATTGATTTCTGTAGTAGCTGTTTCCACCATCAACTCAGTATCTGGTCTGGGTACAAGCACACTTTTATTAACCAAAAAATCTAGACCAAAAAATTCTTTATGTCCAATTAGATAAGCTACAGGAATATTTTTTTGTCTTTGTTTGACCAGATGTTCAAATTTTATTTTTTGCCAAAAATTTATTTCAAATTCAGGATTGGCAAATAAAAACTCACGTGTTTTTTGTATAACATGAGCAAGAAGAATTTCAGCATCAAGTTTGTTGATTCTTTTTGAAGAGTTATATAAAAAAGTTTTGATGTCCATAACTTATTCTGCCTATTCTGCTTAATTTACTTACTCTGCTTTATTGATCTTGTTCAGCATAATCAGCTAGTCGCATTTTTTCAATTATTTCTTCCAGATTACCATCTAAAATTTTGGCAATATTGTTCCAACTTTCTTTGATTCTGTGATCGGTGATTCTATCTTGGGGATAGTTGTAAGTACGGATTTTTTCACTGCGGTCACCTGTACCAATTTGGCTTTTGCGTTTGGCACTGGCTTCGGCTTCACGTTTGAGACGCTCTACTTCATAAAGACGAGCGCGGAGAACACCCATCGCTTTTATTCTATTTTGTTGTTGAGATTTTTCATCCTGACATTGAACAATAGTTCCAGTTGGCAAATGGACGATACGGACAGCAGAGTAAGTCGTGTTGACACTTTGTCCACCATTGCCACCAGCACAGTAAGTATCTATACGAAGATCAGAATCTTTTATTTCAAATTCTTTTTCTTCAACTTCTGGCATAACAACAACACTAGCAGTAGAAGTATGAATACGTCCAGATTTTTCAGTTTCTGGAATTCGTTGTACTCGGTGGACACCCATTTCATATTTCATTTCTTTGTAAACGTTTTTTCCTTCTATTGAGAAGATGACTTCTTTGAAACCACCAATACCAATTTGGTTGGAATCTATCAAATTTGTTTTCCAACCTTTGTGGTCAGCATATTTCATATACATACGTATAAGTACGCCAGCAAAAAGAGCAGCTTCGTCACCACCAGCACCCGCTCGGATTTCCACAATGACATTTTTCTTGTCCATTGGATCTACTTCACGGGTCATTTCTGAAAGCTCTTCCTCTAGTTTTTCTTTTTTTATTTTTATTTCTTCCAAATCTAGTTGAGCCATCTCGACGAAATCAGTATCTTCATTGGCTATTATTATTTCTTCATTAGATTTTAGATCACTTTCTAATTTTTCTAATTCATTTACTTTTCCAACTACTACTTTCAAATCATCATATTCTTGGGCAGCAGTTTTCAATTTTTTTTGGTCAGCAATAACTTTGGGGTCTTGTAGATCCTTTTCTAATTGGGAGAATTTTTGTTGTATATCTATATACTTTTGCAACATATATTTATAAATAGAGATAAAGTGGAAATAAGGTTGAGATAATTATAGCATCTTATTGTCGTATTGTCGTATTGTCGTATTGTTAAATTGTTACTAACGATTTGTTTGTTACTTGTTATTTGGAATTTATTTGGTAGAACCTTTTTAGTGGTCTTTATTTTAGATAAATAAAAAACAGGCCAAAGTAGGACCCGTTTTTATAATATGTATAAACTATTTTTCTGTGGCTTCTCTTTTTGTAGCACGAGCTGTTCTTTTGGCTTTTTTACCTTTGCGAATATCGGCAGCTGCCGTTTGTTTTTCCATTTTTTCTTTGAATTTTTCTACACGACGAGCTGTATCAACAAGTACTTGTTTTCCAGTAAAGAATGGATGAGAAGCTGAAGAAATTTCGATAGGAATTTCAAAATACTTAACCTCGTCTACTTCACGAGTTTTGTCTGATTTCAAAGTAGAGGTAGTAAAAAATTCAGCACCACAAGAGGTGTCTATAAAAACTACTGGGCTTACTGATGGGTGTATCTTTGGTTTCATATTTAAACGCTGATTTCCGCGGATAATTAAACAGATAGACGCGGATTTAGTTTTTTAA
>PFBU01000023.1:7394-8935 GCA_002773185.1 Candidatus Magasanikbacteria bacterium CG10_big_fil_rev_8_21_14_0_10_36_16 | reverse complement strand
TGCCAATTTTCTTCATTAAAATGATGAGCTCCTGGATAACCAACTTGAATTTGTTCTTTCAAATCCTCATTTGATTCTTCTCCACTTTCATCTTTCCAATCAACAACTGGACAAATCACTACAACTTTCTTAATTCTAGAATCTAGTGAAGACATAAGAGCTGTTGTGCCACCAAAGCTCGCCCCCATTACAAAAACACTTTCTGAATTTACTTTGAATTCTTGTTTACTCCAAATATCGACAAAACCTTTCGGTAATTCATCGATAATACCAAAAACATCTTGAACCGGAGAATTCACCAAAAATTCACCCTTACTCTCCCAAGTACCACGGTAGCGTATATGAAATACCCAATAATTTTTCTTAGCCAAAAATCTTACTAGCTTTTTTTATCTGACAAAGAAGGTAACCCATCACAAAGAATAATAACTTTTTTAGAAGTTCCGTTTTTTGGTGGCAGAAATTCGGCGACAATTTCGTTTTTGAAGATTGTACGATAGAGGTACATAAATAAAAACTAGTGTTTCAAAACAAGGCCTTCTTCAATAGCTATTTGTTCAACTTGCTCAAAAAAATTTTTCAATACATCTGATTTTTCAGTACCTTCAATATTTTCATCTGACAAAACTTTCTCTTTCAATTGCAGCCAATCAATTTTGACACCATGTTCCTCAGCAAAAATTAAAAAATTTACAACACCTACTTTTTCAGTAGCTGTAACAAAATAGTTAATCTCTTTTTTTAAATAATTTTCCAATGTTACAGGTAAGTTTCTTTCTAAGATAGAATTATCAAGTGTAAGCCCCATCTCTCTTGTTACTTTTTCTAACTGAATTAAAGCAGGTCCCTTTGTACTCGTTGTCAAATCAAATAATGTTGTTGCTTCCTGTGACATCTTTTCAAGAACTTCTTGAAAAAAACCATCTTCAGTTGAATAAAGGCCAACTTTTGTACTAAATTTTGCCAAATTATCCACAGAATCAACCAACTCTTCAGATGACCATTTTTCAGAAGTTGTATTTCTTCTCCCCATCAAAAACATATTTAAGATGTAAACAAGTTTTTTCAACAATACATCAGGAGTCAAACTCAATTTTTCCTTATTTTTTTCATACAAATCTACAGCTTCATCAAGATTACCCTCTTCCAAATTAGTTTGTAAACTACTAAAGAACTTATTACGTTCTATTTCGACATCAAAAATCTCCTTATTTTTTTCTTCTGGTGCTACAGATCCTGTATCCCTTGGTTCTCCTGTCATATTTTTTAATATTAAAAAATTAAATTAATATATTTATATTATAATCAATAAAAAAATAAAGTCAATTCCCAATTTTAAAAAGAAAAATTAATCTTCCCTTCCCTAATTTCATTTTTTATATTATCTTCAACCAAAGAATTTTTGGCAAAATTATCCAAAACTTGTTTTTTACTATCTTCTCCCATCAATTCCGCTTGGTTGTCTATAGTAATATTGATTGGCAAAAAAGAAATGTCAGTTTCCAATTTATTTTCTTTTTTTACTATATCAAGTTTGAGCA
>PFBU01000023.1:0-7383 GCA_002773185.1 Candidatus Magasanikbacteria bacterium CG10_big_fil_rev_8_21_14_0_10_36_16 | reverse complement strand
AAAAAATAGGCTTTTCTTTGTATATTTCTATTGGTTGAATTACGTGAGGATGAGAACCAATAATGATATCCGCACCTGAATCAATAAACTGATAGGCTATTTCTTGTTGTTTTTTGTCTGGTCTATTAGTTAAATATTCTGTTCCCCAATGAGGATAAACTATTATAATATCTGCAGATTTATCTGTTTTTATTTTTTTTATTTCGTTTAAAACATTATACAATCCTCCGTTATATAATTGGTGATAGCCTACGAAAGCAATTTTTACATTATTAGCAAAAGTATGAATATAAGACAATTCTTCTTTGTTATAAAAATCACCAAAATAATTGATACCAGACTCTCCCAAATATTTTTTAGTTTGAGTGACACCATCATTACCAAAATTGGTGATGTGATTATTAGCCAAACTCAACAAATCAAAATTATTTGCCAAGCTGGTAGTAGTATTTGGTGAAAAAGTAAAACGCAAGTTTCCCCCATTGTCCTCAGCATCCCCAGCTTTGATAATAGATCTATTATTGGTGATAGGCCCCTCCAAATTACCTACTCGAAAATCCACACTAGCTAATACATCTGTTATCTTAGCAAAAGGAAAAGCAAAATCATTATTATTTTTTTTGATACGATAAAATACATCTCTATCTAGCATAATATCTCCCACAATCATAATAGAAGTACTCGGATAGACAATTTCCTTTTTTTCTTCTGGTTTGGCTGTTTCAACTTCGACAACTACTGGAATAGTAGCAGCCTGAACATTTTCAACTATATTTTTTTCTACAGGCGGACTTAGATAAAATAAAAAATACCAAAGCAAAGCAAAACTCAAAGTACACAAAAACAGGGCAATACTCACGATTGCCCAAATTTTCCATTTTGAACTTTTTTCTTGATTTGATAATTCAAACATAAAAAACTTAGTAACAGAAGCTACTACGGCATTTTTACTACGATTATTTGATCTTGGTAATCTAAAGGATCACCAACACCATTTTTATAAACAACAAAATTATCAGTAATTGCAAAATCTAAAATGTCACTGTCTTCCACCACAATTTTTTCTTCTTTGGTCTTCAAATCTACTCTAACAATTTTGTTACCATCAATATTATAATAAAAATAATTATCTGTAATTATTACAGTATTATAACTAGTAAATTTAGATTCTTCTTTCGACTGATAAATCAAAGAATTGTTTAAGGTATTATACAACTTCCAAACATTATCCCTTTTTGTAGCTATCAAATCTTTATGACAGGTTAATATATTATCGCCATCACTACCTTTACTTTCATAAAAATAATAATCAGTATAGTTACAATCGTCTTTCAAAATAAGAGATTTATACTTATCTAAAATAAGCTTATTTTCCGTCCAATCCTTTGTTTCTTTTATCTTTTTATTAGTGTTTGTTTCCAAATCATAAGAATAGAGACTATCACCATTTGTATTCTGATTTTCGACAATATAAAATATAGAATTATCCTGCCCAAAACCTTGTGTTTTTACTGAATCATTTTTTATCAAATCTGTCACTTTTTGTAGATCATATTTTTGCGAATTTTTATCAAGAGATAAAAAATACAAATCCCACACATTCATCATATCAACAGTGGTGTGAACAGTAAAAAGTACTTTATCATCTTTGATAGGAAACTCCCAACCTGTGCTACCATCAAACACTACTGTTTTATCTGCTTTTAATTCTCCTGAATTTTGTTTCTCATAAAATTCATCTCCGACTTTGCTACCGTGCAATATACCTGCTTCTTGTAAAAAATGTATAGGAAAACCAACCACCAAAAATGCCAAAAAAATAATCTTAAGTATGTGTTTTTTATTTGGAAATTTTTCATGAATTTTGTCTCTAAAAATTTTCACAAACATGAGAGCTCCTAAAATCAAAAAAATCGAAAATAATACATTGACTGTGAGATGCAACATCAGTAAAAGTTCTAGTCCTCCCAAACCACCCGCCAAGGTAGCTAAAAAATAAATAACACCAACCAAAAAAGAAGCCAAAAAAATATTCACCACAACTACAAATAACAAAAAAAGAATAAACATGTTTTTCGTATTAATTATTTAAATATTTTTTCAAAGTAAAAATCATATCTTCATTTTGTTCTTCTTCAGATTTCCCTGATTCACTATTGTACAACCATTCCAAATAACCTTTGTCCATCTTACTTACTTCGGCAAAAGATTTGCCATTGTATTTGCCAAAAGTAAAATTTTTGAGTGGCACAGGAGTCATCGTAAGTTCTTTCATCTTGTTCAAAACTTCTTCGTCAGTCAACAACAAAAACTTATCTTTAACAAGTGGAAACAAATATTCAAACAAAGCTTCCAACACCAAAATATCCCCCCAAGCATCGTGCGCCAGACCTTCCACATTTAATTTCAAAAGATAACGCAGATATTGTAATTTGTGTTCTGGACTATCTATCAAGTGTCTGGCCACACGCAAAGTATCAATGTATTCTTTGGTTTTTACAGCTTCATTTTGCAAAATGCCTATGTCAAAAAGTGCATTGTGGGCAACAAGAATATAACTTTCAAGTAAAGTTGCCAAATCTTTTTTGCATTGACTGCCTTCAAAAGCTGGCTTCTCCTCCACCATTTCATTGGTGATATGATGAATAGACATCGCCCCGACACTAATTTCTTTTGGTGGTTTGAAATATTCATTGACCATGTCACCTGTCAATCTATTTTTGTAAGCAAGCTGAACAAGGCGTCCATTTTCTAAATCTGTGGTTTCGGTGTCGAGAAAAAGTATTTTCATATTGTGTAAAATTTAAAATAAATGACTAAACAAAATTTTTAGACCAATCAAAATTAAAATTAACCCTGCTACAATCTCCATATTTTTGCCAAATTTTTTACTCAACTTTTTGCCAAGAAGACAACCTAGCCAAGAAATAAAAAAAGTGGTAATTGAAATAATAATTAAAGCCTCCCACATATTTATTTGCAAAAAGGCCAGCGACAGACCAACAACTAAAGCATCAATACTAGTGACCACCCCAAGAGTAACCAAAGTTTTCCAATCTATTTTTGCAGATTTTTTTTCTTCAAGATTGAAAGCTTCTACAATAAATTTGATACCTACCAAGAGTAGCAAAAAGAAAGCCAGCCAACCACTAAATCTTTCTATATAAAAGACAAACTGCTGACCCAAGATAAACCCCAAAAAAGGCATCAGACTTTGAAAAAAAGCAAAACTCAAAGAAATTTTAAGAGAATTGATCCAAAATTCTTTACTTTGTCTAATACTTAGACTAGCAGCTATGACAAATGAATCTACAGATAAACTAATAGCAATCAGAAATATAGTAAACATGTTTTTAAATCAAATTATCCAGAGCTTCCAACACTTCTTCCTCTGTCTTACTATTATAGTACTTTCCACCCAATTTTTGAAATGTCTCACAATTTTGAGTAGAATCATCTACCAAAATACAGTCTGCTATTCCTATATCATAATTTTTTAAAATATCCAAGAAACATTCACCATCTCTATCACTTTTAAGTTTTTTGACATAAAAAGAATTGTTTATTTCATCAAAAGTATCTCTCAATATTTTACTCTCTGGTAAAAAGAATCTATCAAAAGAATCCATATTGTCTGTCACCATAATCCGCAAATAATTTGCTGGCAATCTTTGTAATTTCTCCAAAATTTTTGTTGAAACTTCTATTTTCTTACAATCTTCCACAAAAATATCGAACCATTCCTCAAAATTCACACCAAATTTTTCTACCAATAAATTATGTATATCTTCACTGGTATATTGTCCTCTCATCCAGTCATCAAGCAAAGGTCTATTTTGTACAAACAAAAAATCTTGAATCTTCAACAAATCTTCATATAGCCTATGGTCAGAATTCTCTACACTAAACCAAAAACGAGTATTGGACAAAATACCATAGAAATCTACAAAAACAATTTTTTGTGGTTTATTAGTCATATTTTTTTGATATTTTATTATAACAAGTTTTAAACATAATAGCTAAAAAAATGTCTTTTTTATGTTTTTTTGGATGTTCGCACACACTCTCATGTGTAGGTCAAGTTATCACTATATCCAATGACCACGAACAACGAATCAGCCAGTGGCAAGCTTCCCACCACACTGGCACCAACGACTAGGTTTCTACGGCTGAGGTTGGTTCGCCCGGCGAGACAACAAAGGCCTCCTACGTTTCAACGTCGGAGGCCTTCATGTTTTAAAATTAAAAATTCAAGATTTCTAAATTCTTCTATTATATTACACAACTATTCCCCTAAGGCTAGTCCCACAGCCCTCCCCGTTGCCCACGAAGCCTGTAAATTGAAGCCCCCAGTAAACCCATCAATATTCAGTATTTCTCCTCCAAAATAAAGCCCAGGCACAATCTTTGACTTCATGGTTTTGGGATCAACCTCAGACAATTCTACCCCGCCGGCTGTCACAAATTCATCACCTACTCCACGTCCTATGACGGTCAATGGTATTGCTTTGACATATTCCACCACAATTCTCAAATCTTTTTTGCTCATCTCAACATTTTTTTTGTCAAAGCTAATTTGCAAATTTTCACATATTTTTTCAGTCAGCGACATTGGCAAAAATTTGTGCAAAGTATTTTTGAAAGTTTTTTTGAGATTTTCTTCACGCAAATTTTGCAATTCTAAAAACAAATTATCAAGAGATAAATCTGGCAAAACATCTATCAAAATTCCTAAAGGATTTTGTTTATCATATTTTTCAAAAGCAATAAGAGATGACAAAGCAAAAACAGCTGGCCCACTCACACCAGTGTGAGTAAAAAGAAATGGACCGGTAAATTGATATTTTTTCTGACCTTTTACTTTTATTGTCGCCTTTTCAAAAGACAATCCAGATAATTCTTTAGGCCATTTTTCTTGAGTAAGAAAAGAATTTAGACTAGGAGCAAGCTCCGTGATTTTGTGTCCCAATTTTTCCAAAATACTATAACCGTCCCCTGTTGAACCAGTCTGACGATAAGCTTGTCCGCCGAGAGCCATCACGACTTTATCAACTTCTAAATCTTTTTGTTCTTTAAAAGAGATAATAAACTTGTTTTTTTCTTTCACAATATTTTTCATATTGTGTTTGAAGAGTAAATCTATTTTTGAATTTCTGAAAATTTTTTCAAAAACCCCAACAATATCATGACCATCGTTTGAAACTGGAAAAACACGCAAGTCATCCTCACATTTGAGTGGCACACCATGATTTTCAAACCAGTCTCTCACTTGCACAGGTGAAAATCTATGCATAGCTGATTGCAAAAATTTACTACCCCGAGGATATTTGCTCAAAACTAATTTCAAATCTTCTATGCCCGTCGTTACATTGCATCTACCACCACCAGAAATAATAACTTTTTTACCAAGTAAAACATTTTTTTCAATCAAAAAAACTTCCACGTCATTTTTGTGTTCTTCAAGTATTGTTGCTACACACATCATGCCAGCCGCTCCTCCACCTACTATTGCTACTTTCATATTTTTTCCGTCATCCCGAGCTGAGGATACAGCGGGGGATCTTTCTTAAATAAAATTGAGATAAAATAGAGATACATTGAGATACAAAAATATCTTCTATAAAAAAGTGATAAAATGATTAAGTTACTTTTTGAAACAACGCATTCTATAAAGAGCAAAAATTTGAATCAGAATAGAAACAATAATAATAGCTACAGCATATCTAGTCATAAAATGAAAAGCAACCCCAGGAAAAATTGCAGCTACCACACTACTACCAAGAGATACAGCACAAAAACTACCAGCACCAACCGTACACACCTGCAATGCAGACAATCCCAAGAGTCCTGCTATAACACCTATAATATTTTTACCAGCGTTTCTAGCTGTCTTGAATCGTTCTTTCATATTTAGTACAAGACAAGTCATAACAAGAGAAAAACTGACAGCAAAAGCTAGTACCAACAACAAATAAAGTCCTACAAAAAGTTTATGAGGAATAAGATAAAAACTAATTACAAAAAATATAACAAAGACAATTTTGCAATAGTGACTTTTTAACATTTTATGTAAAGAATGTGACATTTTAGCTATTTTAAAAAAATATATTTATATTCTAATTGCTTTTCTATTTTAGAACAAATGGGGATAAATGTAAACGGTAACAAATCTTGCCAATATATCATTTTATACATATAATATCTACATATAAACAAAAAATATGCGCGTCTGGGATATCCACGTCAAACATCTTTGTAAAAAACACTTACTCGGAGAGCACAGGGAACTCCACGGCCTTTGGAATATACTCACAAAACACGGTGGCAAAGGTGGTTATTCTCACCATCCTGAAACAAAAAGATGGATAGGAAAATTGAAAGCACTCTATAATAGACACGAGGAACTAGTAGCTGAGATGACAAAAAGGGGTTACAAACATAATTCTCCACTAGACAAGAAACTAGCAACAGGAAGTAACGACCAAAAAGATTTTATCAATACTATAAAAGAACAAAAAAATCTTTTAAAAGAAAAACCTTGTGAGTGTTTTGTAGAAAAACATAAAATATAACCTAGATATCCAAAGGACTAACAATCATCGCTAAATTTTTATTCGCCACGTGCGTATATATTTGCGTAGTCTCTAGTTTGGCATGTCCAAGTAATTCTTGAATATAGCGAATATCTGTCCCATTTTCTAGCAGATGAGTAGCGAAGCTATGACGAAGAGTGTGTGGTGAGACTTTTTTGGCAATTCCAGCTTTGATAGCAGAGCTAGTTACTATTTTTTGGATAGACCTTGAACTCATTTTCTTTATACGATTACTAGTAAACAAATAATCACTAGGTGTTTTCAATTTGATTTGATTTGCCAAAATCTCTACCAGTTTCTTAGGGATTATCGCCATTCTATCTTTCTTACCCTTTCCTTGAAATACTCTAAGCATTCCCCTATCCAAATCTATATCTTTCATTTTTATATTTTGTAATTCTTCTAGGCGTAAGCCTGTGCCATAAAAAAGACTGATGATAAAATGATGTTTTTTATTTATGGTCACTTCAAGCATTTTGTTTATTTCCTCTTTTGACAAGACTACTGGCAATTTTTTTGTTTTTTTAGCTCTAGGAATATTAACAAAAAACCTCCGATGCAATATTTTACCAAAATATAAGTCCAAAGAGCTATAAGCAACATTGAGTGTCGAAGCTGATTTACCGTTATCTGCCAAATATTCCAAATAGTCTCTTACTATCTTTGTCGTTACCTCGTCAGCACCAACCCTTGCAAAGCGTAGGCATTCCTGTGTATAATACAGATAACTTTTTATAGTCTTATTGCTAAATCCTCGAAGTTTCATTTCTTGCTTGAACAAAACTATAGG
>PFBU01000043.1:7585-9803 GCA_002773185.1 Candidatus Magasanikbacteria bacterium CG10_big_fil_rev_8_21_14_0_10_36_16 | reverse complement strand
AAGGCAGACTATGACATTTCTACTTTGCCGACTGGTATGACATTTCTATTTAGCCTTTACATTGTCTTTTGGCAATGCTTGACAAAAAGGCTATTTTGTGCTATGTTGTCTGGTTCCCCTGTGCGCTGTGCCAGAGGGAAATTTGGTGTGAGGGAGCGTCAAATGTCTAGAAGAGATGAGCTTGGGAATGAGGGGTGGAAACTCCTCAACCATAGTTTTCCGACTCCTCGGGAAATGGTCGAGGCCTTCAATGTGTTCCGTAAGGAACATAAAGGAGAATGTATCGAGTTCACTGAGTACGATCTCGCCGAGCTTGACTTGGCAGGGATTGATTTCAGTGGAATGACGTTTAACAGTGTCTCGTTCCACAGGACAGTTCTCACCGATGCTGATTTCTCTGGTGCTTACCTGTACGACTGTGGCTTAGAGAACTTGAACCAGCCTGCAGCGATGTGGGCCACGGTGAAGGGACTCGACACCGTCTGGGGTTTGCCCCACGGCATCTTCGCCAACGCAGTAGCCGCAGGCTGGACGAAGGCAGAGAAGTAGACAAATACTGCTCGCCTCGTTCAAGCGGAACTGACATTGTAGGCCGACACACAACACGTGTGTCGGCCAATATCTAAAAAACACGAGCAAATCGTGTTTTTTAAGTGCCAAAATTTGCAATATGTTCAAGTGATTAGGTGATAAGGTGGTCCAGGTGAACTACTGGGCAATATCAGTCTGTACATTACGTAGTTTGAGCCATCTTTTCTTTAGACTCTCTCCAAATAAGCGCATTTCCCGGAGTTTCAATTGATGACAAATAAAACCATAAATCAAGAGACCTATTGTAGCAGAAATGCTCATTTGAAGCAATATACCCCAGAATTTGTCCATGTTGACGAGTAAGGAAAGACCATATTTCATAAATTGAATAGAAAAGGCCATGATGACGGCTGAAATCAAAATTTTTATCACAGAAACAAATATTTTGGCTTCTTGTAATGTGCCAAGTTTGTTTCTAAGTAATAGCCACAAAAGACCAAATTGGAAAACTTGACTAAAAGAATAAGCAATAATAAGTCCGATGATGCCATAAATGTGAGATAGATAAATTGCCATAATGACATTTATAATATCTGTAATTATACTTGTAGTGAGAGGTGTGAGAGTATCTTGCAAAGCATAAAAAGATCTGGCTAATACTGGTATCAGACTTTGGGCAAAAAGAGAAAAAGCAAAAACACCAAGAGCTGTAAATGTAAGTGTGGTTGCTTCCCAGTCAAAACGTCCGGTACCAAGTATCAAACGGACGATTTGCGCCCTCAAGAGGAACATGATGACTGTGATAGGAATTATCAAAAATAAGATTTGTTTGGTGGTTTCAGAAATATGGCCAATGATTTTTTTTGTTTCATGGTTGTTGGCCATTTGTGAAAGAGCTGGGAAAATAGCAATAGCAAAAGAAAAACCAATAATGCTAGTGGGCACAGATTGGATATTGTCAGCAAAATTGAAAATAGAAAGACTCCCAGAAGCTAAAGTAGAGGCAATAATAGTGATAGCTAAAAAATTGATTTGTCTGGTCGCCATGCCAATCGTACGTGGCAACATCAGTTTGGCAATTTTTCTAACATATTTATTTTTCCAATCAAAGATTGCTTGATAATGGAAACCGTGTTGGACAAAAGTCGGTATTTGAATTAGTAAATGAAATAAAGCGCCCAAAACTACGCCTATAGCCAGACCAATGTTGCCAAACAATGGTACCAAAAATATTGCGCCAATAATAATACCAAGATTGTACATGATAGGAGAGAGAGAATAGATAAGAAAAGATTTGAAAGATTGGAGGACACCGCTGACAATACTACTGATACCAAGTAAAATTGGACTAATAAACATTATTCTACTAAGGGTAATAGCTAGTTTCAATTTTTCTTCAGAAAATCCTGGAACCAAAAGTTTTAGAAATTGTGGTGTAAAAATAATAAGTAAACTACAACTAATAATCAACAATAATCCCAAAATATTGATCATAGCATTGGTTACTTTCCAGGCTTCTTTTTTGTCTTTGTCCATGAGTTCTACAAAGACGGGAATAAAACCAGCAGACAAAGCTCCAACAATAAGCAAATTAAAAACAAGATCGGGGATTTTGAAAGCAGCATAGTAAGCATCCATAATGTCTCCTGCTCCAAAATAGTGAGCAAAAATACGATCACGCAAAAGA
>PFBU01000043.1:0-7566 GCA_002773185.1 Candidatus Magasanikbacteria bacterium CG10_big_fil_rev_8_21_14_0_10_36_16 | reverse complement strand
TCCAAAATAGTGAGCAAAAATACGATCACGCAAAAGAGCAATAATTTTGCTGACAAAAGACGCAGTACCAATGACAATGGCTGCGCCGGTGATAGTGTGAGATTTTCTACTTAAAATATCTTTTAGCATTGTTTTTCAATTTGATTTTTTTAGATAAAACATTTGTTCACTTAACTGATTCTGCTGACAAATTGTTTCTGCTGTTATAATAATTTTCTTTTTTTCATGACAAAAATCAGGAATAATATAAAAGATGTAATTGCTAAAAAAAGTCCCCAGACAAAAGCAGGACTGTGAGCATAAGGCAAACCCTCAATATTCATACCATAAATACCAGAGAGCAATGTCAAAGGTAATAAAGAAACGGAGATAACTGTTAGAAGAGTAATTATTTTGTTGGTTTTTTGATTGATAATGGACTCAACAGTGATATGTAAACCTTCCAAAATTTCTTTGTAAGTATCTACTATAACCCATAATTTGTCTAAAAAATCTTTGATATCATCAAAATAAGGACTAAGAGATTCATCCAAAAACGTCTTTCTAGTATTTGATAGAGAAGAAATAATAAATCTTTGTGGATCCAAAATCCTTTTTAGATTCAAAACATTTCGGCGGTAAATTGCAAGTTCGTGGATAATATTTTTATCAGGCTTGTCATCAAAGACTTCATTTTCAACATTAGAAATTTGTTTGCCAAGGTTGTCTATCATAGTTCTACTTTGACTAAACAATTCTTCCAATATTTTGTAGAGCAAATAACCAGAACTTTTGTGTATCCATTCATTTCTAGTTTTACGATTGTTCATGGATTTGTAGAAAAAATCTTTGATATCTTTGTTTTTACCATGCTGGATTGTGATCAGGTAATTTGGTCCTACAAAAATATCTATTTCATGAGCCAATACTCTTTTGTTTCCATCTTTCCACTGTGGAAAATGGACAACCAAAAAGAGATAATCTTTGTAAGTATCAAGTTTTGGATTTTGGCTTTCACTTTTGATATCCTCAATGTCTAGTTGGTGAAATTTGAAATTTTTTTTCAAAAATAACAAAGCCTCATCATTGACACTGCTGATGTTTGTCCAAGTAAGGTCTGCTTGTTTGATTTGTTTGACTGACATTTTGTTAAGTTATAAAGTTTGTAAAGTTGAAAGTTTAGGAAGTTTTTTATTCAGTAGGCAAATTGACAGTCACTGACATGTAGTCAGTATATTTGGTATTTTGGCTGTCTATTGTATAGACTACGCCAGTTATGTTTTCTGGGTTTTCTGAAAAGGTAAATTCTTTGATATCTTTACTGTTGCTTTCTTGTCCTATTTCAAAACCTTTTTTTTGTAGTTCTGTTTTGTAATATTCCAATAAGAAATTTTGGCTAGCATCCAGCTCTATCCATTCTATTTTGTAAACATCTCTTTCGTCAGATAAAGGTTTTTGCATAAAGGCTACTAGCTTATCAATATTGTTCATTTCTTCGCCTTCTGGTTTTGTTTTAGGAATGTATTTGAAATTTTTATCAAAGTAAATTATAAATGGGGACAAAACTAGTTTTGGTAAAAAGGCCGCTCTTTCTATCTTAGTACTTTTTTCTTTGCCAGAAGTATGCGTAATTTTTTCAATATTACTTACGTCATAAATAGGAATTTTACTCGTAAAACTTATGGGCAAATCTTTTAATTCTTTGGTTGAAGGACCAAAAGCAAACTTCAATAAAATAATTGAAATTACAAAAAGTATGGTAAAACAACCACAACCAGTAGCACAAGTAGATTTGAGACAGGATCTTTGCTTACTTAATTCTTCAATTGGAGGCTCTTTTATTTTGATTTTGTCTATTTCTTGGCGCATATTTTATGGGAGCATTATAGCAAAAAAACTTTGATTTGTACAGTATGTTTTATTTTGATACAATATATTATATCATGTAGCTTACAAGGCCTACAGGGCTTACAAAGCTTACAAGGCTTTTTTGTTTTTTGTAAGCCTCATAAGCCTGGTGAGCTTTGTAAGCACTTTGTATAACTAGATAATGTTTTAAAGCAATATTTTTTTAAAAATAATATTTTAAGTATAAAAATTTTATGAATATACACTTTAGTGGAGCAGATAGAGAGGTTACTGGCTCTTGTCATCTTCTAGATACTGGCAAGATGAAGATTCTTATTGATTGTGGTATGTTTCAGGGTGGAGATTTCAACGAAGGGCTCAATCATGATTCTTTTCCTTTTGACCCAAAAGAAATTGATGTTTTGCTTGTTACTCACGCTCATTTAGATCATATTGGGCGTATTCCCAAACTTGTCAGAGATGGTTATGGTGGCAAAATTTATGCGACCAAAGGCACAAAAGATTTGATGCCTCTAATTTGGTATGATGCTTACAATATTATGTCTTATGATAATCGTAAATTTGGTTATCCTGTTTTGTATGATGAGACAGATGTAGCTGAAGCTCAAGCACTTTGTCATGGATTGAATTATCATGAGGAATTGGATCTTGGCAATGGCGTCAAAGCAGTTTGGAAAGATGCTGGGCATATTTTTGGTTCAGCTTTCATAGAAATTACGGTTGATGGTAAAAAATTTGCTTTTTCTGGAGATATTGGCAATGAAAATGTGCCAATTTTGCAAGATACTGAAAATCTCAGTCTAGATGTGGACTATGTAATTTGTGAATCTACTTATGGTAATCGTATTCACGAAGGTGTAGTAGTCAGAAAAAGTATTATATCTGATTTGATAATCAATGCTGTCAAACGTGGGGGTACAATCATGGTTCCAGCTTTTTCGCTAGAACGTACTCAAGAATTTCTTTATGAATTGAACGAACTTAGTGAGTATGATCATACTTTACCAAAAGTTCCAATCTTTTTGGATAGTCCTTTGGCTATTGATGCTACCAAGGTTTATAAAAAGTATCCAGAATATTATGATGCTGAAGCCCAAAAATTACATTTGGCAGGTGATGATTTCTTGGATTTCCCTCAGCTTCAAGTTACCTATAGTAAGAGAGATTCTATGAAAATAAATCATACTCCAGGTCCCAAAATGGTGATTGCTGGCGCTGGTATGATGAATGGTGGTAGAATATTACATCATGCTCTTAGGTATTTGTCAGATCCTAATTCCACACTTATTATCGTTGGTTATCAGGCTTATGGTACTTTGGGTAGAAAAATTTTTGAAGGTCAAAAACATGTCAAAGTAATGGGTACAGATGTTGATGTTAGGTGTGAAATAAAAGCCATTGGTGCTTTGTCAGCTCATGGTGATCAATCAAAATTGTTGAATTGGCTTGGCACTTGTAAAAAAGTCAAAAAAATTTTTTGTGTTCATGGTGAAGACGATGCTTTGACTACTTTTGCAGATAAAATAAAAAGTGAATTAAAAAAAGAAGCTCATATTGCGAAGTATGATGAGGTAGTGAAGGTATAAAAAGGCCTGAAAGGCTGGAGATGCTTAAAAAGCTTAAAAAGGCTTGAAAATTTTTAATTTAAATAATATGTCGGAACAAGAATTGTCTAGAGAGCAAATAGCTAGAAGACAAGAGTTGGAAAAGAAAATTTTTCAATTATTAAGCAATAGACCTGGTCTTCGTTTACAAGAATTAGTAGAAATTTTGGATGCCGAAGAATTTTTAGTGCGTGTAAAGGGAGGTTTGCAATTCAAATTTAAAGAATATTCTAATTCTTTATTGGAAAAAGAAGTAAAAACTGGTGTAAAAAGTATTTTACCGACAGATGTAATAAATGTTGACAAAGTTATCATACCATCACGAGGGGGTGAAATTTTGACAGGTAGTGGTGAAGAACTGGAAGAAAAGAAAATAATACCAAGAACAAGATATTTGATGGAAGTTTTGTCAGACTTAGGCATAGAGTATAGTGTGGAAACTGGTAAACTTGATAAAAATATGTTTAGAAGTAGAGGATATCAAATTTTTGTTATTCCAGAAAAGAAAAAATTAATTTTTGTGAACAATGAAGAAGGACACGCAACGAGGATAGTGCATGGATTTAGAGATTTTGACCAAAATGATAAATTTGGGGTAATAGAAAAAGATATTATTGATTATTTATCGGATTTAAATGTGGATGAGTTGGACTTAGATGAAAGTATAATTGTAGAAAAAATAAATTATCCGGGTAATGAAGAAGAATATAAACAAAAAATGAAAGAAGCTGTTTTGTTTGTTCTCACGAAGAAAAATACAGAAATGTTTGATCCTAAAGAAAAAAAGAAAGGAAAGTGTGGAAATATGAAGAATTAAAGGAAGTTGTTAAAAAAATTGGTATCACGACTTCTCATCAGTATGCCAATAAGTATTCCTCATATGGTTGGCCATTTTATCAGACTATTCAAAAAATGCCAGAGTGGGAAGGTTGGGATAAATTTCTTGATAGAGAACCCAAAAAAGAATGGATATATGAAGAATTAAAATTAGCTATAAGGAAAGTCGGTGTAAAATCTTCTAAGAAATATCAAAATATGACTCCTTCAAAAGGTTGGCCTGCTGTATAAGGAACTTGCCAGAGTGGGAAGGCTGGGATGAATTTCTTGGTCAAAAAAAGTAATCAATTTATTTTATGAGTTTCAAACTAAAATCCTCCTACAAACCCGCTGGCTCTCAGCCTGAAGCTATCAAAGAACTTGTTTTAGGTTTGGGCAAAGAATACAAAAATCAGACTTTGCTTGGTGTGACTGGTTCTGGTAAGACTTTCACCGTCGCCAACGTGATTGAAAAAGTTCAGATGCCGACACTCGTGATTGCCCACAACAAGACTTTGGCAGCTCAGCTTTGTAATGAATTTCGTGAATTTTTTCCCGACAACGCGGTAGAATATTTTGTGTCATATTATGATTACTACCAGCCGGAAGCCTACATGCCGGGCAGTGATACTTATATAGAAAAGGAAGCGCAGATAAATGAAGAAATAGATAGGCTTCGTCATGCTTGTACTCAAGCTTTGATTACTCGCAACGACGTGATTGTCGTCGCTTCAGTGTCGGCTATTTACAATCTTGGTAATCCACTAGATTATGAAAAGACTGTTTTGCATTTGGAAGTCGGACAAAATCTAGATAGACGAGGTATGCTTGAGAAACTTATTTCTATGCAGTTTGACCGCAATGACACCGAGCTAAAGCGCGGACAGTTTCGTATGCGTGGACAAGTTTTTGAGATTATGCCTGTCAACGAAGAGCTTATTTATCGTTTTGAGATTAGCGACAAGATAGATTTGATAGAAATTGTGGATCCAATCACGCGCAATGTGAAAGCGAATAGTAATGATGCTTGGTTTTTTCCAGCCAAACATTATGTGATAAACGAAGCTGAACAAAATCAGGCTTTTCAAACTATTTCAAGTGAATTGGAAGATAGACTTGCGACTTTCAAAAAACAAGGCAAAGCTCTTGAATATGAAAGATTGAAACGCAAAGTAAAATATGATTTGGAAATGATCAAAGAAGTTGGTTATTGTAATGGTATTGAAAATTATTCTCGTCATTTTGATGGACGCAAAGAAGGGGAGCCAGCTTTTACTCTCATAGATTATTTCAAATATGCAGCCGGAACCTCACCCGCTGGGACTGCGTCGTCCCAGTCGACCTCTCTTAATAGGAGAGGTGTTGATGTTGCCAAAAACAAGGGCTTTCTCACTATTATAGACGAGTCACATGTCACTCTTCCACAAATTCGTGGTATGTATGCCGGCGACCGTGCTCGTAAAGAAAATCTAGTAGAGCATGGTTTTCGCTTGCCAAGTGCACTAGACAATCGTCCTTTGATGTTTGAAGAGTTTAGTCAAAGAATCCAAAAAACTATTTTTGTGTCAGCTACACCTTCTGTTTTTGAGATTGAACAAAGTGGTCAAGTCGTCGAACAAATTGTCCGTCCGACTGGTCTTATTGATCCTGAAATTGTTATTTGTCCAGTTACCGGTGGTAAGGTTCTCCCCCTACTAGGGGGAGTTAGAGGGGGTCTGCAAGAGAATAAAAACGTTGTATCTCACGATGAACCCCACCCAACCTCCCCTACGAGGGGAGGAGTTTCTCGGTCTCAAATTGATGACGTCATCGAGCGTATTCAAGATAGAGTTAAGAAAGGAGAACGTGCTTTGGTTACGACACTGACCAAACGTATGGCTGAAGATTTGTCAGACTATCTCAAAGAACAAAAAATAAAAGTAGAATATTTGCATAGTGATATCAAGACTATAGAGCGTATTGATATTATTACCAAACTGCGTAAAGGTGAAATAGACGTCATAGTCGGTGTCAATTTGCTTCGTGAGGGCTTGGATATTCCAGAAGTCTCACTTGTGGCAATTCTTGATGCTGATAAAGAAGGTTTCCTTCGTAATGAGACTAGTCTAGTGCAGACGATTGGTCGGGCTGCTCGCAATGTCAATGGTCAAGTAGTAATGTATGCCGATGAGATGACCAAATCGATTGATAAGGCTGTTTCTGAGACCAAGAGACGTCGTCTGATTCAGCTGACTTACAACAAAGAACATAATATCACTCCAAAAACTATTGAGAAAAATATTCGTAATATTCTAGAAGAATTTGGGTTGACTAGTACTAGTGTCAAAAATACTAAAACAAAAATAAATCGTAGAGGTGGTAGTATTTTGAATCTAGATATTATGGGTGATGCTAGACCTCTCAAAGAGATTATCAAAGAAAAAGAATTTAAGATGCGGGAAGCGGCGACTAAATTGGAATTTGAGCTTGCTGCGATTTTGAGGGATGAAGTGAGGGAGTTGAAGGCGAGAGAGAAGACTGGGGATAATAAAAAGTCTAGTAAGTTGAAGAAATAAAATTGTTATATTGTTACATTGTCGTATTGTCGTATTGTCATATTGTCCCATTGTGGTTTTTAATTTGAAATAGGAGTGGCGAACGTCAGTTCGCCAAGTTTAGTAGATAGGGCGAACTGACGTTCACCACTCCTTATATTTTTTGAACAATTTTTACATAAAAAACCGAGCTAAAATCACTTGGTTTTTTAGTTATCCACAGTAAGTAGTATTTATTTATTTATTTATTTATTTATTTATTTATTTATGTTATCTTTTAATAGTTAGGTTTAATTAATATAATTATTTAATTTTATGCCTGAAAGAGAAGATATTTTTCAACAAATGGATCGTTCTAAATCTAGTAAAGAAAACAGATCAAAAGTTATGGAAATATTAAGAAATGAAGTTGTTACTTTTGAGGAAGTAGAAGATTTAATAAACAAAGGTTTTTCGCAATTAGTTATTGTTAGTTTGGGAGAAGGGTCACTTGATGCAGATCCTGATATGGTTTCTAAAATATGCGATAGGTTAAAGGATGCTGATTGGTTAAGTATTTATACTATTTCTGTTATTTCTGGACGCTATCCAGAAGCCTTTGAAAGACAAAATATCGATAAAAAACGTGTACTTCTTAATTATATTAATAAAGCAGCAAATCTTGGTTATTTAGATAAATACATGTTCGTATAATAAAAGCATACCAAATATGGTATGCTTTTACAAGCGAGATCCGCGTATCGCCGTGTTGGGGTTTGTGTCCC
>PFBU01000071.1 GCA_002773185.1 Candidatus Magasanikbacteria bacterium CG10_big_fil_rev_8_21_14_0_10_36_16 | reverse complement strand
AAAAAATATATTTTTCAAAAAATGTTTTGGTTTTTGAACTAACGAGTAAATACAATTTTATTTCATCTTTCTTAACTATAATTCCTACTACAACTTTGGACATAAAAAATCTTTAAAAACAAAAAAATACAACTTTATCCGAAAATCCGTATTATCAGTATATCCGAATATTTTAAATATTCTCCACCAAACTAGCAAAATTAAGAAGTTTTTCTTCACTAAGTCTTGGACCAATAATCTGCATACCAACTGACAAATTTTTACTATCTTTACCAACTGGTATAGAAATACCTGGCAAACCAGCCACAGCACTAGGACTAACAAAAACATCAGCCAAGTACATCGCCATAACATCATCTTTTTTGGCACCAATACCAAAAGCTGTAAAAGGTGAAGTCGGTGTAATAAGTAAATCTACTTGAGCAAAAGCTTGATTGAAATCTTCAATAATAAGTGTACGTACTTTTTGAGCTTTACTATAATAAGCATCATAATAACCAGAAGATAAACTATAAGTACCAACCATAATACGACGTTTTACTTCTTCAGGAAAACCTTCACCACGAGATTTTGCATAAATATTGTACAAATCATGTGCCTCGCTTGATCTCACACCATAACGTACACCATCCAAGCGACCAAGATTTGAACTATCTTCACTTGGGACAATAATATAATAAACAGGAATACCATATTTAGTATATGGCAAAGAAACTTCTTTGAATTCTACATCAAATTCACTATTGGATTTTATTTTTTCAATTTTTTCTTCCACAATTTTTCTAGTTTCTTCATCCATACCATCAATATTGAAATATTCTTGTGGCAAACCAATCACAAATTTTTCTTTTTTATCTAAATTTTTGCTATATTTTGGCACAGCATCAGTCACCGTCGTTGCGTCTTTGTCGTCTTTTCCTGCCATGACTTCCATCAAAATCGCAATATCTTCAACAGTCTTTCCCATCGGACCAACAGTATCAAGCGAACTCGCCATTGGCATAATACCATAGCGAGAATTGCGTCCATAACTTGGACGAAGACCAACAATACCACAAAAACTGGCTGGCTGACGAATAGAACCCCCAGTATCTTCAGCAATAGCAAAAATACATTGATAATCTGCCACAGCAGCAGCAGAACCACCAGAAGAGCCACCAGACACTTTGGTCAAATCATGTGGATTAGCAACTGGCCCATACATGGAATTTTCATTACTAGCCCCATGCCCAAAAGCATCACAATTATTTTTGCCAAGTAAAACTGCACCTTGAGCGCGAATCTTAGTAATCACAGTAGCTTCAAAAGGTGGCACATAATTGTCTAAAATTTTGGCAGCGCCTGTTGAGCGTGCGTCTAAAGTATCAATAGCATCTTTGACTGCAAAAGGAATACCAGTCAACATTTGTTGCTGTCCAGCTTCAATCATTTCATCAGCTCTCTTGGCTTCTACTAAAGCATTTTCTTCAAAAATAGAAATAAACGCATTGATATCTTTGTTTCTTTCTTTTATTCTTTCCAGACAAGCCTTAGTCAAATCTACCGAAGTAAATTCTTTATTTTTGAGACCTTCGTAAGCTCCCCTAATTGTTAGTTCGTTTAAACCTTTCATAATATTAACAATACGGATTTCCGGATAATATGGATGCTCCGGATTTTTATAAACACGTCTTTAATTATATCCGGATCATCCGTATTCCACCCAAGGCGGACAGGTATCCGAATATCAGGATTGTTATTCAAAAACGGCATCAACCTTCAAAAGATCCCCAGATTTTTCAGGAAAAAGTGCGATTAATTTTTGTCTTTTTTCTTCCGATGATTCCACGACAGTATCTTCACGAACGACATCTTCTAGTCCTGTTACTTGGGTAGTTTCCACCACTCCTTCGGTATCTACTTCACTCAACATATTGATATAATCAAAAACAGTGGACAATTGTTCACTATACATTTCTATTTTTTCATCTTCCAATTGCAGGCGAGCCAAAGTGGCTATTTGCAATACTTGTTCTTTTTCTAATTTCATAATGAATATATTATAACAATTTATAGAGCTAATTGCAAGAATGAAAAAAGAATGACAAAACTTGACTAAATTTATAGAAAAATAGTATATTATAGATAGGTCCAGTTGGTTGAATATCCACCCTTACGGTATCCATAAGATCCCTAGAGTGTATTAGCCCACCAACCAACTGGACCCACACTCAACCTAAAATTGACTTTTTCAACAAAATATAATATTATCTAACCGGCTAGCCGATAGAGAGTGAATTGCTGATTGTGCCTACGCACTCCATCAATTTACCACTGTAACTCTATCGGCCAGCCATCTTCACAAAATCAAAACATTCCTAAAATATAGGGATGTTTTTTGAACAAAAAATTTATAAAATTAAAAAGTGATCAAGTGATTAGGTGTTGAAGTGATTAAGTGATAATTTACAACAACTTCAAAAAATTTTCTTCATCCAAAATCTTCACACCTAATTCTTGAGCTTTATCATACTTACTACCTGGATTTTCTCCTGCCACCACATAGCTTGTTTTTTTACTGACAGAACCAACCACTTGTCCACCATTACTTTTTATTTTTTCAGTTATTTCTTCTCTTGAGAGATTTGACAAAGTACCAGTAAGCACAAAAGTCATACCAGACAATTTATTAGAAGCTCTTTGTTTTTTGACTGTTTGAATCTTTACAGTATTTTCCAACAATTCCAAAATTAATTTTTGCTTTTCTTTATCATTGAAATATTCAAAAATAGAACTAGCCACTCTAGGGCCAACATCTGACAAATTTTCCAATTCTTCTTTGGTTGCTTTCATCAGTTTGTCTAAGTTCAAAAAATGTTCTGCCAATTTTTCAGCAGTCTCTTCACCAACGTGCAAAATTCCCAGAGCAAAAATAAATCTCGCCAAAGTCACTTTCTTAGAGTTCTCAATTGCTCCAATCAAATTTTGGGCTGACTTCAAAGCAAAGCGTTCCAAAGCTTCCAAGTCACCAAGTTTCAAAGTAAAAATATCTGCGACATTTTTTATCAGTCCCTCATCAAGTAATTGCTCCACAATCTTTTCTCCCATACCATCTATATCAAAAGCTTTTTTGGAAACAAAATGAATAATATTTTCCAATTCTTTGGCATAGCATTTATTGTTGCTACAAACAAGCGCGACACCCTCTTTGTTGTCTCCTGACAAACTATATTTTTTTATTTCCGAATGACAAACAGGACATACTTTTGGTTGTCGCACTTTCTTTTCTTCACCAGTTCGGAGCTTATCCAAAACCCGGACAACTTTGGGAATAATATCTCCTGCTTTTTCAACTACTACACTATCACCTACTCGCACACCCAATCTTTCAATTTCGTCAAAATTATGTAAAGTTGCATGAGTCACAGTCGTACCAGCCAATTTGACTGGTTCCATTAAGGCAACTGGTGTCAAAGCACCAGTACGCCCCACTTGCCAATATATTTCTTTTATTTTGGTTGTCCCCTGTTCAGCCGGAAACTTGAGCGCGATAGCCCAACGAGGAGATTTTCCTGTAAAACCTAATTGATTTTGATACTTTACTTGATTAATTTTTATCACTACTCCATCTATCCAAAAACCAAAGCTATTTTTTTTCTTTTGCAATTCTTCATAAAATTTCCAAATTTCATCCATAGTCTGACAAACTTTCCAATGATTGTCTGTCAAAAAACCCAAAGTCTGCAAAGTATGTAATTCTTCCTCTTGCGAATTTATTTGTAAAATGTTTGCATCAACTTTGGAAATGTCATAAGTTGTAAGACCAAGTTTTCTATCAGCCACAATCTGAGAATCCAGCTGACGAATAGTACCAGCTGCGGCGTTGCGAGGATTTGCAAACAAAGCTTCACCTATTTTTTCTCTTTGCTTATTTATCAGAGCGAGTATCTTAGCCGACAACCAGACCTCTCCCTCAGCCACCATATCTATTTTTTGCTTCAATTTTAGTGGTACAGAATGAATTGTCTTGACATTGACAGTCACATCCTCTCCTACTTTGCCATCTCCTCTGGTAGCGGCTGTCTCCAAAATACCATTTTTGTAGGTAAGAACCATGTGCAAACCATCAATTTTCAATTCACAAACATAATTCAAATCTTTTGGTCTCGCACCCAATTCTTTTTCCAAAATTTTTAGATTTCTTTCTTGCCAATTTGCCAAATCTTCCCTATCAAAAGCATCATCAAAAGACCACTGTGTGACTGTGTGGGTAATTTTATTGAATTTGTCCAAAGGTTTGCCGGCCACACGTTGCGTTGGTGAGTCTGTTGTAATAATTTCTGGATGCAACTTTTCAATCTTACGAAGTTCATCCATCAAACCATTGTACATTTGATCTGTGACCTCAGGATCGTTTAACACATGGTAGCGATAACGTAAATCGTCTATTTGGGCACGTAATTTTTCAATTTTTTTTAAATCTAACTTCATATCAGTGTAATCTTAATTTGTTTTTATGTTTTAATAAATAGAGATAAGGAGATAAATTGAGATAAAAAATTTTCTGTGTAATCTATAAATAATCTGCGTAGTCAATGTCAAAATATCAATCGAAGATACCAATTCAATATTTGACTACCAAAAAACATAGTAACAAATGTAGCCACACTCAAATAAGTACCAAAGGCTACTTCAGTTTTCATACCCTTCTTTTTAGTCAAAACTAATATAATACTAAAAATACCACCAATAATGTAAGCCAACCACAAGGCTAACAAAAGTAATTTCCATCCCAACAAAATACCCATCAAAATACCAATTCTAATATCTCCACCACCAATCCATTTGCCTTTGGAGACTACAAATTGTAATAAAAAAAATCCACCGCCAATCACAGCGCCAAGTAACATTGACAACCAACTAGTATTTAAAAATAAAGAAAGTACGAATAAAATTCCAGCCGAACCCAAAGTTATACTATCAGAAACTTCCATGTACTTGGTATCATAAATAAAAATAAAAAGCAATGCAAAAACAGCCAAACAATCTCTAATTATAAGTAACCAAGAAAAATCTCCCATGAGAGAATGATAATAAAAAATAAAACTAAACAAAAAAGCCAATAATAATTCTACTACTGGGTACTGCCAGCCAATTTTTTTGTGGCAGTGTTTGCATTTGCCAAATAAAAAAATAAAACTAAAAACAGGAATATTCTCATACCAAGTCAATTGTTTGTGACATTTGCTACATTCTGATCTAGTAAGCAAAGATTTTTTTTTATGGAGTCGCCATTCCAAAGCATTTAAGAAACTACCAAAAACTAAGCCTATCACAAAAAATAGTAAAAAAAACAAAATTTGCACTGAAAACATAAAATAGTTAAATCAAATTAGTAAGACAAATACAGTATAATTATAACACAAATCTACAACTTAAAAAAGCCCCAGAATAGGACTTTTTTAAGAAGTATAATATCAAAATAGATACTATTGTGACATACCAGATTCTGTAGCTGTTACAGTACCAATAGCAAATCCACCAGCACCTGCAGTTAAAATACCATGGATCGTGTATCCAGTACCATCAGTTGAGACATAATCATAGTATTCATTAGCATCAGGTCCTTTTGGAACTAAACCCATATAAGGAGATGGACATTCAGTAGATCCAGTAGCATGAAAACCGGATGTGTTCAAACAAGCGTGAGTATCATCACCTAAATCTATAGCAATAGCTGTTGTTGTAGGATAAGAACTGTGATCAGTATAAAACAATTCAAGAGCAGTTTGCACTTGTTTAATGTCTGAAAGACGTTTGGCGTCATTAGCTTTTTGACGAGCTGAACCAAGGGCTACTACTGCAAGAGTAGAGAGCACACCGATAATGGCGATGACAACCAAAAGTTCGATCAAAGTAAAACCTTTTTTATTCATTTCGTTTCACCCCCCTCCCATTTTTTCAAGAATAATTTCATAATTTCTTTATTTATAATTGTAAAACACTCTTTACTTTGTCCACTGTTTCTGAAGGTTTGTAGTGAGCTTTGATAAGATAATCTACAGCACCTAAACCAAGACCTTTGTCCACATCATCCTTTTGTCCCAAGTTTGTCAACAATACAACAGGAATACTTACCAAACTCTTGTCTTTCTTCAAATTTTCTAAAACCTCAAATCCATCCATCTTTGGCATCAGTATATCCAACAAAATAATATCTGGCTTTTTTTTCTTGGCCATTTCCAACCCTTCTAGACCATCAGTAGCTACTATTACTTTGAATTTTTCCATTTCAAATTTTGTTTTGTATATATTACCCAAAAAAGTATCGTCTTCAATGAGTAAAACCAAAGGTACTGGATTTGTCATATAAAAAAGTTAATCTAACTAATACAATTATAACAAAATAACTAGTAAATACACAGCTATCTTGTGGATAAATAAAATATTTCAAAAATTTCTCAAAGCTAATCCTATTGCCACCGACATTCTAGGGCCTAAATTATCCAAAATTTTGTTGATACCATCTTGATGCATCACTCTAGCCCAAGGATTACCAATAAATACTTTCATATCAAATTGACTAGTAATATAATCTTTCAATACAGGGAATAAACTAGAACCGCCAGTCAAAATAATTTTTTCAGGACGTTTACCAATGTTTACATTTTGTTTCAAGTACAAATCAAAACTATATTTTATTTCTTTGACAATTGGATCAAGAATCTGTATAAAGGAATCCACAGACAAATGAGGGTTATCAACTGACAAACTTAATTTTATTTTATTCGCGACATCTTCATCAAAACCCAAAGAAGAAGCCAAAATTTTGTCAAAATCATTACCTCCAATTTGCAAACTTCTATAAGTCATTGGGGTAGCATTATCTATTATAAAAAAATTAGTTCTTTCAGCCCCCACGTCCACCACCATGGAAACGGCACTATCATGCCCCACCAAAGATCTAGCCAGTGCAAAGGCTTCAGTTTCTAGTTCCATTAGTTTTAACCCCGCTCTTTGAAAAATAGCCGAATAGAATGATATAAGCATTTTTGGAGCAGCCGTTACCAGTAAGCTAATATTGCCGTTGTCATGTGTAGTCGCAATCTTTTGGGGGATAATCTGCATATCATCCACTGAATAAGGTATCATCTTGGCAATCTCCGAACGCACTATAGAAGAAATCATTTTTTCTTCTACTTTGGGCAGATTCATGACAGTGTGGAAAACTTGTGATACTGGCAGACTAGAGGAGGCATGAGTAGTCTGAACTCTAGCTTTTTTCAAAAGATATTTGAGCATCTGAGCATATTCATTGACACGAGCATCCTTCATTATCAAATCATTAAGACGTCGAGCTTCTATTTTTTTTCTATCTTCTTTTTCAACTCCAGAATATTTATTATCATTTTCTTTGTTAAGTTCATCAATATTTTTTTCCGTAGTCTGCTGTAAATGAATATCCAGTTTTTGTTCCAAAATTCCATAAGTCCAAAGCTGTGGTCTATTTTTGGTATTTTTGAGTTCCACGATCTTAAGACCATGGGCGCCAATATCCACTCCCAAATAACTTTTTTCTTTTGCCATAAAAGATAATCTAAATAATAAAGATATTATAGCACAAAGACATAATAATAGACA
>PFBU01000002.1 GCA_002773185.1 Candidatus Magasanikbacteria bacterium CG10_big_fil_rev_8_21_14_0_10_36_16 | reverse complement strand
CAGCAAGGGGGTCCCTCGACTCCTTTCAGTCGCTCGGGATGACGCTTAAATGTTCAAGAAAAAGGTTCAACACTCGACCTGTGGCAAATCTTTGCAAGGTTGTGCGTAATTTTCTTGATTTTGATTAAAATTACTGTACACTACCGCTATTAGGAGGGGTTAGGGGAGGTCTTTAGCAAGATAAAACGTCTTGTTCAAAGATGGACCTCCTCTAACTCTCCCTAGTAGGGGGAGAATAACAAAGAGGAAAATATGAAATATATATTTGGAAATTGGAAAATGTATTTGAACTTTGAAGAATCTGTCAATCTAGCTAATTTTTTGTTTACAGAAAAGTTAGATGATTCTGGAATTGAACTTGCTGTTTTTCCAACTGCTTTGGTGATGAAAGATATTAATAATATTTTGAAAAGTACTTCAATTAAGACTGGTGCTCAAGATGCAGGGCATCCTTCCAAAGGTGCTTATACAGGAATGATTTCCGCTGAAATGTACAAAGAAATTGGTTGTGAGTATGCTCTTGCTGGACATTCGGAACGTCGTCATCTTTTTGGTGAGACCAACAAAGATGTTCGAGCTAAAGTAGAAAGTTATTTAGACGCTGGTTTGAAACCAGTAATTTGTATTGGCGAAACTAAGAAAGATAGAGACAGTGACAAAACTAGATATCGTTTAGCAAAACAAATTATGCGTGCTTTTGAAGGTTTGAGTTTTGACGAAGGTCAAGTTTTGGTAGCTTATGAACCTGTCTGGGCGATAGGCACGGGCAATGCTTGTTTGCCTGCTGACGCTACTGACAGAATTGATTTTATCAAATCAGAAATAGCTAAATATAGCCAAAATTTTGTGCCAGTGCTCTATGGGGGTAGTGTAGATGAAGATAATGTGTTATCATATTTTAGTCTTGGTAGTATTGATGGTGCGCTTATTGGTAGCGCCTCTACTAAGATATCTAGTTTTGGTAATATTATCAAAAGCGTTTTGAAATAGACCTATGTTTAATATTTTACCTTTTGTTCTTATTGTGTTATCACTTGTGATAATAGTTTTTGTGATTGTACGAAAATATCCACAATTATTACTTTTGGACGTAGATACTTTGCCAGAAATGAAAACGGCCAGAAGTAAAAACAAATTAATAATGCGTAAATCAGAGCAAAGGGAAAAACAATATTATGCTAATTTCAAAAATAAACTTACTCCCTTTGTAAAATTACTAAAAAAAATTCAGTTAGCTTTCCGTATTCTAGTTGGTAAAATAGAAAGAAAAGTCGGAGAAAATAATAAAATTGTCAATGGCTCAAGTATTACCAGAGAAAAAATAAAAGAAAAAGTAATTGCTTCCAAAGATTTGGTCAAAGATGCTCAAAATGATTTGCAACAAGAAGATTATCCAACAGCTGAAAAGAAATTTTTGGCATCACTCAAATATGATCCAAAAAATAAAGAAGCTTATCGTGGTTTAGCTACTGTATATTATGCCCAAAATCAAATAGAGGAAGCTAAAGAAACTTATAATTTTCTTTTACAACTTGATCCTGATGATGAGGACGCCAATGTAAAACTTGGTGAAATATGTGAAGAAGAAGGAAATAAAGAAAAAGCGGTTGAATATTATCAACAAGCTGTGCTTACAAATCCCAACAACCCTGAAAGATTTTTGAAAATCTATGATTTGCTTTTTTATCTAAAGCATTATGAGACAGCGATGGAAGCTATACAACAGGCTTTGGACATTGAACCACAGAATCCTCGTTATGTTGACAATTTTATAGAAACTAGTATAATACTCAAGCGTAAAGATTTGGCAGAAGAAGGGTACAAACAATTACGTATGATAAATCCAGATAATCAGAAGCTGGAAGTATTCAGACAAAGGATTGACGAAATAAAAGAGTAGTGTTATAATGTTTGGGCAAAAAATATTTTGAAAAGGACAAAGATCTTTAAAATTACAATTAAAAATAAACAAATCCCAAATAATATACAAACCACAAATTACAAATATTGTGTGTTGTAGATTGTAATTTGTTCCACCAAAGGCGGACAGGTTGGAATTTGTAATTTGAGATTTGTCATTTCAACGTGCCATCTTAGCTCAGCTGGTAGAGCTACGGTTTTGTAAACCGTCGGTCCGGGGTTCGAATCCCCGAGATGGCTCAAAAAGAGTTAAAAGTTTCTAAAGTTCATAAAGTTTGTAAAGGAATCCCTTTATAAACTTTTTAACTTTATGAACTTTAGAAACTAATAAAGGGCAGATTCCCGAGCGGTCAAAGGGGACAGACTGTAAATCTGTTGGCTCCGCCTTCGAAGGTTCGAATCCTTCTCTGCCCACAAAGAAACTTTAGCATAGCTAAAGTTTTTGTTTTATAGTATAATAAAACCTCTTGTATTTAGTTTAAAATTAATTTATGGAAAAACAAAGAAAATTGTTAGGTGAAGAAAAAATAGGAAAATTACTTTTTAAACTTTCAGCTCCAGCTATGATAGGTATGTTTGTCATGGCTTTGTACAATTTGGTAGATACTATTTTTGTAGGACATGGTGTTGGTGTGACTGGTATTGCTGGTATTGCTATAGTTTTCCCAATTTCAATGATTGTAATGTCATTGGCTATGATGGTCGGTATTGGTGGTTCATCTATCATTTCTCGTCGTCTTGGTGAAGCTAGAAAAGAAGAAGCAGAAAAAGTCTTGGGTAATGTTATTACTATGATTTTTGGTTTGGGAATTGTTTTGACAATTTTGGGACTAATTTTTATAAAGCCTTTGCTTATCGCCTTTGGGGCAACCGAAAGTATTTTGGGGCCTGCATTAGAATATGGCCGTATTATTATTGCTGGTACTTTGTTTTTTGCTACTAGTATGGCTGCTAACAATGTAATTAGGGCTGAGGGAAATGCCAAAATGGCCATGTTTACCATGCTTATTGGAGCAGTACTAAATACAATTTTGGATCCGATTTTTATTTTTGTTTTCAAATTAGGTTTGGCTGGTGCTGCTTGGGCCACTATTATCTCACAATTTGTTTCATTTGTTTACGTGTTGTATTATTTTGCTAGTAAAACACACAGTTTACTTCGTATCCATTTTCATAATTTGAAATTACAAATGTACATTGTCAAAGAAATATTAGCTCTTGGTGTGGCTTCATTTGTGCGTATGGCCTCTGGTAGTGCCATGTCTGTGGTAATTAACCACACTTTGGCTGTTTATGGTGGAGATGTGGCAATTGCTACTTTTGGTGTTATCAATAGATTATTGGCTTTTGTTTTGATGCCTATGTTTGGTATTGTACAGGGTATGCAACCTATTGTTGGTTTCAACTATGGTGCCAAGAATTCTGATAGGGTAAAACAAGCTATTAGTCTTTCTCTCAAAATTACAACTATAATGTCTTTGGTTGCTTTTGTCTTATTGTTTATTTTTGCAGGAATATTTATGCGTGTGTTTAGTACTGATACGGAGTTGTTAGCTTTGGGCACTCATGCTACTAGAATTATTATTATTTTCTTTTTTACCCTTGGTTTACAAGTGGTTAGTGCTGGTATGTACCAAGCAATGGGACGCGCTTGGGCTTCACTTATAATGTCATCTTTGCGTCAAGTAATTTTTCTTATACCACTAGTTATAATATTGCCATTTTTCTTTCATCTAAATGGCGTTTGGTATGCTTTTCCTGTAGCTGACTTCTCGGCTTTTATAGTTTCTTGGTATATGTATAAGAGAGAGATGATTTTGATTGAGAAACATTTAGCGTAGAATTTTGTAATTTAGAAATTTTAAATTTTCAAACAATTTCTAATTAAAAAATTTTTAAAATTGTTTTAAAATTACTAAATTAAAAATTTAAAATTAAAAACAGTCTTAATTTACTAGAACTGTTTTATTATTATTATGTTTTACAAAGATTTTAGGTCTTTAATCACTTCGTCTACATGTTTGGCAGGATTTACTTTTTCATAATGTTTGATTATTTTACCGTCTTTGCCAATAAGAAAAGAGTCACGATGAATTCCCATATATTTTTTACCAAACATAGATTTTGATTTCCAAACGCCGTACTTTTCTACGACAACTTTTTTATCATCAGAAAGTAGGGGAAAGTTTAGTCCATGTTTTTCAGTAAATTTTTTATGAGATTCAACAGAATCAACGCTGACGCCTAGAACTTGAACATCATATTTTTTTAGTTCGTTGTTTCTATCACGGAAACACTTGGCTTCTACAGTACAGCCTGGTGTCATGTCTTTTGGATAAAAATAGAGGAGTACTAGTTTGCCAGAATAATCAGCAAGTTTGTGTTTTTTGCCGTCTTGGTCTGGTAGATTGAAAGCAGGGGCTTTGTTCATATGTTTATTGGTTTCAGCCAGAGAGGCTGATCAGCCTCTGGCTGATATTAGTTTATTTTAATGTTTAAATAGAGTGGAATGACAAGCGCAAGCTTGTTTTGTGCGCGTGTAACAGGCTTGCGCATGTCATTCCTTACATAATCTATTATACTAAACTGGTATAATTTGCCAAGTGTGTATAGATATTGTAAAATAATAGAGTTAAAAAAGTTATTTTAGTTTTCAGTATAATGTTAAATAAATACGTCTAATTTTTAGAAAGACCCCTCACCATATTTCATTGGCTTCGGGGATTGTGAACTAATATGCCAGAATTACCAGAAGTAGAAACAATACGCCAAGATTTGCGTCAAAAAATAGTTGGCAAAAAAATCAAAGACTTGATATTGAGCAAAAAAGCCAGACTAAACAAAAGTCAGAAGTTTTTTGTGGATTTTTTGGTTGGCAATCATTTTGCTGAGATAGACAGAATCGGCAAACTTATTATTTTTATTTTACCAGATGAAAAACATGTTTTGCTTGTGCATTTGAAAATGACAGGACAACTAATTTACAAAAAAGACGACAAAATAATTCCAGGTGGACACAATGATGTTTCCACAGTAGATGTACCAAATAAACACACGCACGTTCAATTTCATTTTTCTGATGGATCAAAAGTATTTTTCAATGATATTCGTCGTTTTGGTTATTTGAGTCTAGAACCAGTTGAGAAATTAGAAAAGATAAAAAGTAAATATGGTATTGAGCCTTTGACTCCAAATTTCACTTGGGATAATTTTGCTAAGATTTTTGCAGGTAAGAGTACTATGCTCAAAGCTCTACTTCTCAATCAACAAATCATTTCTGGACTTGGTAATATTTATGCGGATGAAGTTTGTTTTGATGCTGATGTCAGACCAAATAGGCGAGTGAATACACTGACTTTGGCTGAACTAAAAAAATTATATAATTCAACCAAAAAAATAATAAAAAAAGCTGTAGAAGAAAGGGGAACAACTTTTAATAATTATCTTGATGGTGAGGGTAAAAAGGGTAATTTTGTAAAATTCCTCAAAGTTTATGGTCGTGATGGAGAAGAGTGTCTGAAATGTAAAAGTATTTTGAAAAAGACGAAAATCGGTGGTAGGGGAACGGTTTATTGTGAGAAGTGTCAGCGTTAGTCAAAAGTCCATAAAGTCTAAAGTTTAAAGTCTAGAATTATAATGTTGAAAATGTTTTTAATATAAGAGATTTTATGACTTTGTAAACTTTTGACTTTATAACTATTATTCATTGACAAAACATTTTTTTTATGTTATCATAGCGACGTCCTCAAATGAGGCGTTTTTATTTGAAATTATTATATGGAAATTCGTAATATTGCGATTATCGCTCACGTTGACCACGGCAAGACTACCTTGACTGATGCTTTGTTACGCCAAACTGGCATGGTAGACGAAGCTAGTAGTGGCAAAAGTATGGACAGTAACATTCTAGAATTGGAACGTGGTATTACTATTTACTCCAAAAATACTTCACTTTTTTACAAAGATACCAAAATAAATATTGTAGATACTCCAGGCCATGCTGATTTTGGCTCAGAAGTTGAGCGTGTTTTGCGTTCTATTGATTCTGTTTTGCTTATCGTTGATGCTCAAGAAGGTCCGATGCCTCAGACCAAATTTGTTTTGAAGAAATCATTAGAATTAGGTTTGAAGCCTTTGGTCGTTTTGAACAAAATAGACAAACCAGCTGCTCGTCCTTTGGAAGTACATGACGAAGTTTTGGAATTGTTTATGGATCTTGGCGCTACTGATGAACAAATGGATTTCCCTTTTTGTTATGCTATTGGTAAACAAGGTATTGCCAAAAGAAAATTAGAAGATGACTCAAAAGATATTTTTCCTCTTTTAGATATGGTGTTGGAGTATGTGCCAGTCGCTAAACAAGATACAACAGCCCCGCTTCGTATGCAACCTTTCAATCTTGCTTACGATGATTTTGTCGGACGCCTAGCTATTGGTCGTATTTATGAGGGCACTGTCAAAGTTGGTGAAAAAGTATTTATAAAAAATGTAAACGGTGAGTCACGTAGTGCCAATGTAACGAAATTGCAACAATTTAAGGGTTTTGATACCTTGGAAGTAAAAGAAGCTTCTGCAGGGGATATTGTGATGCTAGCTGGTATCGCTGATATTGATATCGGTGAGACTATTTGTCATTCTTTAGACCAAGAAGCTCTTCCAGCTATCAAAGTAGATGAACCTACTATTGAAATGGATTTTTTCGTCAACAATTCTCCGTTTGCTGGCAAAGAAGGCAAATTTGTGACTACTCGTCAAATTCGTGAACGTCTAGAAAAAGAATTGGAAGTAAACGTAGGTTTACAAGTAGATTTTGCTGATGCTGATAGATTCAAAGTCTATGGACGTGGTGAACTTCATATTGCAATATTGCTTGAACAAATGAGTCGTGAAGGTTTTGAATTACAAGTAAGTCAACCACATGTTATTATCAAAGATGTAGATGGTGTGAAGTGTGAACCTTTCGAAGAAGTGACTGTTGATCTACCTTCTGGTTTTTCTGGTACTGTGATTGAAAAAATGGGTAAAAGAAAAGGAAGTATGACAAACATGATGAATCATGGTGATCAAACTAGAATCATTTTTGATATTCCTTCTCGTGGTCTTCTTGGTTATCGTAGTCAATTTGTGATGGATACCAAAGGTGAAGGTATCATGTCTAGTCAAACTACAGGTTTCAAACCTTATGTGGGTCCTATTGAGAAGCGTGCTACTGGTTCTATGATTTCTATGGTTGGTGGTAAAGCTCTTGGATATTCTCTTGCTAATTTGCAAATGCGTGGTGACATGTATATTGCCCCAAACGTTGAAGTGTATGAAGGTATGGTAATTGGTAACACTTCCAAAGGTGAAGATATGATGGTCAATCCTATCAAGGGTAAACAACTTACCAATATGCGTGCTAGTGGTACTGATGATGCTTTGAATCTTACTCCACCAATTGAAGTCAATCTTGAACGTGGTCTAGAAATGATTGCTGAGGATGAATATCTAGAAATTACTCCAAAAAGTATCCGTATTCGCAAACAGCTTTTGAGTGAAACTGATAGAAAGAAGTTTGGAAGAAAGTAAAAACAATTTGTAATTTGAGACGTTTTTGTCTGTATTTTTTTGTGAATAATAATTGTTGACATGTTTATAGTTTTATACTATAATTCTCACGTCTTTTACAATGCGCGCCTAGCTCAGTTCCCACCATAGGATGGGTCAGCCTCTGGCTGAGGTCAGAGCATAAGGCATTTACAAGTTTTAAGTTTTATATAAATAAAAT
>PFBU01000063.1:13907-17469 GCA_002773185.1 Candidatus Magasanikbacteria bacterium CG10_big_fil_rev_8_21_14_0_10_36_16 | reverse complement strand
GCTTTATCACTTTCTGTATAAAAAATTCTTAATAATTTTAATCTGGTCTTTGAACCAAATAGTTGTTCAAGCATATTTTGTATGACTAATAATTTATAGATAGATAAACAAACAATAAAAGCCAGTGCGTAAGCTAAGTCAAAAAACTAGCATTTAATTTGTGAATATAGTATAATAAGGAACGAAGATAAAGTCAAAGGCTCAAGAGAATGAGAGCCAAATTACTAAGTTTTTTCATTTATGAAAAATGGACTAGAAATTCAGGAATTTTTTGTTGAAGGTAGCAATCAGCGCGCTTCACATGTCCTACTTCATATCGCCGAACCAATTACCCAAAACGAAAAGGATAAGGGTTATTTTTTTGCGATTATAGAAGTAAATGGCAGTTACTCCGAACAAATCAGCCAATTACAACAAATTATAGATGATATAGAAATAAAATATTATGACGAAGAGAATACTGACATAGAAAATTATTTTGAAAACATATTACAAGAAATAAACCAGCAAAGTCACAGTGTCTTACACTACAAAGATAGTCAAGTTACAGCTCTTGTCGGCATTTTACAAAAACGTCGTTTGACTTTGGCTTATCATGGCAACCCAAATGCCTACCTCTTTTATAATACCAAAGACGGTTTACGAAGTTCGGAAATTATTGATAAAAATGAACAAGAAACTCCTGAACAACTCTTTTCTTCGGTAATTGAAGGCGAAATGAAAGATGATGATTATTTGTATGTAGCTAGTGCTAGTGTAAGCGAACATTTTTCACCAGACAGAGTACGAAAAATAATCCAAAACAAAGCTACCAAACAAGGCGCAATACATATCCAAAAAGTTTTAGATAATCTCAAAGATGAATATTCTTTTGGTGGAATAGTCTTCCACACTCCCAAACCACAGATAGAAATAAAACGCTATCGTAACACCCAAGCAGACGCTCTTGGTTCTCAAGCATCTATGAATGAGTTGCTAAATACTACCAGAAATACTGCAGACACTCTATCCCCTTCTTTACTAAAAAATCTAAAAGATAGATTCTCATCATTTTACAAAGACAAATCAACCACAGACCCTTCCGAACAAAAATCGGTCAAACAGACTAGTCGTGGGGCAACCACTCATGGTAACATAGAAACAAATTTTCGAAGCAACAAAAAAAATAAAAACCAAAAAATATCTGAAAAAATTCTAGTCTTAGTTGGTAAAAGTTTGGTAATAATTTTTACCAGTATATTTTTTGTAATCAAAAAAATAATAACAACTTTGTTGTCTTGGCTCATAAATATTTTTTATTTGATTACCAACAAATCTGGACAAAGAACCATAATTATTGACAGATTTAGAAATGCTATAAACGAAAGACGCGAAAGAATAAAAAATGTTAGTATGATAAGTAAAATACTTTTCATAGCTCTTATCCTTATTGCCATTATCTTTTTGGGGAGTATTATTTATATCAAAATAAAAGACAATAGGGAAGCCAAAATAGCATTATACGAAACCATGATTCAAAATATAAGCGACAAAAAGGACGATGCTGAAGCCAAATTATTATATGGTGAGGAAGGTAAGGCTCTAGAAATTTTAACAGAAACACAGGGTTTGATAAGTATTTTACCACAAGACAACGACACAGAAATTAACAAATACAATGAACTAAAAAATACAATTGATGAAATACTAAACAAATTACAAAAAATGAATTCTGTCCCTACAGAAGTAATAGCTGATTTCAACAATAATAAACCAAGTGAAGCTCTCCAAAAAATTATCAACTTTGGCGACAATATTTTTGCTTATTCTTACAATGATAAGAATATATATCAAGTCAATCTCATTTCCAAAGAAACCCAAATAAAAAGTCATGAAAATCAACCAAATCTTATTACAGCTGACACACCAAAAGAAGACGATAAAATAGTTTTCCTAGCCAAAAATAATACTATATTTGAATACAACAAATCTACCGAGTCTCTTTTAGCCAAAGATATTAGTTTCTCAACGTCCAATGTAAATTTGGAAAATATGGCTATTTACAATCGCAAACTTTATACCCTAAGTCCTAGTACTGACCAAATATACAAACACAGTCAGACCCAAACTGGTTATGATAGAGGTGTTGCTTGGATAACTCAAAAAACAAATTCACTATCCAAAGTAATTTCTATGGCTATAGACGGCAATGTCTATCTACTCACTTCTGACGCCAAAATTTTGCATTTCTATGGTGGTGAAGAAAAAGCTTTTACCATCCAAGGTGTTCACCCAGAATTACAAAATCCTAACAAAATTTGGACTTATGCTAATTCTGATTATCTTTATCTTTTGGAACCATCCAGCAAACGTGTTATTCTACTCGACAAAGATGGCAACTTCATTGAACAGTTTACTTCCAGTGAATGGAAAAATCCAAGCGACATGATAGTAGACCAGGATAATCACATTGTTTACATTTTGGATGATAATAAAATATATAAGTTTTCAACTAAGTAAATGCTTGAATTATTTAAGTTTATTATACAATAAAAAAAGACGTATCAAATAGATACGTCTTTTTAATTTCTTTACTTAAGAAAAATTATTTCAAAGTTACTGTTGCGCCAGCTTCTTCCAACTGTTTCTTCATTTCTTCAGCTTCAGCTTTCTTAACATTTTCTTTGATAGCTTTTGGAGCTCCATCTACCAATCCTTTAGCATCAGCTAGACCAAGACCTGTAATAACTTTTACAGCTTTGATAACATTGATTTTGTTGTCACCAACAGTTGTAAGTTCAACAGTGAACTCATCTTTTTCAGGAGCTTGATCAGCCATTCCGCCAGAGGCGGACCCACCTTGGGCGGGCATCATTGCAGGTGCAGCAGCACTAACACCGAATTTTTCTTCAAGAACTTTTACAAGTTCAGCAAGATCTAATACAGACATTTTTTCTACCATCTCTACAAGAGATTTGAATTTTTCAGGAACTTCTACTTCCTTTTTTGTTTCTTCTGACATATTTTTTTAAGTTAATTTTTATAAATTTATGCTTTAGCTTCTTTGATTGCATTTATTACACCTACAAGTCCACGTAAGTTACCAGCTAGGACATTTACAAATCCTGATATTGGAGCATTCAAAGTACCTACCAATTGACCAAGCAATTGTTGTTTGTTTGGAAGTTTTGATAATTCATTTACCTTTTCGGCTGAAATGAATTGACCTTCTAAAATACCTCCGAACAAAGAAACAACTTCGTGACCTTTGGCAAAATTAGCCACAATTTGAGCAGGAGCTACTTCGTCTTCTTTTCCCAAAAAAACGGCTACGCTACCCTCAAATTGTTTAGTGTCAATGTCTAAACCAGAATCTTTCAAAGCACGTTTCAACAATGTCTTTTTACTTGCATATACTGCAATGTTTTGTTCACGACATTTGTTACGTAATTCTTCTGACTCAGATACTTTCAGACCTTGATAGTTTGCAAAAACAGCTGATACAGAATTTTTCAAATCATTTGTTAAATTCTCTATTGCTTGTTCTTTTTCTATTCTTGTTTTTGCCATAAAATTTTTTTCT
>PFBU01000063.1:12276-13874 GCA_002773185.1 Candidatus Magasanikbacteria bacterium CG10_big_fil_rev_8_21_14_0_10_36_16 | reverse complement strand
AGTGGTTTAAGACCACAGAACTCTAGAAAATCGACCTTTTATCACATTTATAAAAAGTGTAAAATTTTTTCCTCGGCAGGATATTTAATCCGCCCTGGGCGGAACCTACTGTCTATGGGTGCTGATATAATACAATGATTTCGTAATTCTGTCAAGCATAGAGCCAATTTTATCCACTTTTTACTTGGAATAAGATTGGAATAGGTCTATAATAAAAGCATGAAATAAACTAAAAATATGGAAATCAAAAAAGCTACTGTTGTTTATATATTGAAGGAAAATAGAAAAAGAGTCCTAATGATAGAGGGCATAAAAACTTATGCACCACATTATGGGAAATATAATGGCGTTGGCGGCAAATTCGAACCTATAGACGATGAAAATCCAGAGGCTTGTGCTACACGAGAAGTAGAAGAAGAAAGTGGCTATACAGCCGAAGAATTGAATCTTATTGGCAAAATAAGATCCACGGGCATGTTCCCAGAAAAAGAGTTCATTGTATATTATTATACGTGTGAAAAATTCTCTGGTGAACAACGGGAAGATCCTGAACAAGGACCTTTAGTTTGGGCGGAAATAGGAGAGGATGGATTGCCAGATGTACCAATACTAGATGGAGACAAGATTTTTTTTCCTTGGATTATGGCTGACAAAAAATTTGAAGCTACTTTTTATTATAATGACCGAGAATATCTACGCCATGAGGTTACTTTCAAAGAAACAGAAATACCAAAATTTGACAAAAGGTAGCCAAATATGCTATCATTATTTCAGTAAAAATAATTTTAAAAGTCTTGATTAACAAAATAAAAACTTCTAAAATTATTTTACTTCTACAATTAGTTTAAAAAATACCCCTGAACCAAGGGATAATTATAAAAAATATAAATTATTTTAAGGTTCTAATAAGGGTATTTTTTAATTTTATTATTATATATGGACCAAGCAAACAAACAAGTCTACTTTGAACACGCCCAAGAAAATTTACGGGGTGCTATTGAGATAATCAAACAAACATTACAAAAAACCAAAGACAGTGTCAGCAAACTCCAAAAAAGTCTACACACCTTCAACGAAGATGACAAAATCGTGCAAAGCAAATTACTTACTCTAGACAAAGAAAAATTGGAGGGTCTAGAACTAATGCAAAACTCTCCTTATTTCAATAAATGTGAACTAAATGACGAAACAATTTATATTGGCAAATTTTCTCTAAGTGATGAACACATCTATTCTTGGATCAGTCCCATAGCAAAAATCCGTTTTGAACATCCAGGTCAAGTCAGTTACACCTTGCCAGACAAAACAGAGAAACAAAGTACGATGGCCAGAAAGGATCAATACATGATTGTCGATGGTAAAATCATTTATCTATCAACAGAATCTCTAGACCAACCACGTGAGCTCATTTACCAAGATTATTTTTCTAATCAAAAAAAGAATTTTGTCTTACCAGAAATTGTCGCTCAGATGGAAAAAGCTCAAGACTCAGTCATACGTGCCAGTTACAAAAATTCCTTATTGATTTCTGGCCCGGCTGGCTCTGGTAAAACTACTCTAGCCCTCCATCGTGTCGCCTACCTACTCCAATCACCAGA
>PFBU01000063.1:10639-12222 GCA_002773185.1 Candidatus Magasanikbacteria bacterium CG10_big_fil_rev_8_21_14_0_10_36_16 | reverse complement strand
CAAAATTTTGATACTTGTCCAAGATAATGGCACCAAAGAATATTTTTCTCACCTCTTACCAGAACTTGGAATCAAAAATATCACTATCCATACTTTTGCTGACTGGGTGATGAGTGTTCTAGATTTACAAAATTATAATTATCAAAATCATATAGAAATAAATGAAGAAGAACGCGACTATCTTGAATATTACAAACTACAATCACTAAAAGATATACCTGAACAAAAATACAGTTCAAACATTTTTTTTCTGCTAGAAAAAACTTACCAAAATTTGCCAACCAAATATTTGAAAATAATAAAACAACAAAAAGAAAATAACATCCTAGACAGAATTGACTTGACCATCTTATTACAAATATTCAAAAAAACTCATGGCGATATCACAATAATGCAAGAGTATTATCAACTAAAAAAACGTGGCGCCAGTCAAAAAAAAGTTGGACGCTTCCCTGCTCTCTACGACCTAATAATTTTTGATGAATTTCAAAACTATTTACCAACACAAATCAAAATTATAAAAAGCTGTCTTAACCCAGAAAATAATTCCCTTATGTATGTCGGGGACATGAATCAAAAAACTCAACTTGGCACAATAAATGATTGGACAGAAATTGGTGAGAATCTAAAAGAAGATCGCAAAGTTGTTTTAGACAAAGTCTATCGTAATAGTAGACAAATCCTAGAATATATCAAAAAACTTGGTTACCAAATAGCTATCCCAGACAATCTCAAAGACGGTACACAGGTTACTGAAAAAGTTTTTGAAGATATTGATGACGAAATAAAATATGTCAAAAAAAATTTACAGTTAAAAGCAATCAATGGTATTTTAGTTAGAAATAAAAATTATCTAAAAAAATATAAAGAAGAATTTAAGAAAGAAAAAAACATCCATATTTTAGCTATGGATGAAATACAAGGAATTGAATTTGACACTGTCTTTTTGGTGGGTATAAAAAAGCAAGATATCTTGAGTGCCAACAAAATTGAATTAACAGATTTGAAAATTGAAAAAGAAAAAATTGACAGAGACTTACTATATGTTGCTTTGACTAGAGCTACTAACAATTTGTTTGTTTTGGGTAGAGAAAAATTGTCTAAGATATTATAAATAAAACACAAATTACCAAAATTTTTCCAAGATTCACCAAAATCAAATCTTGGTCAATCCTGGTAATCTTCTGAAATCTGAGTTCTATAATCTTTGAGCAAAATTAAAAAACAAAAAACTCCAATCTCTTGGAATTTGTTTATTGAAGATTGTAATTTCAAATAGTAGTCCCAAGGGGAATTGAACCCCTGTTCCCAGGATGCCACCCAGCGGGGTGGTCAGCCCACTGGCTGAAAAACCTTATTTTATGTCAAAAATTCTCTTAAACAATTCTTCCTTTTTTGAACTATTTTTCTTTAACTCTATTTCTCTTTTTCTAGCTAAATATTTAGTCTCGTAAGCTTCATAATAAACTAATTTAAAAGGCAATCTATGTTTTATAGATTTTGTCTTTCCACTATTGTGCTCTTTGAAACGTTTTTTCAAATCTTCCGTAGAACCAATATATGTAAAATTGTCCGTTAAACTT
>PFBU01000063.1:2891-10624 GCA_002773185.1 Candidatus Magasanikbacteria bacterium CG10_big_fil_rev_8_21_14_0_10_36_16 | reverse complement strand
TCCGTTAAACTTTGTAATACGTAAGCGTAAAACATGATCCCTCCCTTTTAATTGTAGTCCCAAGGGGAATTGAACCCCTGTTCCCAGGATGAAAACCTGGTGTCCTAACCACTAGACGATGGGACCATGACAAAAAATAAATCAAAGACGAAAAAATTATACACAAAAAGATGATAACTGTCAATAATTTGGTGTGAATACACAAGAGGCCTAAAAAACTTAAAAGGCTAAAAAGGCTTAAAAAGCTAAAAATTGTTTTAATGTTTTAATGTTTTTATGTTTTAATTATAATAAAAACAGCCCTTGAAAAATTCTCCAAACTATGGTTTAATACTTTAACTATGCGTATATTAGGTATTGAAAGCTCCTGCGACGATACATCTATCTGTCTCATGGATATCACAGATGAAAAAATAGAAATACTAGCGGAAAAAACAGCCAGTCAAATTGACATACACAAAAAATACGGTGGCGTTATCCCCGAAATCGCTGGGCGTAAACATGCTGAAGTAATCACTCCCGTAGTTGAAGAAATCATGAAAGATTTTGACAAACCAGACGCTATCGCTGTCACTGCTGGCCCAGGCCTGATTACAGGACTGATTGTAGGCGTTGAGACAGCCAAAACACTCTCATACCTATGGAATACCCCACTTATAGCTGTAAACCACATAGACGGGCATATAAACAGTGTGAAGCTACATCTAGAAGCCGATAGCCCCAATCAAAAGCTCAACTTCCCTATTCTATCTCTAGTCGTCTCTGGCGGACACACTGAACTTATTTTATCTAGAGAAAAAGGCCATTATGAAAAAATTGGCGGAACTCGTGATGATGCGGCTGGCGAAGCTTTTGACAAGATTGCCAAAATTATTGGACTAGATTATCCAGGTGGACCAAAAATTTCCAAACATGCCGTTGATGGCAATCCAAAAACTATCAAATTCCCTCGTCCCATGATGGATAGTGATGATTATGATATGAGCTTTTCTGGTCTCAAGACTGCGGCTCTTTATTGGCTTCAAGATAATGCTCCAAAAACTGAAAATAATACTTTCAAACTAGAGCCTCAAATATTGGATGACTTCTGTGCCAGCTTTGAACAAGCGATTGTGGACGTCTTGGTTGAAAAGACTGTCAAAGCTGTAAAACAATACAAACCTAGCAATGTCTTATTAGTCGGTGGCGTCTCAGCCAATGCCAAACTTCGTGAAACTTTGAAAAATACTATTGAACATATTTCTGGTACAGACTTTCATCTCTCTGCTCTCAAATATTCTATGGACAATGCAGCCATGATTGCTGCCGCTGGTTACAACTATGCCAAGGAAGGAAAGTTTACTAACTGGCGTGAAGTGCAAGCTGATCCGAATTGGAAGGTGTATCAAAAAGTCGAAAATATATAAAAAATCAAAAGGAATGACAAGCGCCAGCTTGTCACGAGATATACAGGACAAGCTGGCGCTTGTCACTCCCAAAAAAATAATCAAAAAGAAAGTTCTAAAAAGAGCTTTTTTGTTTTTTACAAATTTATCTATTTGTGATAAAATTTAAAATAACAAAATATAAAATTATGAACAAACTAAAAATAGAAATAGACAATCAAAAAATAAGTATATACTTAAAAAAATTCCTTCATAAAAATTATATACTCAAAGAGGAATTCTACAAAAAAGAGATACTCAACATAAGTTTTTTTCACAGAGTGATGCCTTCATTTCAAAAAACTCATACCAATACAATACTAATTTTTAGCGTGAAGAAAGAAAACCAACAAGAAAAACACTTTGTACTCACCCCACAGTATGGCGAAACAGTTTTTAGAGATTTAAAAAATTACAAATATAATATTAGCAACGAAAAAGAAATGGGGAATATAATAAAAGAAGCTGGTAATATTCAAAGTAATGAAAAATTTTATTCTAAAATGACTATATTCATGATTGTTTCCATTATTTTACTTGGTCTTTTTGTTACACTTTTTATTTTATTTAAACAATAAAATTATGAAAACCGTCATCATCGCTTCCAAAAATCCAGTCAAAATAGAATCTGTAAAAATCGCTTTTGAAAAAATGTTTCTACAAGATAAATTCGAATTTATTGGTGAGTCTATCACTTCTAATGTAAGCGACCAACCAATGTCAGATGAAGAAACTTTGCAAGGTGCAACTAACAGAGCAACTAACGCACAAACACAATTTCCTGAAGCAGATTTTTGGGTTGGACTGGAAGGTGGACTGGAAAAAATTGGTGACGATTTAGGTTCACTTGCTTGGATAGTTGTGAAATCAAAAGATAAGATTGGTAAAGCTCGAGCACTTACCTTCCTTCTTCCACCAAAAGTTACAGAATTAATCAAGCAAGGTAAAGAAATGTCTGAGGCTAGCAATATTGTCTTCGGAGTTAATAATTCTCAACACAATGGCACTATCGGTACTCTCACCAATGATATTGTCACTAGAACAACAGATTATACAGAGACTGTTGTTTTAGCACTTATACCTTTCAAAAATCCAGAATTATACTAATATGAATCAAGAAACCAAAGAAAAACTAATTAGACTCGCGATGTCTGAAGCTGATAAGGCAGTCAGAGAAGGTAATTCCCCTTTTGGTGCAGTTTTAGCTGATCTAGAAGGTAATGTAATTGCCAGTGCTCACAACACCACAAACACAGATATAGACCCCACAGCTCATGCTGAGATAAATCTTATCAGGAAAATTACAAAAAAATTAAAAACAAAAAATTTAAGCGAATACTGTCTTATCAGTAATGCTCAATCTTGCCCGATGTGTTTTGTAGCAGCAATAAAAGCCAAAATATCAAATTTTATTTATGGCTATGCTGAAGATGAAACACTGACACCAAAAATTACAGTTTTTGAAATGAATGAAAGATGCGAACAGAAAGCAAACATAGAATCAAAAATTCTAAAAGATGAGTGTAAAAAACAAATTGAAGAAGCAAGAAAAATAATAAAATAAGTTTGTTATTTGTTAATTGATTTTTGTTTACTGATTATAATTTTGGAACTTAAAACACTGTCATCTCGACAGTGTTTTATGTTTCTATGTTCTAGTTTTCTGATGCAATTACATTCCCATTTTCTTTCTAATAAAAGCTGGGATTTCCAAATCTTCTTCGTTACTTTTTGGCTTAGTACTATTTTGATTGATTACATTACTTGTAGATTGTGGTCTAGGTTGAGTAGTTTGAGTATTCATGTCTACCGATGAGCCAACATTTCTTCGACTAAAACTAGACGGATTAGCATACTCTTTTTCCTCTTCTACAGATTCTTCTTCTAGGAAGTCCTCGTCATTATTACCTCTGGGTGTTATAGATCTAGTCTCTACTTTTTTATTGAAAATACTTGATTTGAACATTGGACGTTTGGTAGTGAATACTTCCATGCCAGGATTGGGAGAATCAGCTTTGACAGTTTTGATATTTGTACTTCTATCATCAAAACCAGTAGCAACGACTGTTACCCGTACATCTTCACCCATAGTTTCATCAATCACCGCTCCAAAAATAACTTTGACATTATCATCAGCTGAACTAGTGATAATCTTGGCTGCTTCAGCCACTTCTTGCATACCCAAATTGGTACCACCTGTGATAGAAAATAAAATACCTTTGGCACCATCAATAGATACTTCAAGTAGTGGGCTAGATATAGCAGCTTTGGCAGCGTCTGTGGCACGATTTTCACCAGTACCAATTCCAATACCCATAAGAGCTGAACCAGTATCACTCATGATTGTTTTGACATCGGCAAAGTCAACATTGATAAGACCAGGAACAGTGATCAATTCGGATATTCCTTGTACGCCTTGTCGCAAGACATCATCAACAATTTTGAAGGCTTCTAGCAGACTAGTTTTTTTGTCAATAATTTGTAAAATTCTATCATTGGGAATAGTGATGACAGTGTCTACATAACGAGATAATTCTTCATAAGCACTTTCAGCAATTTGTTTTCTTTGTGGTCCTTCAAAAGTAAAAGGTTTGGTAACCACGGCCACTGTAAGAATTCCCATATCACGAGCAATCTCAGCCACCACTGGGCCAGCTCCAGAACCAGTACCACCACCAAGACCACAAGTGATAAAAATCATGTCAGTATCTTTGAGAGCTTCTCTAATTTCATTTTGTGATTCTTCAGCACTACGTTTACCAAGCTCGGGATTCATACCAGCGCCAAGACCACGAGTAATAGTCTTACCAATATGTAATTTTTTCTGAGCAGAATTGTGATGAAGAGCTTGGACATCAGTATTGAGTGCCAAAAAATCTACTCCACGAATTTTACCTTCTATCATTCGTTGAATAGCTGAATTGCCAGATCCCCCAATTCCGACTACTTTGATTTTTGCAAATGTTTCAATGTCTGGTTTTACTTGTGGCATAATAATAATTTAACTCTGAGTACTTTTTGTATTCAAACAATAACAATTTGAGTACATAATTTATTAACTACCTATATTTTACTAGTTTTTGAAAATAGTGTCAAGAAAAAATTTGACCTACAACACACCATTCTTCAAAAGTCTATACATCACTTGAAAATATAAATAAATTAAGTAAACATCACTCAATAATTGTTACATTGCCAAATTGTCCAATTGCTATGTAATTTAAATGACAATTTAGCCATTTAACAACCTGTCCGCCTGGGGTGGATGTAACAATCTGCTAAAAACAGTACTATAAAGAATAAAAAAGGTGCCAATTTCAAGCACCTACTTATAAAGTATATAATTAATTTAAGGCATCAAATTATTGAAGATACTCCTAAGTTTGTCCCCTAATTTGGAACCAATATTAAAAGAAGTTCTACGTGTTCGTACGCTTTGCATTAAATTACTCCCCCATTTCACCATACCTATAGCCGAGGCAAAAGAGATATCATTTACTTTGTTACTAATACTATCCAATCCCAAAGGATAACCAAGTTGAGCTGGCAAAGATAAAACTTCTTTGGCAATATCAACTATACCTTCAATCTTAGCACCACCACCAATAAATATAGCACCAGCTGGAAGCATTCCACTTCTCTCAACACTAGCTAATTCATCATCGACTTTTTCAAGTATTTCACTAACACGTGCTTCAATAATTTGGTTGATATAATATCTAGTAACTACGTCTGTTTTTTCAGCTCCAAAATCTTTCAAATCAATTGTTTCTTTTTTACTAACACCTTTACTAATACATTGACCATATTCTACTTTTACTCTTTCAGCAATATCAATAGAAGTTTTTAGTCCCAAAGCCAAATCATTGGTAACATGAGCTGAGCCAATTGGTATAACAGCACTATGCAAAACATCACCATCTTCATAAACTACAATACTAGTAGTTGGTCCACCAATATTTATGACTACGCAACCAAGTTCCTTTTGACGACTACTAGTCACCACTTCACCGGCAGCCAAAATAGACAATACAAAATCGTCAACATCAATACCAGCCCTATAGACTACTTTGGTCAAATTTTTAATATGAGAACTAACACTATGAATAATCTTTGTATCCACTTCTAATCTAATACCTGTCATACCGACTGGATCTTTGATTCCTGTCTGTCCATCTACCGCGAAACTACGTGGTAAAACATGCAAAATATCATAATTGAGCGGTGTAGCTATAGCTTTGGCAGCATCCACGGCTCGCTCAATATCATCTTCAGAAATCTCACCATCAGTACGAGAAATAGCTATTACACCTTTACTTTCTTGGGCAATGATTTGTGTACCAGAAACACCCACCCAAACATGTTCAACAGGTAAGCCTATAATTTTTTCTACTTGTTCCAAAGCATTGGAAACCGAAGAAACAGTATCTTCAATACTAACAATTTGTCCTTTTTGTACACCTTCAGAAGATACTTCTACTGTCGCAATAATTTGCAAAGTAGAATTTTCTTCATCCCTCATGTTTGAAAATTGTCCTACTGCAACACGCACACTGTTAGATCCTATATCTAAACCTGTGATGATATCTGCCATTTGTTTGTGTTTTGCCATAATATTTTACAATATAAGACATTATAACATTATTTGGCTAATAGCTCAAATAAATAAGGATAAAAAATCATAGCCCCAATGACTAAAGCCCCAAGTGAAGCCAAAAAAACTACACCAGCCATAATATCTTTCAAGAGCTTAACTTGGGAATCCAATCTAGGCTTTAATAAATCCAAAAATCTTTCAATAATAGTGTTGAACATTTCCAAAGTGAGAATAAAAGTTATGAGCAACAAAACAATAATTTTTTCAGAACTTCTCAACCCTAAAAAAAACATAGCAAAAATCACTACTACAGCGATAACCACTTCCAGTCGAAAATTTTGTTCACGTTTGAAAGTATAGACCAAACCTTTCATAGCATAAATAAAACTCTTTTTTAATTTGGCTAATCTTATCATAACATTTTTTTAACAAATTTTTCTTGTAAACTAAACATTTCTTTTGCTTCATTTTCTTTTTTATGATCAAAACCCAAAATATGTAATACTCCATGAACCAACATTCTAATCGTTTCTTCACGTGCGGAAATATTATTTTCTGTAGCTTGTCTAATTATTTGTGGTAAACAAATAAAAATATCACCAAAATCTTTTTCTTCCATTTCCACTATACTTTCACCTTCTGCTATAGCAAAAGATATGACATCAGTTACTTTGTCTTTACCACGATAATTTTTGTTCAAATCTCTTATTTTTTTATCACCAACAATGTGTACACTAATATCACCATTTTTTTTATTTTTTTTGAGTACCGCAAAAACAATATTTTTTATTTCCAACTCACTCAACAATTTGTTTCTGACAGTTTTGAAAACAGTACATTCCATAAATTAGTTGTTACTACTAGTCGTATTTGTACTGCTATTTTCCAAAGATGGCAAAACAATATTGACAGTATTGCTAGAACTTTCCGGACTTGGAAAAGTTACTTGATCAGGTAAAACTGTATTACTCTGTGACATTCTAAAACTCTGGTACATCATCTGCATAATATGCCTGTACAGTATAGGGCCTCTATCTTTGGTATGATAAATAATTGTATAAATATAATTAGCATCTTCAAAATAGGCTACTAGACTATCTTTTCTGATCATAGCGTCTTCGCCAAAACGATTTTTGAAAGTAGACAAATCTGTATAACTTTGACCTTCAGCATTACGACTAAACCAAGTTATAAAAGTCTGCCCAACTTCTTTTGGAAAAACTCTAACTTCTATATAATCTCCATTACTAGCACTAAACAAAACTTGAGTTTCTTTGACGTCAACAGAACCTTTTTGCCAAGCACTAGGATAATAGATATGATAACCAAAATAAACATTTTTATATTCTAAAACTAAACCAGAATCAATTATCTTTACAGGAGCTAGACCTTTTGGATTATACAGATTATAAACTTCTTGACCATCATAATATTTGTCATTGTCACTGTCCCAAGTCCCACTATCCGTACCAAAAACACTTTCTTCAATATCAGTCAAACTATCAGCATCCACATCAGCAGTGTCCAAAGTCAAAATTGGAGAAAAATCCAAAAACACATTTTGTAATGATGGTGTACTGGTAGCCAATTCTACACTACTAGTAACTTCCTCTACTACTGTGGTAGTAGGTATCTCTTGCGGTGTAGTATTCTTTACTACTATAGCTGGTGGTGGTGGTAAAGTATTTTGGGCAATCAACTGAGCTCTGGCT
>PFBU01000063.1:0-2842 GCA_002773185.1 Candidatus Magasanikbacteria bacterium CG10_big_fil_rev_8_21_14_0_10_36_16 | reverse complement strand
GGGTAGCCGGTCTTGGTACAACTTTTGATTTAATATTTTTTTTGAAATGAAACTTTTTAGCATTAGTTTTGGTATTTTCTTCTGTGTGTGGATGATAAATATATGGATCTTGACCACCATAAAAAACGTCTGGAATCACAATACTTTGCAAATCAGCATATTTATCTTTTTTGTCTTTACTTTTATCTTTTTTCCTACCAAACATAATTTAAATACTATTTAGTGCTTGTAACACTAGGATTAATACCAATTTCTGTAGTTGTTGGTGGCTCAAACAATTTTCCAGTACCTGTTGGGCTATAACCATTTTTTATTTCCAAACCATCGGCAAAACCATCACCATCAGTATCTGCTTTTAGGGGATCCGTCTTCCAAATAATTACTTCATCAGCGTCACTTAAGCCATCACCATCAGTATCCCAATTTAGAGGGTCAGTACCTATACCAACTTCACGCACATCATCCAAACCATCACCATCAGTATCTACTGGCTCGCCCACAATTATCTGTTGACTTAAGTCATTATTGACTATGCTACTTGGTTGAGTGTTTTCCACAAAAGGTGGAACTATAACCGTATTTTCTTCTACAGGAGGCACTACAGTATTATTATTGGCAGTATTATCTAAATTAGAAGTGTTATTTGAAGTTGATTGGTTAAATATATTATTATTAGTATTGTCTTTTATAAAAGAAAAATAAATCCAAGCACTCCCAGAACCCAAAATCAAAATTACTGCCAAAACAATAATCCACACAATGACTTTTTTACTACCCACTGGTTCACTAAGCTGTGAAACACTCTTACTTTGGCTGTCAACTGGTGTCATCCCAGGTGGAGGTAGGACTGTATTGTAATCTGGTGTACTATTATTTTGGGGAGTTGGATTATTATAATTATTATTAACAGCAAAGTCCTTCACAGGTGTAGGAGATAATGACGGTTGCTTATCAAAATTGGCAAGATTATTTTGATTATCCAAAGTAGATGCAGGATTATTATCCACACCACCAAACATATCATCTACTGCCGGACTAGGTATTTCATTGTTTAATTTTGGTTTCAACACACCAGCATCAAGAGCAGAGTTTAGCGGTTTTTCTACTGGTTGCGGTGGATTGTTGGGCATAGCAAAATCTTCAGCCGTATCAACAGGTTCCAAAGGTTGAATCGATGAATTTGCATCAGGTAAGATTGTATCATCTGTAGCTGAAAAAATATCATCAGGCTCTACTATAGGCAAATTTGATGGCAACTGAGTTGAACTATTGTTATTATCGTCGTCAAACATAATAAATAATTATATAATAAATAATTTGATTATTTTTTCAAAGGGTCATAGTCACCCATAATCTCTACACCATCCCTAAAGCCATCACCATCAGTATCAGGATTCATTGGGTCTGTCTTATATTTTTCAATTTCTAATTTGTCAGAAATACCATCAAAATCAGAATCGGATTCCCATCTATTGGTACCTAGTTTATCTTCTTCGTCATCAGTCAAACCATCACCATCTTTGTCTGTCTTGTACCATTCTGGTGTGACAGTTGGTTCCATAGGTAAGTGAATAAGTTCCATCTGGCCTGTACTAGAAGTATTGACTTGATTAGAAACATTTTCCTTATTTTTTGTTGTCCTATACTTATTATAAAAGAAAACGCCAGAAGATACAATCGCAACTGTGATAATAACAATTAAAATACCGTAAATAATTTTTTTATTCATATTTTTTTATTGATAATACTGACATTTTGTAGTAAATGGCATACCATATTTCAAACCACAATCGCCAGTTACGATAGAGCCACCATAGTTTGTAGGAAAAGGATTCTCCTCCATATACGTCAAATAGTCAGTTGGATTTGATGGTACTAAGTCAGAACCTACAGGTATGGCAAGAATATTTCCACCATCCATATGGATATTGAAAACATGCCAATAATTGGCTGAACCACTTGCTGATGGTTTGGCATTGTTCAATTTGAAAGTAAAGTCAGGCTTATAGATAGAAAACATATTAACTTGACCTGTGTGATAGTGATAGACCTCTACCCAAACTTCATTACCACCTTTTATAAGATCGATTGGACCATTTGGAGAACTTACATAAAAACCTAAAGTACTACTAGGAAAAGGTTCATTATTGCCACCATAGTAAGCAGTGAACGTCATAGCTTGCATACCAGAATATTCTGTATTTATAATAGGATGAAAAGCAAATCTAGCAAGAGGATAATCTATAAAACCATTACCCCTAATAACAGTAGGAGTAACATAAGCATTCATAATAGCAGCGTCAAGAACAGTTGAGCCATCACCACCAGCATCAATAGGAGACATACCATTAAAAATTCCATTGGCACTAGACGCATCAGAATATTTAAAATTAGTTTGATTTATCCATGTAGAAAGAGAAGGGTGATGTAATACTTTATCAGAATAAAAATTACCAACAAAATTGTAAGCTCCATTCTTTTTCCATCTAATAACTACACGTATTTGGTTTGGTTTTACAGCAGGAGACATTATCACTTCATTATTTACTACAGGAGATTCATTATTTACAGGATAATCAAAAACATCAGCTAAATCATTTGAAATTTTATTATTAACAGGTTCAGATGAATCACTAATCAAAGTCGGATTAAATATTAATTTATAACTACATTGACTATTCGTTTCCAAACCTTTATCAGAGAAAGGTTTGGTTATAAGATTATGCTGTACTGAAGAACTAGTAAAAATACCATTTACTTCATCATAATTTATTGGATTTGGTATTGTCTGAAAAAAATACTCATAATCACCAGGACTTTTTTCCTTTAGTAAAGCAATAAA
>PFBU01000044.1 GCA_002773185.1 Candidatus Magasanikbacteria bacterium CG10_big_fil_rev_8_21_14_0_10_36_16 | reverse complement strand
CACAGCTTTATAAATTTGTTTTTGACCAATATAATAAGCTGAAAAAGGATCAGGTACCACATCGACAGTATCAATTGCACAAGGTTCAGAAGAATTCTTGGTTTTGAATTTCCAGGTTATTGGATTTACTTGGTTTCCTTCAATTTTTCCGCCACTAGGACTAGTACCACCATCAGCCTTGATACTACTTGAAACAGTAACTAAATACCAAGTACTAGATACCAAATCATTAGGACTACTATACATCGTAACTTGGGAATTGGAATCATTATGTACATCTACAGGTATAGAAGAACCAACAAAGCTAATACAATTTTCATCACTACATCGTTGCAATGTTATACCTTGCCCAAGATAAGTACTTGTTACCATGATTTGATTGAACTGGGCACCTATCTCAGCATTGACACAAGCTTCGGTACAAGATGGCCATTTGCCAATTACTCTTGGATTACCGAGGTCAACATAGATAGTACTTGTGGCTTCTATGGTAGATGACAATCCCTCATCATTATGAATAGTTAATAAAGAAATGTTTCCACGTAATAAATTATTCTCATTTGTATTACCACTAATGTCAAGTACATTCCCCAATACTAAATCACTTGTTTTCTTTATATCATTAAGAAATGTTTTTGAATCTACAACTATTCCACCAACTTTTAATTTTATTTGATCACCAGATTTTTCCACAACAACATTAAAATCTGTTGTGTCTGATGGAACAACATAAGACAAATCTATACTTCCATAGAAAAAATGCAAAGTCTTTGTATGTTGATTTATGCTTAAAACACCATTTATATTATTAAGAAAATAGTCATCATCTATATATAATCTATACTCGTCTTTTTTTGACAAAATAAATCTATAATAGTCATGAGACATAAAAAAACTATAATAATCTACTGGGTAATTAGCCAGGGTCTCGTTTATGATGGTTTCTTCTGATGCATCATCGATCGTAAAATTGGCTTTCAAACTAAAATTACCAAACAAAGAATATTTACTAGTAGGATCTTGAACAGTTTTTATATTATCGAGACTATTCACACTATAGTTTGCTGAGACAGAGAAGACATCCAACAAATTATAGTCATGCGAAATATCCTTATTTTCATAAGTGGCAAAAATATCACTACCGTTCGTGGACATATTATCTCTCCATGCAGTAGCCACACCACGAGAATCTGTATGATAAGGAATTGGAGGACTAGAATTTATTGGCTGAGCAGTAACAGAATTAGCAGGATGATCTGTTGGACCCCAAACCCAACCAAGCCCATCCACACCCATCGAAATACATTGTTGATTGGTAATACCCTGAACATCAAAATATTTAGGATGCACCAAGTCAACATTAAAAATATTTTGAAGGTCATAGTCTATTCTGAACATATCACTCTGAATAACACCCAATATCTCAGTGGTCCAACTAGTTGGGTTGATCAAGGCTCCAACCAATTTACACATATCGTCTACTTCATTTGTGGTTTTGAAATCAAAACAGTAGGCATAATGTTTACCTCCAACATCACATCCCTTATTACTAGGTTCTTGTATTTTTTCAGTTTTGACTACCCAATCCCCAGCCTGAAAAACAGTCTTATAAGAATGTAATTCTGGCTTCATGGCCACCAAGTACCAAGTATTTTTTGGCAAATTAGGACCACCACTTGCAGTAGTTTTGTGAAATACAATAGTATCTGCCGTAACATCTTTGATAAAATCACCCGTTACATCAGTAGAAGTGACGACACAATCAATACTATTATTTCCATCATCACCACAAGTATAGATATCAAAATTTGCCAAATTCTCAGTAGTAGTAGCAATATTCAAAGTAAATACAGCTTGAATCTGAGCATTGACACAAGCTATTTTACCAGCATCACGAACTGACCAAGGTGTTGGTGAAGGTACAACACCACCAGTATCAGTAAGATCACATTGCTCCAATACAGAAAATACTTCTGGCATTTTGCCAGTAGTAAATCTCCAAACATAACCACCATCACGTGTGGTATCCTGACAAACAAAGTTTCCATTTTTCCAAATCCCTGCTTCTGGTCCACTTTGACAACATTGCCAATTCGCAGGTGATGATTGATTAGGCAAGCGACAATCAATCACTTGATAATTGATACCATTACTAAATTGACCATTAGCTTTGACTACTATAGGACCACTATTCATAGACAAGCCAGTGGTTGAATTATAAGGAATTTTTGCTTTCAATTCAGTATTTGTGTAAGAAACAAAAGTAGAAGTACTAAACCAACTAGCACCTAAGTCATCTTCAATATTAGTTGTGGCAGAATTTCCCCAAAAGTAAATACCATCAGCTTGTAAAGAAAAATTTTCACCTGTCAGAGTCAAAAAGTCATTACCAGCCAAAGGTGCCGAACCTTGGTTAGGTGTCACTTCACAAATACTTGGTCTAGGTTCGCCTGTTACAATATTCACAAAAGCATCAGTGCTTGATGTTGTTTTACCAGAGTCAGTAATAACATATACATTGTCTGCCCCAAGTGCTGTACCTACAGCCACCTTAGCTACTATTTCTGTATCACTCCAATCAGTACTACAATAATCGGGCAATGGCGCAGAAACTCTTCCACCAATCGTCACATAACCGCTACCTTGATTACTACCAAAATTTCTACCAGAAATTGTAATATAACTTCCCACAGTAGTTGTCGCTGGAGTAATACTAGTAATAATAGGATTGATATTTGCACCTACCCCTTCTACGGTAAAAAGCACTGCATTACTTGTCTCTCCTGGTACAGATTTTCCGCTTGCATCAGTAGTAGCTGGCAACTGTACATAAACAGCGCTCTTTCCTTCGTTAGCAAAAGGTACGGCTGATGTAATAAGTTCATTAGACCAATTGACTATACCCGAAGGGGTATTACCAAAAATAAGATTACCTATAGAAGCTGCAAAAGCTTTACCTATAGCAGTAACCAATGTTTTTGGTTCAGCAGAAGTAGTACCAGCAAAAGTTTTAACAGAACATAATCCCGGTCTTTTAATATCATTGTAAGTAAAACTTACAAAATCAGGAATATCAGCAGTTCTGGGACCAAAATCATCATTAGTAAAATCAGTAAATTTGTAACTAGGAGCTACAGTATTATACAAAGAAGTAATTTCATCTTGAGAAAGTACTCTATTCCAAATGTTTACTTCATCAATAAGACCAGTATAAAATTGTGCACCACCGCCATTGTTAGCACCCACCACAAAGTCACCCAAATAACCAGTGTAAAATTGGGTTGTTGTTGTAAAAACGAGATCACCATCAACATACAGTTTTGTAGAATTTTCCACACCGTGATTAAAAACTAAACCAACCTGGTGCCATTGTCCGTCTACCACATTCGTACCTGAACTTATGACTCTTCCAGTACTACCACCATGATCTAGACCATCAGTATACCACTCACCAACCGCGAGCTGACCATTTGATGCCACAAACAAACCATAGGAAGATGACTTAGAAACAATAGTATCAGCATAAATGACTGGAGAACTTTTTTTGATCCAAGCAAAAATACTACCTTGTTGTAAATCTAAAGATTGTCCTGGATTCACACGTAACTTCAAAAAGCCAGACTCTGAAGTTGTTACAGTGCTACTATCAGCATCTTTTTCAAAACTAAAAGCTTTATCAAATTTACCATTAGCACCATAGGTAATAGTTCCTACAACCTGGAGATTATTACCTTTTCCACTACTATCTACAATATTAGCACCAGAACTTTCATTCAAATGTAAATCAAGAATATGACCTTGAGACAAAGAACTGGAATAAGCAGGAGTTGAGGTGGAATCGGAATTTGTTCCAGCTAACTCCAAATTTTTGACAGAAATTATGGGATTTACAGTGATACCAATTGGTTTTTCTGGCACTTCAGCAATTATCCAATTATCATGCCAAACATCATTACCACGACACTGTGCCAAACTAACAACATTAGTATAATCAAAAACATGATCACCATTAATATCATAATTGAAATATATTTCACCGTTACTATTACCAAAATTCCTACCAGAAATTGTAATCCAGTTACCAGCAGCACCATTATTTTTATCTACTTTTTCTATATATGGCCACTTTTTACAGAGACAAACATCAGTAGGACTACTAGGATTACACAAATTATCATCAGCATTCAAACATTTGAAAGAGGTAGAACAATCAGTTTGAACTTTACAAGAATCGCCCAGACCCCCTCTACAAACTCCACCAGTATCTATACCTGTTTCATTGCTATCTTGTACACCATTGGTACAGCTAGCTGGAATGATAATAAATGTCAAAATTTGAGTAGTAGTATTATTATCTATATCATGTCCAACCACTTCCAAAGTATAAGGAATACCTAATTGAAAATTTGAATCTGGTTGAGCTCTATAACCATAATTAAAACTAAATTTAGGACTAGAGCCTGGTTTGTCACCAGGGTTATTTGGATTTATTGTAGCCGGACCATTTAGATGACTTTCTATTACATGTCCTGAATCACCTTGTTTGTAAATTTTTATTGATACAAAAGAATTTCCACCATAGGATACAGCATTACGATCATCAATAGTTGAAGTAACAATATATGATCGACCAGCTATCAATTCTATATCACTCCCAGATTGACCATTCAAAGTCACATTAGACAATATTGGATCTCTTTTATCTATTATATTTTCAGTATCAATTTTAAAACTAGCATCTCGCGAATAAGTACCACAAGAAGTAACTATTTCCAACAGGTTACCATTAACATCTTTTATATTCAAAATATTTACTGTATAAGAGCCAGCACCCAAACATTTACCATCTGAAAGATTTTCTGTACAATCATCATTTGGAATAGCCTCAATAATTTTGTTACCCTCTGCAAATTGCAAAGTAAAACTAGCAGTCACATTTAAACCATTTTTTTCAATTTTGACAGCATCTGCCACGTTACCAGCTACAGCTCTACTAAATACGGCTCTAATAATCACATTATTCATACCCACAACATCATCACCTTTGGTACTTGGTGTGATACTTTGAACAACAAAATTGGCTTCAGCACAAAATTGAGGACAATAATTAATATCAGCACCATGCAAAGCATACCATTCTGATTCTGGTTCGTGACAATTACCTAATATATTTGTGTTATCACCACCACCCCCACCATTTAGTCCAGTAGCTTCTGCCAATTTATTCAAAACAAATTTGGTGATAGCAAAAGATGACAAAATAATTACCAATCCTATAATACCATTGGTAAGAATTTTTTTTGCAGTAGAAATCTTAGTGTCATCACCACCAGCTGTCATATAAACAAACCCACCATAAAGTACTATACCCACAGCAATTATACCTAGCAATCCCAAAACTGTATTGATAATTCTAACAACTGTTACTCGTATATCAGTACTCCCAAGAGCAATATTTTGATCTATAACATTTGTTCCCAAGGTAGAAGTATCAGTTTGTGCCAAAACTGGCAAAGCTAAAATTGTAACCAAAGAAAAAGCCAAAAATAGACCAAGAAAAAGAAATTTGAATTTTTTATTTTTGAACAACTTCATAAAATAGATCTATATATTAACTACCCGTACCATGGTTATTGTAACTATTTGGATAAGTACTTTTACTTTTTAATTCTTCTAAACAAGAGCTGATGTCAGCAGTAGAGGTCGTATCAAAATACACACAACCGGTGTCCTGACTATTATTAGTATTAGTAACATCAACACAGTTGTTAGTACTAGTAAGATTGCCAGCACTATCATAATTGACAATACATTTTCCGCTATTATGAGCGCTATCATCAATACTACTGGCTGGCCCATAGCCCGGATAAAAACAATTTTGGTTTTTGTCTTTCAAAGTACTCGTTACATTTGGAAAATAAAACAAATCCAAATAATTTGGTCCAAACTCACGATGTGTAATATTTAGTGTCGTCTTAACATTTGAACCGACACCGCTATTTTTAGCAAAAGTAGCTACATCTAAATGAGGCAAAGGCGTATCATCTATAGAACAAGCTGAAGAAGTAACACCAGCATCCACACAAACACCACTTGGATATTCTTCAATACCCACACCATGAATTGTACTAAAAGACAATCTTTTACTAAATATAATCAAGACATCTGCATCACCTTTTATTTCTTCACCCTCAATAGGAGGAGTAATTGATTCGATATAAGGAGCTTGATTGTCTATTCTGTTTTCAATTTGAAAAGCCCAATTATAATTGTCTGGAATTCTTTCACTATCATCTATAATTTTTCCATGAACTGTTGGTTTATTCAAAATATCATCGTTGTTAGTAGACAAACCATTCATAGCCGTGTCATACACACCAGAAAATGGCACAGCTTGAAAAGGGGCATCAGGGTTACCAGTAGAAGTGGCTGTATGAATCAAAGCATAAAAATTTTGTAAACAATTATCATCTCCACTACAGACAACTGGTAAACAATATTTGTTATCACCACAACTATTTTGTCCACAAATATCTGGTGGAAAAAACTCTACTGTTTTGTAACCATTACTAATTTTCCAAGTACCTGTCACTACTCTATCAATACCATCCAAAGTGTTGGTAGTATTTAGTAGAATATTATCGAAACCATCAAGACTACTATTCAAATCACCTTGTACTGTAGTCGGATCAATAGCTTCATCAAAGTCTATTTGGATTATAATATCTTTACTTTCTTGACCACCATTGGCAGGTGAAACACTCACGACATGTGGAGGTGACAAATCAAGATTTGTACCAGTCTGGAAATCCCACATATAAGATTTTCCTGGTGGAAAAATACTTTGATTTTGAGTTACACCTCTTATTTTTTGTTTATTTATTCCTCCCAATAATTTGACGGTGTAGTCTTCATTTTCTGTGGAGCTACCCAAATAATCTACTGGTCTAAATACTACAGTATAAACTTCAAATTTACCCTCATCAACACCTGTATAATCTTTGACAGCTTCATAGCTAAATACAGCACTAGCAGCTACACCAGAATTAGCGACACTATCGACATTTCTAACTTTGGAAGTTAGATCAATCTTGACAGATGAAGTATTCAAAGTATCACAGAGCATTTGATTATTGTCATCAAAAATACAGTCACCATAATATGGATTAACGATATCTCCATTGTCTGACTGACAAGTAGTGGTAGGCCCAGAAAAGTCACTATTCCAACAATTATTATTAGTATTTACAGCAACACTAGCTGGTTCAATAGGTATATTAAAAGTAACAATAACAGCAGTATTACGAGCTACATCCTTTTGATTTACAAAAGGATAATGATCACGGACTATAGTTCCTAGAAAACCAGACCCTTCAAAGTAATTAAACTTCTGTCCCTGTCCAGTACTTTCGTTACCTTTGTTGAAACCATAACCAAACATATTATTAGTAATAAATTTGACAATTGCAAAAGCAGATAAGATGACCGCCAAACCAATGACAGCATTGATAATCATTTTTTTGCCACTAGCAACCTTACCCTCATCACCTCCAGAAGTCATGATGATAAATCCAGCATAAACGATGAGAGACACAGCGATTATACCAAGCAAACCTAAAACTGTATTGATTATTCTAACAATTACTACTCTAATATCAGTGCCTGACAAAGCAATATTTTGATCTATAATATTTGTACCCAAAGTAGAAGTGTCAGTTTGTGCCAAAACATTCTGAGAACTAAAGCCAAAAAATAAAAAAACCACCAAAATAGAAAATACTACAAAGGTTACTTTTGAAAACTTAATTTTACGAGTCCAAGGTAGCATGGGAAATCCTTAGAAACGAAAATGAATAAACTACTCAGCTACGACAAATAACTAAATAGCGAGTGATCATGTTTCAAATTATATTTAGAAACACTCTACTCGTCCACCTGAGGGCGGAAATAAATTTTGTTGTTGGTTTTTATTTTGTAAGATTTTTTTTGACA
>PFBU01000012.1:8075-10291 GCA_002773185.1 Candidatus Magasanikbacteria bacterium CG10_big_fil_rev_8_21_14_0_10_36_16 | reverse complement strand
AAACTAATTGACAACTTCTCTACCCACCTCAAAAATGTCATTGCCAAGTCTATTTCTTTGGCTACTTTCAAAAAGTCTGAAATGGTTGAGCCTATTGATTTGTTTTATTCTTTAGTTGAAGAAAAGGGTTGTGTAGCTGCTGAAATTTTGAAAAAATTTAATTTAGACGAAGCACTAACCAAAAAAGTTTTTGGCGATTTGAAAAAAGAAAAACGAGATCTCACTTCCATAAATATTCCCGAGCTAAGTCCTAAATCCAGACAAATTATTGAAAAATCCCTTATTATCGCCCATGACAGACAACATGCCTACATCGGCACTGAGCATTTGCTTTATGCTTTGATTTATTCCAAAAATCCAGAAATCAAAGAATTATTTGCATCACTAGACATTGACCAAAAGTATATCAAAGATCAATTGATGATAGTCTTTCAAAATGATACCAGATTTTCTAATCTCAACAAAGAAGACGAAGAATTCTTGGATGAAATAGAAGATTTAAATGATGAACATTCACACCCTATGATGCCACCCATGTCTGCTCCACAAAAAATGCCAAAAAATAAAAGCGCTATAATCCAATTCACCACCAATCTCACTTCCAAAGCTGAACAAAAAAATATTGACGAGGTAATAGGTCGTGATGCTGAAATTGAACGTATTATCAATATTCTCGCGAGACGCACCAAAAACAATCCTATTCTCGTGGGTGAACCAGGCGTTGGTAAGACTGCCATTGTTGAAGGCTTAGCCAAAAAAATCGCCGAAGGCAAAGTCCCAGATATTTTGAAGAAAAAACAAATTTTATCTTTGGATTTGACTTTGCTCGTAGCTGGTACGATTTATCGTGGTGAATTTGAATCTAGACTAAAACAAATTATTGACGAATGCAGTCACAATCAAAATTATATTTTGTTTATTGACGAGTTGCACAACATCATCGGCGCTGGCTCCAACCAAGGCACGATGGACGCTGCCAACATTTTGAAACCTGCCCTAGCTCGTGGACAATTACATTGTATTGGTGCCACGACTTATGACGAATACAAAAAATATATTAGCCAAGATCCAGCTCTTGAACGTCGCTTCCAAAAAGTAGATGTGGAGGAACCAACTTACGAAGAAACTTTGCAAATTTTACAAGGCCTAAAAAAATATTACGAAGCCTTCCACCATGTCAGTATTAGTCCAAAAACTATTGAAGAGGCCGTAATGCTTAGTAATCGCTATATCCATGACAACTTCCAACCGGACAAGTCCATTGATCTGCTAGATGAGGCTTCTGGTTTTGTACGCTCAAAACAAAAAACCAGCAAAGAAGATTTGCAAATTTTTTCTTTGGAACAAAAACTAGACGAACTAAATGAACAAAAAAACATGGCTATTGCCGAAGAAAAATTAAAAGATGCAATAAAAATAAAAAAACAAATTGATAAACTAGAAAAACAAATTGAAAAAACCAAAGCTAGTCATAGTAAAAATACTCCTCTAGTAAAAGTCACACCAGAGCATATACACCATGTTGTCAGTCAAAAAATGCACATTGACAAAAGTATTTTGAAAAAAGACGAATGGGAAATTCTAGATAGTCTAGAAAGCAACTTGAACAAAAATATTATTGGACAAACAGAACAAATCAAAAAACTGGTACGTACTTTCAAAAGTGCTTCTCTTGGTTTACACAAAGATAAACCCTTTGCTTCCCTACTTTTCGTCGGTCCTAGTGGTGTTGGTAAGACTGAACTAGCCAAACAAATTGCTCAAGAACTTTATCATGATGAAAAAGCTTTTATCAAACTGGATATGAGTGAATTTTCTGAAGGACACAGTGTTTCCAAATTACTTGGCTCACCGGCTGGCTACATTGGCTACAAAGATCGTAACCCTTTTGTAGAACAAATCAAAAAAAGACCTTATTCTGTAATTATTTTTGACGAAATAGACAAGGCTCACAAAGACGTCTCCAAACTTCTATTACAAATGCTTGATGAAGGCACACTCACTGACAACTTGGGCAAAAAAATAAAATTGAAACACAGTGTCATCATTATGACTACCAATATTGGTTCCGAACTTTACAAAAACAAAGGCATAGGTTTTGGTGGACAAAATGTTGAAGACAACAAAAATCTAGAAAAAAATATTCAAAATAAACTCAAAGAACAGTTAGATGACGCCATACTTAGTAGAATTTCCAATGTTATTATTTTCAATAC
>PFBU01000012.1:0-7983 GCA_002773185.1 Candidatus Magasanikbacteria bacterium CG10_big_fil_rev_8_21_14_0_10_36_16 | reverse complement strand
AAGATTTGTTGGTAGAAAATTTGAAAAATACCAAAAAGAAAAAATATACTTTGACTTACGACAAAAATTATAAGCTTATTTAATATTATGTCACTAAGCGAAGAGGAGGAAGAAAAAAGATTGTATAGTTTTAACAAAAATACTCAAAGAAAAAAAAGAGTTATATCTTTTAATTTAGAAAAAGAAAAAAAATACTTAGAAACTGATTTTAGATATTTCAAAAATAAATTAAAAGAGGCAAATAAAATTAATAATAAACAAGATATAGGAAAAAATATTCAATCTTTATTAGAATTAATAGCCAAAAAATTTGTTTTGGCACTCAAAGAGAAAGAAGAGATATACAACGAACTTCCAGATATAATAGTAGAAGAAGAAACACAAAATTATGTAAACAATTGTTATAAAATACTAGCTATTCGTGACACACTTTTAAAAAAATAATATGGCTGACAACTTGGCTAAAAAAATAGAAAATCCCGAAGAAGATATAGACATCAAAGATGCTATAAAAGAGTCTGTTTTACACACTGTACCAAATTATTTTACAGAAGAAAGTAGAAAAAAAATTTCAGATGCAATTTCCAAAGAAATAGAAGAATCTGTTGGCGATGATATACGAGAAGAGTTAAAAAAATATATAGATGAAATAAACACAGAAAATAAAGGGAAAAAAAACAACTTAGAAAAAGCAATAGATGATTTAGGGAAAAAAAGTGAAGATACATCAGAAACACAATCCAAACCAAAAACAAAACCAGACGCAGAACCAAAAAAACAAACACCGGAAAAAGAAGATAAAACAACAGAAGACAAAGATGATACTGCACAAGAAAAACCAGGTGAGCAACCAGGTGAACAAAATGAAAATTCAACTATCAATCCTAATGTAGCACAAAAGACAGAAAAAACTCCTGAACAGACTCCAGAACCAGCTAAAAAAAAACCAAACATGGGTCAAAAAATGTTTAGTAGTGCCATGGGATATCCTAATGATAAAAAAACAGATGGACAAAAAAACCAAAATCAAAACTTAGGACAAAGGTTGGCTAATGTGGCCATGGGCAACTCTCAAAAAAAACAAAGCCAAAGAGAAAAAGCTATCCAACAATTACAAAGGGGAATAAATAATTTACAAAATTCCCGAAAACATAAAATAGAAGAATTGATACCACTGTATGCTATACTTATTACACTCAAAGCAACTGATCTAGCTTTACACATCATACAATATGTCTTAAATTTTTTTATTTATGTATTCAATTTGACCTGGATACTGGCTATATTAAATTTGATATTATACCCTGTAAAATGGATAATCCAACTAGTGAGATTACTGATACTAGAACCACCTATTTATCTAACAAAAAAATTGATTAATAAATTAAAAAATGATATAAAAGAAATTGATGAAAAAATTAAAAAGAAAAGAATAGAAATAAAAAGATTGAGTATGGCACAACGGTTAAAACAATCAGGCAGAAGTGGATAAAAAAGACAATTATAAAAACACTAAACATCCAATAATAATTTTATAATATAATATATGGACAAAAAACGCATTATTTATGTAATTATCTTTTTCATAGTTTGTATTCTATTAGGCTACGCAATATATTTTGTTTTTTTTAGACAAAAAAACCAAACAACCAAACAAAATCAAAATCCAGCTAATAACAATACTACTACTTTTCCTTCTGCTAATAATGGACAAAATACAAACAACACAACGAACAATACTAATAACACAAACAATTTGAATAATAATACAGGCAACAACAACACAACAAATAATATCAAAAACACAGATTCTCGTTTTGATACATCACAAGAAAAACCACTAATAAATAAAATTAGTAGTTTACAAACTGTTAGTTTGACACCGACTACAGGAGACAGTATGAAATTTTACAACCAACAAGATGGTAAATTTTATAAGATAGATCCAAATGGAACACTTACTCCTCTAAGCGATAAAGTTTTTTACAATGTTTCCAATGTAACTTGGTCACCAAAAACAAATGAATCTATAATAGAATATCCAGACGGAGCCAATACTTATTACAATTTTGACACCAAACAACAAGTCACACTACCTTCACATTGGCAAGAATTTTCTTTTGCTTCAGACGGATCTGAAATTGCTACCAAAAGTATTGGACTAGACCCTAGTAATCGTTGGCTAATAACTAGCGATCCAAAGGGTACAAATATAAAATTAATAGAACCGATGGGTGAAAATGCCAACAAAGTTATAGTAGACTGGTCACCAAACAGACAAATTGTGGCTCTATCTGCCACTGGTGATCCTTTAGGAGCTGACAGACAAGAAATATTACCCGTAGGACTCAATCATGAAAATTACAAAGGCTTAGTGGTAGAAGGACGTGGTTTAGAAACAGAGTGGTCACCAGATGGTTCAAAATTATTGCATAGTGTTTATAGTAGTGCCAGTGACTACAAACCAGAACTATGGATAGTAGACGCCACACCAGACACTATGGGAAACAACAGAAAACCACTAGGTGTAAACACTTGGGCATCCAAATGTACAATGGCAGACGATAGGTTTGTCTATTGTGGCGTACCTACCAGTATGGAAACAGGAGCGGGATTCACACCACAAATATCTAATATAATTTCAGATGATATTTACAAAATAGACATGCAAACTGGTGTAAAAATAATCATACCTACCGACGGTTATCATACTATACAATCTATGGAAGTGAGCGGAGACGGTAGTACTTTGTATTTTACAGATGTGAATGAAAATGGAGTGTTTGAACTTCCTATAAAATAAACTTATATGATTCCTACAAAAAAACTACTAACCATCTTTGTACCCGCCCTTTTGGTGGTCTCTCTAGCTTTTTTTATTCAAATAATCAAGTACCAACCACTTTTTCCAAAAGTAGCCCAACAAGACAACACTCCAAAACAATTTGTAATTCCTCTCTATCCAGAAGATCCTATAATTGGCAGTCCCAAAGCACCAATTACAATTATTGCTTTTGAAGATTTTTCTTGTGAATCATGCAACCAACAAAGTGCTATGTTGGAAGATTTGATAAACAAATATCCAAATAAGTTCAAGGTTATTTGGAAAGGCCTACCAATAACAGAATTCCCTTATTCATCCATAACTTCTGAAAAGTATGGCTACTGTGCCAACAAACAAAATAAATTTATAGATTTTAAAACATCTGCTTTTACCAATAACACAAATTTGTCAGAGACTACTCTACAAGGTATTGCAACTGATATAGGACTAAATGACAAAAAATTAAACAACTGCCTCAATTCTGATGAAGTCTCCACTTATATAGACAACACCAAACAAATTGCCCAAATATTGAGTGTCCAAGCTGTACCAGCTTTTTTCATAGATAACAAACAAATAGAAAATCCCAAAGCGGAATACCAATGGGAAGATCTTTTGGGCCTAAATCAATAATAATACAAATATGAAAAAAAGAATATTTTTTTTAATTACTATATTTATATTCTTTTTGTTTTTTAATTTCAATATAAAAAAAGTATTAGCTGGAGAAGTAGTAACGAATCTACCTGCAGGTTTCGACCATGAATATACTGAAAATGATACATATTTATTCACTTACATGAGCACCTGTACAGTTGGTCCAGCTAGTAACCACATCAATTCCAACACGTGGAAAGATGATGTGACTCATATCCAAGCTCCTCAAGGAATTGTCATACCGGCGAGTGCTCTAAATGGAACTCCTATTACCAATACTTATGTGTTCTTTCATGGGTTATTATTCGCAAATGATAGTGCGAATCATCCTTACCCAAGTGAGACAGTGGCAAGCCCAACCACAGATGACGTATACAGGCTGTATACTACAGCTGGTCGTTTATCACTCTACCATGCTTCGACTGAGATCAGGGACTTGACTAGTTCTGGAAAAGTTGGGGTGATGTTTATACCACGTCTCTACCAAATAGCTTCAAACAGCAAAGATTTTAATACTGCTTCAACCATGACGAATGAACAATACAAATGTTTTTTTGATGAAGCTACAACAAAATTAAAACTAATAGTACCAAGCTACACACAAAAAACTTTAACTATCATGGGGCATAGTGCAGGTGGCAACAGTGTCAAATTTTTTTCTAAATTACCTATTGCAAAACAAGCTGGATACAAACCAGACAATATTCTTTTGTTTGATGCCTGTTATGCTGATTGGTGTCAATCAGTAGTACGATCTAACGTAGCCCAAAATTATTATATATATTACAATGCAGATGATAAAGGGTCAAATGGTACAACAGATAGTGGTTCTGCTACTGCCAAAATGACTTCAAATAAAATCAAAGTTGTCTCTGTAAAGGACACTAGCCATCCTGGAATACTTTCCAATTGTTTTGTAGATCATGCAAATGGTACACTGTGTAACGGAAAAGGTACCATAGAAAAAGCCGGAGCCGCTACCCCTACAAGTCAAGGATCAACAGTACAGACACAGAGTGAGATAAATATAGAAATAAAAAAACCAATATTGAAAATAAATATTCCTGGACTAAACTTTTCTGAGGCTAGTTTTGATAAAATGAAAATTGTAGACCCTTACGGAAATACTTGGTTAAGTGTACCTTATCTTGGTGAATATATTGCTGCTGTTTACAAATATGGCATTATCATAATTTCCATATTAGCTGTATTTGGAATTATTATTGGTGGCGTCACCCTCATGGCCAGTGGCGGAAACAATGATTTAGTATCCAAAGGTAAGAAAAGAATTATAATGAGTATTATTGCCGTCGTCATAGCCACTACTTCTTATGCCCTTTTGTATACAATCAATCCAAACTTAGTAAATTTTAAAAATATCCAAATATTGCTATTTGAAAACAAATCATTCACAGATTCAGAAGAAACATCCCACCTAAACGGAAGCGGACAACCACCTCCTGCTGATGGAACTGTTGTTAAAATTTTTACTGATATTTCAGAACCAAATATTGATGACTTCAAATCAGATACAATAGACGGAAAAGCTGCAAATGGTTTTGAAATCTGGTCGACACTTAGCCCTGAACAAAAAAATATTGTACTTCCTTATCTCTATGATTATTTAGGGGAATGCAAAACTTCAAACAATATAGTCGCAACAGGAATAGATTCTGGAAATTTCAAAAATATAAAGTTATCCTCAGAAGTTATCCCTGCACTCAAAACAGCAATTGAAACTGCAAAAACATATGGCTTTGAATTAACTATTAGTGAACAACAGAGTGCCTATAGAGATGTAATCACACAAACTCAACTATGGAATACAGGTATTGTTGCCAGGTATGTCGCAAACCAACCAAAATGGATGACAAATAATGAGGGTCTTATTGCAGCACCAAGCTGTATAGCCCCCCACTCTACAGGCGGTGCTATAGACATTGGAATGAAACAAAATGGCAACGTAGTAGTCAGATCAGGAACAACAGCGTTAAAAACTCCAGATGAGACTACCTACATAGACGTTTTTTTTAATGAATCACCTCCATACAAATTAATCCTCGAAGAAATAATGCGTCAAGCAGGTTGGGTTCGCTATTGCGACGAATATTGGCATTTTGAAAATTCTGTTTTATCTGCTCGCTACAATAAATGGGATAAAGACCCCTCAACACGCTGTGTTGCAAAAGCTGGTAGCTGGAATAATTGGAAGACTACTATTCCTCCTGATATAAAAACTAAAGCAAACGCCACTGTCCAAAATGGTCCACTCTTCAAATAACTACTATGTCATCATCCACTATCTTCACTTGCTCCAACTGCGACGCCCAATTTACCAAATGGTCTGGACGTTGTCTTGAATGTGGCAAATGGGGCACGATTGTTGAATCGGAAAAAACTATAGAAAAAAAAGAAAAAATAAAAGCTAGCTACAAAGCTCTTGAACCAAAGAGTCTATCTCAAATAAGCAAACAAGAATTACAAAGAATCAGTACCAAAATTTCCGAATTAGATAGAGTGCTTGGTAGTAGTGATGTGAACGGCAATAATGTTGGCTTCGTGCCAGGAAGTCTCGTCCTACTTGGTGGTGAACCTGGGATTGGTAAATCTACCCTTTCAATCCAACTTGCTTCTCTCATCTCCCCTACTATCTATATTTCTGGGGAAGAATCTGTCGAACAAATCAAGATGCGCGCTGATAGACTGAATATCAAATCTGACAAACTATTCCTCGCCAACGAAACCAACATTGAAACTATTTGTGCGACGATTGAAAAAGCCAAACCAACCATGGTTATTATTGATAGTATCCAAACAATTTATTCCGAAGAAGTCGAAGGTGAAGCTGGTAATATTAACCAAATCAGAGTTTGTACTGCCAAGCTACTCGAAGTCGCCAAAGCAACAAGTACTACCATAATAATAATTGGTCACGTGACTAAAGAAGGCACTGTGGCTGGTCCACGCACACTTGAGCATATGGTGGACACTGTCCTTTATCTTGAAGGTGACAGACACCACAGTTACAGAATTTTACGTACGGTCAAAAATCGTTTTGGAGCGACAGACGAAGTCGGTATTTTTGAGATGAATGAATTTGGTTTACAAGCTGTCAAAAATCCTTCAGCCTGTTTCCTAGAAGAAAGGGAAGACAACTCCCCAGGAAGTGTTATTACCTGTCTCATAGAAGGTACCAGACCCCTACTCATTGAGATACAAGCACTAGTCAACAAAACAAGTTTTGGTTTCCCTGTCCGCAAAGCTAGTGGTTTTGATTTGAATAGACTTCACGTCCTCACAGCCGTGCTACAAAAACGTGCTGGACTCAATCTTGGTCAATATGATATTCATATCAATGTCGTAGGAGGAATTAGAGCCAGTGAACCAGCGGCTGACCTAGCAGTATGCCTAGCTATCGCTAGCTCGTTTAAAGACAAAGAACTTGGCAAAGACTTAGTCGTTTTTGGCGAAGTCGGTCTTGGTGGCGAAGTCCGTAGTATCGCACAATTAGAAAAAAGAATCAAAGAAAGTCATGGACTTGGTATGAAACGCGTCATCACCCATTTGGGAAAAAATAAAAACAAAACTGATATCAAAATTATTGATGTGAAGAATATTGCGGAGTTGATAAAACAAACTTAGTGCGGTTCTCTCCCTTATAGGGAGAGTTAGAGAGGGTTACACAGACATTGCTACTTTATAACCCCTCCCAACCTCCGCTATAAGGGGAGGAGAAAATTAAATACTAAATATATAATCTTTTTTTTAGTAGGTGGAGCCATGCCTGCCGGCAGGCAGATTAGAGAGAGTGTTATACGAACAATACTTCTATATAACCTATTCTAGCATCCCCTAAAAAGGTAAGAATCTATTTATAAATAAAAAAACGTAATAAAAAACAAGTTAACTCTCCCCCAGGTAGGGGGAGTTGGAGAGGGTTAAACGTATATGCAATACTATTCAGACTATTTCAAAAATAAACCAAACTACATCAAAAGAAGAAAAACTCTTAGAAAAAATCCTACGAATGCTGAACAATTATTTTGGTATGAGATAAGAGCAAAAAAACTTGGTGTAAAATTTCGTCGACAATTCCAAATTGGAAAATATATTGTAGATTTTTATTGCCATGAATTGAAATTGATTATTGAACTAGATGGTAATATCCATGAATCAAAACAAATTAAAGATAAATACAGACAAAATTATTTAGAAAATTCAGGTTACAAAGTTATAAGATATTATAATGAACAAGTGTTGTTTGAAAGAGAAGCAACAGTAAGACATTTGATTGAAGTAAAAAAAATAAAATCTGGAAATAAGTTAGATTGATTAGAAAGTTCTCCCCCTAGTAGGGGGAGTGTACAGTAATTTTAATCAAAATCAAGAAAATTACGCACAACCTTGCGGAGATTTGCTATAGGTCGAGTGTTGAACCTTTTTCTTGAACATTTAAGCGTCATCCCGAGCGACTGAAAGGAGTCGAGGGACCCCCTTGCTGT
>PFBU01000050.1 GCA_002773185.1 Candidatus Magasanikbacteria bacterium CG10_big_fil_rev_8_21_14_0_10_36_16 | reverse complement strand
TTAGTATTATTTTCTAGTTTTTGAATTATACCATAAAAAACAAAAAAAATCTTGTGTTTCAAGATTCTGGACCGTGGGCTAGGGGATTTTTGATCCCTTCGCCCACGGTTTTTGGTTTTCCGCCCCCCCCCAACTCATGGTTTGTAGTGAAAGAAGGATATAAACACTGGTACAACCAGAGCAATAACAAATCCGCTGACTATGCCACCAACTGCACCAGCTATGGCACAAATGATGGTGTTAGCTAGGATATTGCCACTGATTGTGAGACCGACGATGAAACCCACTATCATTCCCACGAGGCCAAAAAGGTCAACACACTCATCAGCAAACTTTTCCCACTCCATACATCTCCCCCAAGATGCAGGTGGCTGTAGACGAAAAATGGTAATTCCACTTCTGTCTACTGTCAGTTTGTTTGCAGATTTTTAGGTCTGCCAAAGCTCTAATCAAAATCTTGATTTTATCTTTGGCTATCCAAAATTGCTTTACTTAGTCAAATTTAATACAATATAGTACTATTATCTTACTTTTTTGTCAATGGTTGATTTTTTAGCCAGATTTGCTATTATATAAGAGATAAGGATTAAGAATTAAGGATTATGGAGAACAACTTGGGAAAATTGTACATAGTAGCTACCCCTATTGGAAATTTGGGTGATATTACTTTGCGCGCTTTGGAAACATTGAAAAATGTTGATTTTGTATTGTGTGAAGATACGAGAGTTACTCAAAAGATTTTGAATCATTATGAAATAAGTACCAAGACTATTAGTTATCACCAGCATAGTGATGAAAAGAAAGTTTCTGAAATAAAAAGTTTATTAGAAGAAGGAAAAAAACTAGCTCTTGTTTCTGACGCTGGAACTCCTGGCATCTCTGATCCAGGCAATAAATTAATTTTTGAAATATTAGAAAATAATTCTGAAATAGAAATTATTCCAATTCCTGGAGTCTCTGCTGTAGTCACAGCTCTTTCAATTTCTGGCTTTCCAACTGATAAATTTGTTTTTCTTGGTTTTCCTCCCCAAAAAAAAGGCAGACAAATTTATTTCAAAAATTTACAAAATATTGAACATACCACAGCTTTCTATGAATCAAATCATAGAATTCTGAAAGCTGTCTCAAGTATACAAGAGTTTTTGACTCCGGAAACTAAGATTTGTATTTGTCGTGAACTGACGAAAAAATTTGAAACTATTTATCGTGGGACTGTTGGTGGACTTGGTGATATGCAGGTCAAGGATAAAGGAGAGTTTGTTGTTGTTATAAATAAACGCGGATAAATGCGGATTTTTATGCGGAATAACACAGAGATATTATGAAGATCTTATTTATGAGCAAGAAACTTAAAAATTAAAAGACGTATTTACGATATAGCAAGAGAAAATCAGCGTAAATCTACGTTATAATCACTTTAATCAGCGTTTTATATGAAAAATAAATATTACATTTCCACAGCCATTCCTTATATCAATGGTAAACCTCACATTGGTCATGCTTTAGAGTACACTCAGACTGATGTTGTGGCACGCTATCAAAGGTTAATTGGCAAAGACGTCTTCTTTTTGTCTGGTACTGATGAAAATTCTTTGAAAAATGTGCATGCAGCCGAGAAAGCTGGCAAAGGCGTCCAAGAATTTGTGGATGAGTATTACAAAGAGTTTTATAATTTCAAAGATATTTTGAATATTTCTTTTGATGATTTTATTCGTACTAGTGAAGCAAGACATTTTGTTGGTGCCAAAAAACTCTGGCAAAATTTCAAAGCAGAAGATTTGGAAAAAAGAAAATATAAAGGTTTGTATTGTGTAGGTTGTGAAGCATTTTACAAAGAAGAAGAATTGGAGGATGGCAAATGTCCAGAGCATAAGACTGAGCCAGAAGTAGTGGAAGAAGAAAACTGGTTTTTCAAATTATCAAATTATCAAGAAAAATTAAAAGAATTATTGGAAAAAGATATTATTAAAGTTGTCCCAGACTTTCGTAAGAATGAGTGGTTAGCTTTTATTGATAGAGGATTGGAAGATTTTAGTATTTCTCGTAGTGCGGAGCGTGCTCACAATTGGGGAGTACCAGTGCCTAGCGACGAAAGTCAAATTATGTATGTGTGGGTAGATGCTTTGTCCAATTATATTACAGCTCTAAACTATGGCGAAGAAAATTCAGAACTTTTTCAAAAATATTGGAATCAGACAGGACAAAATAATAGAGAAGTAGTTCACGTGATTGGTAAAGGTATAGGAAAATTTCATGTGTTATACTGGCCAGCTATGCTTTTGTCAGCTGGATTAGAATTACCAACAGCAGAATTTATTCATGGTTATTTGACTATTGAAGGTGAAAAAATGAGTAAATCTCTTGGCAACGTGATTGATCCAAAAGATGTGGTAGAAAAATATGGTACGGACGCTGTGCGTTACTATTTGTTGGGAGCGGTATCAGCCACCAAAGATGGAGATTTTTCAGTAGCTCGTTTTGAAGATTTCTATACTGCACATCTAGTAAATGGCATTGGCAATCTCACTTCTCGCATTTTGACAATGATAGAGAAATATAATGAAAATAAAATTCCAGTAGTTACCAAAGATATTTTTGAGATAAATAAATTTTGGGAACATTATGAAATTTCTTTTATTAATTATGATTTTGAAGAAGTTGTCAAAACTATCAATTCATTAGTTTCCAAAATAGATGTAACTATTTCTGAACAAAAACCTTGGGAAAAAGTAAAAGCTGGTGAAAATATTTCTGTTTTGCTTTATCAATTAGTTGAAGGACTTAGACATCTAGCTTTGTCTCTGGTACCTATTATTCCTGAAACAGCTGAAAAAATATTGAAACAACTAAATTGGGAAGTTTCAAATAATTTTGAAGAAGAAAAAAAATGGGGAATATTATCAGAAGGAAAAGAAATAAAGAAAACTGAAATATTGTTTGCAAGGCTGGAAAAACAAAAAAATTGACTTATTTAGTAATATTGACTAATCTACTGTCTTACGGGTGGCGCGAGTTTGACACATGACCTTTTTTGGGGAAGAAAGGTCGTCATACCTCCACCACCTTTACCTTCATTATAATATAAAGAGAAGATTGTTCATTTAGGGCAATTTTTTTTGTTAGCAAACTATTGACAGGATTACTAGAGTAGTATATGTTTTTTATGAGGAGACGGTGGAGAGCTCACGGGCATAGTTTTCCGGCTTGCCGAAAAAATGTAATGCTGGCTCCCTGTTGTGAGCGGTGTTGGTGTACCTCCTTTGCACCAGTACCTACAACGGGTGAGCAAACGTGAGTCCCACCGTCTCCTCCTAACTCACAAAAATCAAAATCCCTAAAAAGGGATTTTTTACTTTTTAGCTTTTTTGTAGTACAATAAAGTCATAATTTTTAAGTTCTTCTATGAATTTTACAGACATTATTTTCATAATAATTATAGGTGGTTTTGGAATTTATGGTTTTTGGACAGGATTTGTACGAGCTTTTGGCTCTCTTATTGGTACATTTTTGGGTGTTTATCTCGCTGGTAGATATTATCAAGATTTGGCCAATTGGCTCTCATCTTTTACTGGTTGGCAACTAAATACCAGTAAAGTACTTATGTTTATTATTGCTTTTTTTGTTATTTCAAGCGCTCTAGGTGTTTTGTTTTGGTTTGTAGATAGAATTTTCAAAATTGTTTCAATTATTCCTTTTGTAAAAACTTTCAATCGTCTTTTTGGTCTAGGTCTTGGTTTGATTGAAGGAATACTTAGTGTTGGTTTGTTTGTCTATTTTGTGGAAAGAATTCCTTTGTCAGAAAAGATAATGACAGGCTTGGTGCATTCTATGTTAGCTCCAATTTTGAGTGATATTGCTTCTATCTTTATTCCACTTTTACCTCAAGCTTTACAACTCTTACATTCTACAGTTGATTACGCTGAGAATTTAGTACGTTAGCTACAAACTAATAATTAGTAATTAATAACTAATAAAAATTACCTTATTTTTGATAAAATTTTAATTTTGTAATTTGTAAGTATATTGATATAGGTATTATTAATTGCTAGTTACTAATTGTTAATTTCTATTTATGATTTTAGATTCACACTGTCATCTCCAATTTCGCGGTTCAGATGAAGAGCGAGAAGAAATTCTCTCAATTTGCAAAGAAAGAGAGATTGCTTTGAATTTGGTAGGTACACAAAAGGACACTAGTAAACGTGCGGTGGAAGTTGCTGAAAGTAGAGAAAATATATTTGCGACGATTGGGATTCATCCTATACATTTATTTCCGACTCACGTGGACGAAGAGGAGTCTTCTTTTATGTCACGTGAGGAAAATTTTGATGGGGAGTATTTTGCAGATCTAGCTAAGTCAAAAAAAGTGATAGCAATAGGGGAGTGTGGATTAGATTTGTATCACGTACCAAAAGACAAACCTGTTGAGGAAGTTTTGAAAAAACAAAAAGAAGTTTTTTTACAGCAATACAATTTTGCGCAAAAACATAATTTGCCACTTGTTATTCACGTGCGTGATGCCCACAAAGAGCTTATTAAAGTATTGGAAGCTTTACCAAAGCCTATTTCTGGAGTAGTACATTGTTTTAGTGGTGATTGGTGGGCTGCGGAAAAATATTTATCTTTTGGATTGAATTTGGGTTTCACAGGTATTATCACCTTTCCCATCAAAAAAACTCAACCACAAATTCAAGAAGATCTTTGGGAAGTTGTAAGGAATGTTCCTTTGGATAGATTTTTAGTTGAAACAGACTCTCCTTATTTAGCCCCACAAAAATATCGTGGCACGAAATGCAAAGCTTGGATGATTGAAGAGGTTATAGCAAAGATTGCCGAAATGAGAAATTTGAGTATAGAAGAAGTAATGAAATTATCTTGGAAAAATAGTTTGAAAGTTTTTGATAGGATGAGAGTTAATTGATAACTAATAATGAATAACTAATAAAAAACCAGTCTCTTTCAGGACTGGTTTTAAAGTTGAGTTGGTGAGGAGAACTTGTACGCGTACAAGTCCTCCTCGGGGTTTGTGAGGACAAGGTTCTAGAATTGTCCATACACAGTGATAGCGTCGAGCTGGCTTTGAGCTACCTCACGGAAATAACGGTCAGACCGTTTACCTTCAGGTGTGTTCGAATTCACGCCACAATCTTGCATAATGATTAAGTTTTGTCAAGGGTACTGTGATTGACAGAGGATTCACCTGTGGTAAAATTTTCGCGTGTTAATTTTGTGATATATTTTGTCTAGGCAAATTATACACAACAAATTTTGTTCTATAATTGACTATTTAGAGTAAAGACTGTATAATAGCACCGTTTTTCATTATATTATTCTTTCAAAAAATATGTCTCTTTTGCCAACAGATTCTAATGATAGAAAATATATAATGTTGGGTTTGCGTATAGTGGGTGATTTTGGAGCTATAATTGCCGTACCTATTGTCGTCTTTGTGCTTTTTGGTCAGTGGCTTGAGGGTAAATATGGTCATGCTCCTTGGTTTACCATATCAGCTTTTGTTTTGGCGGCCTTTTTGTCAGGCAAAATGATTCACAAAAAAGCGAAACTATATGGAGAAGAGTATAAAAGGTTAGATAAAAACGTTATTATTGACAAAAAAGAAAAAGACGATAGAGAAAGTTGAATTATTAGCTAGTCAGCAGACACAGCAGATTCAGCTAATAAGCTAATAATCACTATTTTATTTCAATTATTTCTGATGAGATTATTGCATAGTTGAAATCAATGAAATTTTATGTCTGAGATTCACATTCCTACATTTGCGCCAGAAACAATTTTTCATATTGGCAATCTTGCTGTTACCAATACTGCTATAAATGCTTGGCTTGCAATCGTCATCTTTTTGGTATTGGGAATTCTTATCAAGAAAAGTGTCAAGAATAAACCTAATAAGTTGCAAAATGCTGCTGAATTTTTCTTAGAAATAATGCTTGGCTACTTTGATCAAGTGACAGGAGATAGAAAAAAGACTATCAGATTTTTGCCCATAGTTGGTTCTATTTTCTTTTTTATTTTGTTGTCAAATTGGTTAGGTCTTTTGCCAGGTACAGGAAGTATCCATGTTGGTGAAAATATGTTGCTTCGTCCAGCCAATACTGATCTAAATCTTACTTTGGCCATAGCTCTGGTATCTGTAATTAGTTCCCATGTTTATGCTTTTATTACTATTGGTGTTTTTACACATTTGGGAAAGTTTATACAAATTAAAAATGTAATAAAAAGTTTCAAAAAAGGTCCGATGGCAGTATTTACTGCTATCATTGAATTTTTTGTTGGCTTGCTAGAAATAATTTCTGAAATCGCCAAAATAATTTCTTTGTCTCTTCGTCTTTTTGGTAATATTTTTGCTGGTGAAGTTTTGATTTCAGTTATCTCTGCTTTGGTGGTAGCTATTGTGCCTACACCATTTATGTTGTTGGAAGTTTTGGTTGGTGTTATCCAAGCAGGGGTATTTGCCATGTTGACTTTGGTTTACTTGCATATAGCTACTTCAGCTCCGCACGGTGAGGAAAGTCACTAATTATTTTTACTAAATAGTGGTTAAATTTTGACTGCTATTTAGTCTAAACAATTAGACAGTTTAATTAAAAAGATACTTAGTAACGACTTTAACCACCCCCCCCAGTCGTCAAAAAAGTATCTATAAAGATAAACTTATGCCTTTAGATCACGCGTCTATGGTGGTATTATCCAAAGCCATAGTAATGGGTATTGGTACTATTGGTCCAGCTCTTGGTATTGGTCGTTTGGTTGCTGGAGCTATGGGAGCTATTGGACGTAATCCAGAAGCTTCTGGAAAAATATTTGTGCCTATGTTATTGGGTGCAGCTTTTGCCGAAGCTATTGCTATTTATGCTCTAGTGGTTGCTTTCACTCTAAAATAAATCATTGAAGACCAAGTTTGCCAATATAATGGTAAACTTGGTTCCATTGGTTTATTTGTTTATAAGAGGATAACGCGAATGTTAGACGAATATACACTAAATAAACTCTTAATTTTATTACTTAATTGTTATTTCTTAATATATGAATGAAGAAGCTTTAAATACAAATACTGAAAGTACTGCAAATGAACAAAGTTTGCCAGCATCTTTGGGACTCAACGCTCAACTTTTTGTATTTCAACTTATCAATTTTGCTATTGTAGCTGTTATTCTCTGGTTTCTTATTTTGAAACCATTGACCAAAAAGCTGGAAGAACGCAAAAAAATGATTGACGAAAGTATTGATAATGCCAAAGAAATTGAAACCAATTTAGCTCTTAGTGAAAAAGAATATCAAGACAAATTGAAAGAAGCCAAAGCTGAAGCTAGCAAAGTAATTGAAAAAGCTCACACTGAGGCCAAACAACTTGGCGAAGATATGAAAGTAAAGGCTAAGACTGAAGTAGAAGGTATCATAGATCAAGCCAAAAAAACTATTAAAAATGAAAAAGTACAAATGATGGAAGAAATTAGACAAGAATCAGCTACACTTATTGTGACTGCTCTTGAAAAAATATTGAATGAAAAAATGGACGGAAAAATTGACAAAAAAATAATTGAAGATAGTTTGAACAGTTTAAAAAAATAATTATGAAAAAAATTTCTAATAAACAATTTGCTGAGGCTCTTTATGAATTGACTGCTGATTTGAATGTTAGTGATTTGGATGTTGTTTTGAAAAATTTTGTGAATCTCTTGGCTAAGAAACATAAAATAAAACAAACCAAAAATATTATTGCTGAATTTGAAATTATACTAAAGAAAAAACAAGGGATAGTGGAATTAGAAATTACTTCTGCTCGTGAATTGGACAAAGGCGTTGTAGAAAAAATAAAACAAGCTTTTGCAAAAGAAGTAGAGTTAATTGAAAAAGTTGATAAAAGTTTGATTGGTGGTATAAGAGTAAAAATTGCAGATAAAATTTTGGATGCTAGTGTGAAGACGCAGTTATCAAATTTAAAAAAAAGTTTAACTGTTTAAAAAATTAATAATTAGTAACTATTAACTAGTAATTTTTATAAAAAACA
>PFBU01000088.1:1884-9866 GCA_002773185.1 Candidatus Magasanikbacteria bacterium CG10_big_fil_rev_8_21_14_0_10_36_16 | reverse complement strand
AAGAAGTTAATTTCAAATCACGTTCACAAAATAGTTTACAATATGCGGTAGTAGTTCAGTTGGTAGAACGCTTCCTTGCCAAGGAAGAGGTCGCCGGTTCGAATCCGGTCTGCCGCTCAAGTAAACATCAGCTAATTGGTTGATGTTTTTTGTTTTTATATATTTTATCTCACAAAAAATTGACTAAAATAGAAATATACACAGGTTTGGTTTGTGTCTGTAGACTTTTTTCTAATTTTTGTGTATAATGTTTCTATTATTGAGTTATATTGCGAAAAAGGTTAATACCTCTCGTGATTTGTATTCAGTAATATTGAAGTAGTAATACTTCAAATAAGGGTTATAATTTATTTTAGCCCTATCTGTATGGCCACAGAAACTCCTCTTTTTCGGGGGGTTTTTGTTTTGTAAGAGTTTTGTTACTTGCGGTAGTGGCTTAATTTTGTTAAAATTTAATTATATTTTTAAACTTTTATTATGACTACAGAACCTCGTAAAGATTTTATTTCTTGGGATGAATGTTTTATGCGTATAGCACATGTCATAGCCTTGCGCTCTAAAGATCCTTCTACTCAGGTAGGAGCTGTAATAGCTGATAAAGATAATGTGGTTATTGGCTTGGGCTATAATGGCTTCCCTAGAGGTATTGATAGTGATAAATTACCTTGGGAAAGAGAAGGTGAGAAGTTGTCTGATACTAAATATGCATATGTTTGTCATGCTGAAGAAAATGCAATATATAATTCCAGCAAACAACCAAAGAATTGTAAATTGTATTGTTCGCTTTTTCCTTGTAATGAATGTGCCAAAACAATTGTCCAAAATGGGATTACAGAGGTAGTCTTTGAAAGTGATAAATACCATGACGAAGATATCTTTGTAGCTTCGCGCAGAATATTTGATGCCGCAGGAGTTGTTTGTCGTCAATTTGTTTCTGAAGAAACAAAAAATAAAGAATAAAAAATATGTCAAAAATAATTTTAGGTTTTGTTGGTGACTTGGCTGCTGGTAAAGGAACACTTGCAAAATATTTACAAGAAAAATATCAATGTAATACTTATAGATTTTCTACTATGTTACGTGATGTACTTGATAGAATTTATGTAGAAAAAAATCGTGAAAATTTACAGCTTGTTTCCAAAGTTTTGCGTGAAAATTTTGGACAAGATGTGATGAGCAATGTTATTGCCAAGGATGTTGAGCGTGATGAAAATGATTTGGTAATAGTTGATGGTATCAGACGTCCGACTGACATTACTTATTTACAAAATTTGGAAGGTTTTCATCTTATTTACATTACCGCTGAATCCAAAACACGCTGGGAAAGAATGGTCAAGCGTCAAGAAAATCCAGATGAAAAAGACAAAACTTTTGAGCAGTTTTTGCTTGATGAACAAGCTGAAGCTGATATGCTTATCAAGGAACTTGGAGGTAAGGCAGAAAAAACAATTAATAACGATGGGACAATTGAAGAACTTTACTCACAAATAGAAAATATTTTAGCAGATTATGGACATAAAAATTAAACGTGTTGATAAAAGTCTGCCAATGCCTGAATACAAAACATCAGGCTCGATTGCTTTTGATATGTATTCTCGTGAAGAAATGAAAATTGCACCAAAATCTTTGGCACTTTTGCCTAGTAATTTCATTATCAAAACACCAGAAAGTCATGGACTTATTTTGTCCGCACGTTCTAGTTTGGCTAAGAAAAAAGGTCTGATGCTCGCCAATGGTGTTGGTACTATTGATCGAGATTATTGTGGTGAAAATGATGAAATATTATTGTCAGTTTACAATTTTACCGATGAAGAAGTAGTGGTAGAAAAAGGTGAACGTATCGCCCAAGGTATGTTTATACGTATTGATAGTGGTAATTTTGTAGAAGTAGAAAAAATGGAAGAAGGGAACAGGGGAGGATTTGGGAGTACGGGTTCGTTTTGACGCTGACTTGCGCTGACTTTTACGCGGATAGACGCGGAAAAAATTTTTAAAATAAAGTTTAATTATATATCTTATGAACAAAGCCTCTTTGAAAAATATTTTGAATAAAACTATGAATATTTTTTCTTCATTTCAAAAGAAAGACAAAGAAATAAAAAGTAAAATAAAAGACTTGCAAAAGAAAGTGTGCCAGAAGAAAACTAACAAAGAAATAGAAGAAGTAAGAAAAAAGATTTCTGAATTATAAGATTTTTTATTAATAATACTTAATTGGATTATATGAATATGACAACAAACTTAGAAGTTCCAAAACAAAAAGAAACATCAGAAGTTCCAAAGGCAGAGGTAAAAAAGCCAGGTCTTTGGGATAAATTTTTGGATAAATTTGGTAAAGGTAAAAGATGGGAAAAAGAAGTGGCTTATCTAGAAAGTAAAGATCAAATTGAAGTACCTGCGGAAAATGAACAGGCAGGAGAGATGCTAAAAGATGTTCAAACAGATGTGGAGGATACAATGGTTGATTCGGCTGTACAAGATGGAAAAGCCATTGATGCTTTGCAAGTAGAAATTGAAGCTCTAGGAGGCGATGATGAATTATCTACCGAGGCTCAGGCTCTGAAAGAAGAAGTCAATTTAGCCTCTAAAAAAGCTATGGGGTCTTTGGCAGAGTACAAAATTTTTTCAGGCACTGTCGAAGATGGCAAGGTGACTGCTGAAAAAACAACAACTGCAAATATCAATATTGCACCCGAACCAAGAAGAGTCCCTCCAAAAGAAGTTCCTGGAACTCATATGTTGGTTCACCCAAAGAATCCTGGAGAAGGTCCAGAGGGAACTAATTTTGTTTTTGAGGTAAATGGTCAAGACCCTCAATATTTTGTTACCTATGAGGAAGCAAAAGCTACTTTGGAAAATTTTGGTAAAACACCGGTAGAGACTGTCCAGGCTACTAATGCAAGAGAGAGTGAGCCTGTTCAAAACAAAAGAATCATTAGCCCTGAGGTATCGGAGTCATTGAGGATTCAAAACGAACAACGAAATAAAATAAAGGATGTATTAGTAGAATCAGGAATACAATTGCCTGAAGACGATGAAGATCGCTATGCTGAAGGGATAAGAGAGAAAATAAATGAATGGAATGTAGCGGATAGCAAAGATCATTTTCAAGACCCAAACCAAATAAAAGAAGCTTTCAAGCAAGTTCACGAACAAATAGTAAAAGACGATGAAGGATATGCAAGAAAACAAGAGGAAAAAAATAAATCTTTTAATACAAATCAAGCTACATCAAAAGAAAAAACACCAAGTGATAATAGTGGTAATGTAGAATCAGTAATTAAGCCAAGAAAGAAGGAAGGACCTGAGGTAGAAAATGAACAGATAAATGAAATAAAAGAAAGAGTAAAAAATCTTACTCAGGAAATACAGACTAAATTAGAAGATGTTTTTTTAAATGGAGAAAGTATCAAACACAAGTTTGATAAAATTGTAACTTCTTTAGAAAATTTATCAGAAGATGAAATAAAAGGTATCAAAAATTTGAATCTTTTTTTGAATGAATTAGACAATGTGGAAGACGGGTTAGATATTATTATTAAGAATATAAGGAAAGGATATTTGACAGATGGAGAAGAATTGAACAGGGCTGTAAACTTGATGGAAAAAAATTTGAGCATAGTAACGACAGAGAATAAACAAGAATTTAAACAAAAGGATATTCCCCCACCCTTGACAGTAGAAGTTAGACAAAAAGGTAGTGATGATGGAGAAGACTCCGTTTTAGAAAATAATGGTAAAGGAGCTAATGATAGCGAAGAATCAGTTGCTAGTGGAGAAAAAAATGGAGAATATGGTGATGGTTCTGTAGGTGATACCAATGAAAACAAAGAATTTTCTAATATAGAAAAAGAACAAATTCAAAAAATAAAAAACATTATAAAAGAGACCTTCCCTAAGGAAGAAAATTTTTCTGGTGTTACTGCTAAAAAAATTAAGGATTTGATAAATGAACAAAACATTAAAGATTCAGTTGATTATTTTGGTAATAAAGAAAAAACAATAGATGCTTATAATCAAGTGTTAGAAGCAGAACATCCTGTCGTGGCTGAGCAAATAAAAAATATTGCAGATATTTTGAAAGAAGAAGAAACTGATGGAGTGTCTAATAAAGTTCTGCATGACGTAAGAAGAAAAATAAATGATTGGAATGTGACGGATGCTAAAAATCATTTTGAAGATCCAAATCAAATAAAGGAGGCTTATAAACAGATTAAAGAAAACAGTAACCAAATTTTATTTCTATGAAGTCATATCTAGACATTGTCAAAAAAATATTAGATAGTGGAATAGAAAAAACAGACAGAACAGGAACTGGTACAATTTCTATATCAGGTGTTATTTTTGAACACGACATGAGTATTGGTTTTCCTCTTTTAGTAACCAAGAAAATGCCTTTCAAAGTAATCTCAACAGAATTAGAATTTTTTATCAAAGGAATCACTGACAAACAATGGTTGATTGATAGAAATTGTCATATTTGGGATGAATGGTCAAATCCTGAAAAAGCACTTTATGGACATGATGAGATAAGTAAAAAAAGAATGGCAGAAGAAAGAGATTTAGGTCCTGTTTATGGTTTTCAATGGCGACATTTTGGTGCTCCTTATTATAACTATGATAGCAATTATTCTGGACAAGGTTTTGACCAACTAAAATATGTGGTAGAAAGTTTGAAAAACAAACCAGATGATAGAAGAATGGTCGTGAGTGCTTGGAACCCTATGGATGCTGCTAAAATGGCTCTTCCTCCTTGTCATTATGCTTTTCAAGTAACAGTGACTGATAACAAATTGAATCTAATGTGGAATCAAAGATCAGTGGATACAATGCTTGGTCTTCCTTTTAATATTGCTAGTTATGGCTTGTTATTACATCTTTTAGCTAAAGAAGCTGGTTTAGGTGAGGGTCGTTTGGTTGGTTTTTTGGGTGATACTCATATTTACAAAAACCATACGGAAGGTGCCAAAGAACAACTGAGTCGTGATCCAAATAAGTATCAATTACCAAAATTAGAAACTACAAACTTTACCTCTATTTTCGATTGGAAAGCTGAAGATACCAAAGTTGTTGTTTATGAAAGTTTTGACAGAATTAAATTTGATATTGCTGTTTAATAATAAAAATTTATGCTTTCAATTATCGTCGCTATTTCAGAAAATAATTGCATTGGAAAAAACAATGCTTTGCCTTGGAATATTAGAGAAGATATGAAACATTTCAAAGATGTTACGAGTGGTAGTATTGTTCTTATGGGCCGTAATACTTGGGAATCTATCCCAGTCAAATTTCGTCCATTGTCCAATCGCAAAAATATTGTGGTAACACGCGATGAAAATTATGAAGTTCCTGAAAATGTTGAAATATATTCATCAATTGATGAAGCTCTTGAAAAATATAAAAGTGAAAATGTATTTATAATTGGAGGAGCTAGTATTTATAAACAAACGATTGATAAAGCTGATCAATTATTTATTACTGAAGTTCATCAGTTTGTAGATGGTGATACTTTTTTTCCAGAGATTGATAAAAATATTTGGCAGGAAGTGGATAGAGATAATAGAGAATATTTTAGTTTTGTAAAATATTCTCATAAATAGAGATACAATTGAGATAATTTTTTAAAGAAGATAGTTTATGAAAAAAGGTTTATTTGTAGTATTGCACGGTATAAACAATTTGGGTAAAACTACTCAAGCTAAATTGTTGGTGGAAAAATTACAGAGTGAAGGTCACAAGGCTGAATACATGAAATATCCAGTTTATGATTTGGATCCTTCTGGAAAAATTTTGAATAATTATTTGCGTGAAGGTAATAAATATAATTTGGCACCTCGTGAGATTCAAACTATTTATGCACTAAACCGTACCCAATATGAATCAACTTTGAAAGAGAAGTTAGAAAGTGGTGTCAATATTATTGCCGAAGACTATACTGGCACAGGAATTTGTTGGGGAATTGGCGCTGGAGTTGATGAAGAATATTTGAAATTAATCAACTCGCACTTATTAAAAGAAGATCTAGATTTTCTTTTTGATGGAGAACGTTTTACAGAAAGTACCGAAAAAAATCATAAGCATGAAACTGATGAAGAATTGTTAGAAAAAGTTAGACAAGCTCATTTGAGAATAGGTGAAGAATTAGACTGGAAAAAAATCAATGCTAATTTAACAATTCCTGAAATTCATGCTATACTATGGGAAGAAATAAAAAAATTAATTTAAAATAATTTTATGGTACCTCCTATTGGTAGTCTTATTGTAAAAAGTTTTCATGTTTACTTTAGTACTTTGAAAAAATTTGTTCCTTATTTATTGGTATTTTTGTTTTTATCTGTGCTTCTATCTTTTTTCAATACCTCAAAACCACTATTGTCACTTTTGATACCAAATGTTTATGTTAAAGTTATTATTTATCTTTTTTCTTCTATATTTTTCTCTATTTTAGGTTTTATCTTGAGTTTGTCATTTATAAAAGTAGCCGGCTTACATTATCTTGGACAGCCAATACCAAAATTTTGGAACAATATCAAAGATTCTTTCTTTTTGACTTTTAGAAATTTAGCAACTTTTGTTTTTTTGGCTATCCCAGCTATTATTTTATACGTTTTTTATCTATTTAGTATAATGGGTTATGTTAATTTTGTAGTAGTTTTTATTGGACTTTGGTTGATAATCTTATTGGGAGTTTTGGTTTATATCTGGTTTTCTTTTGTCTTGGTAGATTTGGCTTTGGAAAATGGACGTGGCTTGTCGGCTGTTGTTTCTAGCGTAAAAATAGTTAGAGGTAGAGTCTGGTCGGTGTTTATCCGTTTGTTTTTGCCATCATTTTTACTTTATATCATTTTTGCAGTTTTGAATTGGTTGTTTGGTATGCTCTTTGGTAATACCATTTTTTATACAGTGATTATGCTTTTGTTGACTTTGGCTATTATTCCTTTTGGAATGGTAGTACCTACTGTATTATATTGTGATTTAAAACAACAAGATCCACAAGAATTGTTAAAGGAAGAAATTGTCTGATTTTTTCAAAGATTACTACGAAAAGATCTCTTTTTAGGGGTCTTTTCTTTTGTCCAATCTCGTGTTACAATCAAATTATCTTATAATTATTTAAAAATATTTTTTAGAGTAAAGCCAAGGGTAATAAAATAAAAATGCTTTGTTTTTGGAAACCTGCCTGCCGGCAGGCAGGGATCCCTCGCTTCGCTCAGGATAAATTAAACCTATGAAACAATACGTACCTATTATCGGCATGGAAGTGCATGTGGAGCTCAAAACTAACTCAAAAATGTTCTGTTCTTGTACTAATAATCCTAATATAGATACTCCAAATAAGAACATTTGTGAGATTTGTCTAGCTCATCCTGGTACTTTGCCAGTACCCAATAAAAAAGCTATTGCTTGGACAGTCATGGTCGGAAAAGCGCTAAACTGTCATATTTTGGATTTTTCCAAGTTTGATCGTAAACATTATTTTTATCCAGATTTACCAAAAGGTTACCAAATTTCTCAGTATGAGGAGCCAATTGCCGAACATGGCTACATTGAGTTAGATTTTACTGGAGAAAATACTATTCGTGATACAGCTAAGATTGGTATTACTCGTGCTCATCTAGAAGAAGATACTGCGAAGTTGAATCATGGAGAGGGAGGAAGTACTCTTGTGGATTTCAATCGAGCTGGAGTGCCTTTGGTTGAGATTGTGACTGACCCAGATTTCAAATCAGCGCTGGAAGCTAAGACCTATTGCCAAGAATTACGCAGTATTGTGCGTTATTTGGGTGTGAGTGACGCTGATATGGAAAAGGGCCAAATGCGTTGTGAAGCCAATATCTCTGTTCAGGAAGTTGGTAGTTTTGAAATAGTTGATGGGGTAGTCAAGCCACTAAATGGAACAAAATTAAATAACAAAGTAGAATTAAAAAATCTTAATTCTTTCAAAGCTGTGGAGCGTGGTATTGATTTTGAAATAAAAAGGC
>PFBU01000088.1:198-1870 GCA_002773185.1 Candidatus Magasanikbacteria bacterium CG10_big_fil_rev_8_21_14_0_10_36_16 | reverse complement strand
TTGGGTTCAACAGACTCGCGGTTGGGATGATAGTAAACAAGAAACAGTGATGCAACGTACCAAAGAAAATGCAGCTGACTATCGTTATTTTCCAGATCCAGATATCCCTCCATTTCATCCTTTGCAAATCGCTGGCAATATTTCTTTACCAGAATTACCTTCACAAAAGCGTAAACGTTTCAATGAAGAATATTTTCTTTCTTTTTCTGATGCCAAAATTTTGACTGATGATAAAGAACTTGCCAATTTTACAGAAAAAGTAATGAGTGAACTTGTTGAATGGTTGGATTCTATGCCAGAGTCAGAAAACAAAGCTGAGAATGTCCCACAAAAGATTAGTCGTCTGGCAGGTGCTTGGCTTACTAGTAAACTTCTAGGGATACTAAAAGAAAAAAATATGAGTATAATTGATGTCAGATTTTCAGCTGAGAATTTTGCAGAGTTGATTGCTCTTATTTATAACAACAAAGTAAATGGTACCAATGCTTACAAGATTTTGCTTATTATGGTAGGACTAGAAGTAGATAAAGACCCTACTCATATTTTGGAAGAAAAAGGTTGGGGGCAAGTTTCTGATAGTGGACAGATTGAAAGCATCGTTGACGATGTAATAAAAAATTATCCAGACCTAGTTGCTCAAGTAAAAGCTGGCAAAGATACTGTTATCAAGTTTTTGATTGGAATGGTCATGAAAGCAAGTGAAGGAAGTGCTGATCCAAAAATTGTAGAAGAAATTTTGAGGAAGAAATTAGTTTAACTAATTATTTATTTTTTTATAAAAATAATTTAGATTATGTCTATAAGATCAAATTATAGAGAAAAAATTTCTGGTAAAGAAGATATTGAAAGAGAGTTGCATGATTTTAATCGACAAGGGAAAGATTGTTATGAAGCTCATGAGTTGTTATTCGGGGGTAATTCAGAGAAAATAAAATATTTTTTTGATAATTTTGATAAATATAATTTTCTAGATAAGGAAATTGCCTATGAGATGGTTCGTTTAGAAGCGTCTGATTTGATTTTTAAAAATGAGGAAAAATTTCCAGATTTAATATTTGATAAAGATTTTGCGAGGGAAATGATAAATTTTTATCAGTCTCAAGGGATAATAGATAATCTAGAAAAATTTGTTGGTTTAGATAAAGAAATAGCTTATAGTTTGATCTTTGATGTTCGTGGAATGATAGTTATTGAAAATAGAGATAAATTTTTGGGCTTGGATTTTGACAATAAATTGGCTAAGATTTTATTGCGTTCAGATCAATCTGAAGTTCTTTTTTATTACATAGAAAAATTTACAGATTTTGATAGAGATTTTGCAGGAGATATGATTAATTATGGTTTTGGTAGTTTTGTTATTGAAAACATAGAAATGTTTAATGGTTTGGAGTTGGATGAGGAATTAGCGCTACTTTTTATTGATAGAGGAGGTCATGATGTTTTGATGAGAAGTAGGGAAAAGTTTGTAGGTATAAATTTTAATAAGGATTTTTTACTAAAAGCTGCCAAATATCGAAACTATGATTTTTTTATTGATTATATTGATCAATTTGTAGGTTTAGATAAAGAAGTTGCGCTAGCTTTAATTGATGGTTCAAATACAGAATGTGTTATTCTAAATAAAGACAAGTTTGCAGGTCTAGAATTAAACAAAGAAATAGCATTATTGTTG
>PFBU01000088.1:0-159 GCA_002773185.1 Candidatus Magasanikbacteria bacterium CG10_big_fil_rev_8_21_14_0_10_36_16 | reverse complement strand
TGATTGAGAAAAGACAAGCTACAATTTTGGCAGATAATATAAACAAATTCAATAACCTAGACAAAGAAATCGCCATAGCCTTGATTGAAGCTGGATATGTAAGACAAGTGATTGGTATTAAAGACAAATTCGCAGGTCTAGAATTAAATAAAGAATTAG